>NZ_JBHSPA010000021.1:0-19606 GCF_042656245.1 Nonomuraea insulae
CGGCGGACTGACTACACGCACGCCAGACAACCTCGCAACGTGAGCAAGCATCACGGGTCGTCAAAGGGCAGCGCAAAGGGGCAGTGTAGCCGAACGGCACACGCCTGTCCACTTCGCCCTCGCTGCATGCTCCACGTTGGTCGCAGCATCGCCCGTTCAGGCGGAAACGTCAAGCCCACAAGCCCGACTTTTAGCCGACTCAGGGCCCGGACGCTGGGTTTTCTCCCCTGTGTGACTGATCGCCTACCGCCAGGCCCAAGACGATACCCGCGAACGGGGGCGGTTAACGCTCCGTCACACCAGGGGTCGAACCAATGCCGACAACCGGTGGTGCAGTGACTGAGTTACCCATCTCAAAGGCTTCGCTAAACCTGATTTTTGGTAACAATTGAAGGAAGCGGCACGCCCGTGATCTTCGGGGCCCTCATGCGGTCCCCAGGAGAGTGGACAGGCCCGCCACCAGCCAGCGCGAATCTTGCCGGACCATGACGAACCTGGCCCGATTGTTGCTGACCGTTGTCTGGCGCCCTGCTTTACCGGGGATCTCCTTGACCGTATCAGTGTTCACGAAGAGCAGAACGTCTACCCGGTCCGCCTCGGCCCGCTCGACTCCCGCGCCCGCCACCTTCACCTTCTGAGTGATCTTCTCCGCCTTGGCCCTGGAGGTCAGGGACGTGCTCAGTTCCTTGTAGTGCGCGGTCAGCTCGCCCGTCGTGAACGTCCCGGCCCGCGCCAGGTCCTCCTCCACCGTCCGATAGTCGTACGAAAGCAGGTCGGGCGCGACCTTCTTGGCCGCGGCCACGGCCTGAGCCCCTGCCGTGTCAGCGTCGCGCAGCTCCCGCAGGTTGAACCACATGGCCGGCACCAGCACCCCCGCCACGAGCACCAGGACGCCCAGCAGCACGATCGTGAAGATCCTCACGGCACCTGCACCACCTTGGACACCAGCCACAAGCGGCCGATCTTGCTCACATCCATCCGCCAGCGGTAGTACCGTTCCTGCGGTGCGCTCTTGGAGCCGTCCCAGCGGATCTCCACGTCGGCCACGACCAGCACGTCGGCCTTGGCCGGCTTCATCGAGACCAGGCCCGTCGCGCGCAGCACGCCGTGCTGGACGACCTTGTTCTCGACGGTCGTGGACTTGAGCTTGGCGGCGTTGGCGTCATACTCGGCCCTGGCCGCGCCGGTGGCGGTGTCGAGGATGCGCCGCATGTCGTCCTCCACGCTGCGGTAGTCGAGCGAGATGAGGTTCTTGGCGTGGGTCCCCGCGGCCAGGAGCGCGGCCTGCTTGTCGCCTGCTCTGCCCTGTTCGTCGCGCGCCTGCGCGGCGATCCACACGCCTGTGCCGATGAGCACCGCCAGCACCCCGCTCAGAGCCGCGATCAGGATGCGAGCGGGCCGAACAGCAAGTCCTGCCACGTCTGCTCACCTCTTCCCCGGCCGGTCGCTGCCGGATCATAACGCGACAACCACTCATGAAGTCCGCTAATCGACGGAGCCGGTTGGGCAGGCGGCGCGTTCCGTGCTCCGCGCACTCCTGTGCGGCTGTCGCGGGGCTCCGCGCAGTACGCCCGGGGGTCGGCCGGCCTCGGCGTCACGTCCTGCGGATAGCGCCTTCGCACGTGCTCGTACCCCCTCCGGCAGGGCGGCGGGACGTTGAGGTTCAGGTCCAGCCCGAGATGCAGCCCGTCCTCCCGCACCACCGTGAACGCCCCCGCCACGGCCGCCGGGTAGCCGATCAGGAGCTGCCGCAGGGCGCTCACGCGGGCCGAGACGCTCTGCCCGCCCACGATGAGGTGGGCCAGCAGCGGCCGCAGGTGCGGTTCGACGCCGTCCACGAGCCGCCCGACGGATCCGGCCGCGCGCGGGGCGCGGTCGAGGACGTTCGACAGATCGCGGGCACCTTCCCGCAGGGAATCGGTCAAGGTGGCCAGATCTCCGGAAAATGCCTTCAGATGGCCCCCAGAGGCCCGCTGAGCGTCCAGCACGGCCTCCCCGTCTCTCAATACCGCCACGGCCTCGGGAAGCACCTTCTCGGCCTGTGCGAGCAGCGTGCCGCTCGCGTCGATCAGCCGCCCCAGACGCGGCCCGTTCGCGCCGAGCGCCTTCTCCGCCTCGGTCACGACGGTCTCCAGGTCGTGCGGGTCCACGGAGGCGAGCAGCCGGTCGGTGTCGCGGAGCACCTGGGCGGTGGTGACCGGCAGGCGCGTGCGCTCGCGCCCGATCACGTCCCCGTCCCGCAGGTACGGCCCCCCGCCCCCAGATGGCCGGAGATCCAGGTACTGCTCCCCCACGCCTGACCGGTTGGCCACCACGGCCAGCAGCCCGCGCCAGGGCACCGGCCGCCCGCGCTCCAGCCTGATCACGGCCCGCGCGCCGCCCCCCGCCACGGCCAGCGACTCGACCCGCCCGACGGCCACGCCGCGGTAGGTGACCTCGGAGTTCTCGAACAGCCCGCCCCCGTCGGCCAGCTCGACGGTGACCCGGTAGGCGGGTCGAACAGGTCCGCGCCCACCCGGGCGTACCGGACCAGCGTGTACGTCACCGCCACCACCCCGACGACGGCGAAGATCAGCAGCCGGGCGATCACCGCGCACCTCCGAGCAGGTTGTGCAGCGTCGCGCCGGGCGAGAGGTCCACGGTGATGCCGGTGTTGCCGTAGTCGCCTCTGAGCAGCCCCTCGGCCGAGCCGGGGAAGGGGAACGTGAGCGCGGTGGCCAGGCCGTTCGCGAGGTCGTGACGGGCCTCGTCGAGGTTCGACAGCAGCCGGCGCAGGTGGCGGAGGTTGGCCAGGGTGTCGGAGCGGGAGCGTTCGACGACGCGGGTGGCGGTGCGGCCCAGGCGGTCGAGCCCGGTGAGCATCCTGGTCAGGTCGCGGCGCTGGCGTCTGAGCCGGGCCACGGCCGGGCCGATCCCGGTGGCGACGGCCTCGATGGTGCCGCGCTGCCGGGCCAGGGTGGTGGTGAGGCCGTCGAGCTCGTCCAGGAGGCGTACGACGTCGTTCTTGGAGCCGTCCAGGCCCGTGGCGAAGGCGTCGAGCCGGCGCAGCAGGTCCTTGATCCGGGCCGAGCGGCCGCCGAGGGCGTCCCCCAGCTCGGCGTTGACGGTCGCGAGCTGGTCGAGGCCGCCGCCGTTCACCAGGAGCGAAGCGGCCGACAACACCTGCTCGACCTCGGCGGTCGTACGGGTGCGGGCCACCGGGATCGGCCCGCTCAGCCGTCCCGTCCCGGCCGGCATGATCTTGACGAACTCCCGCCCCTGGTACGGCCGCCGCCCCGCGACCCTGACGGTGTCGAGCGACATGGCGACGAACCGCCCGATCGTCACCATTCGCCGTCATTCATGCGCGGAGAGTAGTCGAGCGAGACCGCAGAAACGGAAATATCAGCCTTCGTCATGACTTATCTGGTTCCGTGCAGGTGGGCGTTGACCAGCCGGGGATACTCCTCCAGCCAGTTACGGCCGCGATCGTCCACGAACGACCCCTGCGGCGGGATCACCCCGTTGGCCGCCAGCCAGGTGCCCGGCGGGCGCTGTGTACGGCGGAACCGGTTCTCGGTCGGCATGAGCTGCGGCGGGATCGGCGGCAGCGGCCCGGGATCGTGGCCCTGCGCCGCCTCGGCCTCCAACTCGGAGACGTCCTTCTCCTCGGACATGCCGATGGGGCCGTGCCTCCTGGCGTTCAGGAACTGCCGCACGGCCGGCTCGTCGCTCGACAACAACATCTCGCGCGAGCCGAACATCACCAGCTCCCGACGGAACAGCAGCCCGATGTTGTCCGGCACCGTACGGGCGGTGTTGATGTCGTGCGTCACGATCAGGAACGTCGCCTCGATGTCGGCGTTGAGATCCACGATGACCTGGTTGAGGAACGCGGTCCTGACCGGGTCGAGGCCCGAGTCGGGCTCGTCGAACAGGATGATCTCCGGCTCCAGCACCAGCGCCCTGGCCAGGCCCGCCCGCTTGCGCATGCCGCCGGAGATCTCCCCCGGCAGCTTCGCCTCGGCGCCCACCAGGCCGACGAGATCCATCTTCTCCATGACGATCTGGCGGATCTGGGCCTCGCTCTTCTTGGTGTGCTCGCGCAGCGGGAAGGCGATGTTGTCGTAGAGGTTGAGCGAGCCGAACAGGGCGCCGTCCTGGAACAGCACACCGAAGAGGCGGCGCAGCTCGTAGAGCTTGTTCTCGCCGCAGTTGGCCAGGTCGTAGCCGTCGATCCAGATATGCCCCCGGTCCGGCCGCAGCAGCCCGACCAGGGTCTTGAGGAAGACCGACTTGCCGGTGCCCGAAGGGCCGAGCAGCACCGAGATCTCGCCCGCGGGCAGCGTGAGCGAGACGTCCTCCCAGATGACCTGCTTACCGAACGACTTGGTCAGTCCGTCGACCACGACTTCGACGCCCACGGTCACCTTCCCGGTCGCAGGGAGTACTCAGGGGATAACGTGCCGCACACTTTACTTCGACATCGCCCTCACCGTAACGGCGTTCCACCGAATTCAAACCGGATCCAATAGCTTGTTACCGCCCGGTTATGAGACCCCACGTCCAGTAGCGCCGAGAAGGCCTCTTCGCCCGGCTCGCTACGAAGCCTCTTTGCCCCGGCTCGCTACGAAACCTCTTCGCCTGGCTCGCTATGAGACCTCTTTGCCCGGCTCGCTACGAGACCTCCTGGCCGGCGAGCGCGCGAAGGCTGGGCCGCAACACACGGGCGATCTCCTCCTGCGGCACCCCGGCCAGCTCTTCCATCTCCAGCAACTGATGCCCCACCGTCACCCCCAGCATGACCAGCGTGATCAGGGCGGCCCGCAACCGCGCGTCCTCGCCCGGCAACGTCTCGGCCAGCCGCTCGACCTGCTTGCCCAGCACCTCCCGCGCCGACGCGGCGGCCTCGGGGTGGGTGAGCATGGAGCGCATCATGGCCAGCGAACTCTGCGGCAACTCACCCAGCTTCACGTTGAGCGTGCCGAGCACGTTCTCGACCACTTCCTCCGCGCCCAGTTCGCCATCAGCGACCAACGTCACCCTCACGGCCTGCTGAAACAGCTCCTGCTTACTCCCGAAGTACTGCATCACCAGAGCCGGATCCACCTCGGCCGCCTTGGCGATACCCCTGATGGTGGCGCGCTCGAATCCCACGTCGGCGAAGAGCGCCCTGGCCGCCTCGAGGATCCTCGCCTCGGTCCTGCGCCGCCTCTCGGCCCGCGGAAGCACTCCATCAACCACCCCCTGACTCTACATGCGTTGACCAACCCAGCCATTTCGCTCTACGCTCGTTGAGTCAACACCCGTTGAGCCAAACAAGAGGTACGTCATGCCCATCGAAGAGATCGTCACCGGCTACCACGCGGCCATGCTCCACAAATCCCCCGACGAACTGGCCGACCTGTACGCCGAGGACGGCCTGCACGAGTTCCCGTTCGGCGGACTCCCGGCATTCGAGGGAAGGGAGCAGATCCGCGCGGGCTACCGCCAGATGTGGAACTCCCCGTTCGAAGCCAAGGAGGTACGCCGAATCTCCCTGCGCCGAACAGACGACCCAGAGGTCACGGTGATCGAACAGGACACCTACGTCACGGTGGCCGGCCAGTCAATCAGGGTCCCCGGCCTGCTGATCCTCCGAATCAGAAACGGCCAGATCGTGCACGCCAGGGACTACATGGACACCAGCGCCATCGCCAAAGTACGCACCGCCACAAGCTGAGAACGCCCTGCCGACCCGGGCGACCCCTGTCGGCTCGGGACACCCAGCCAGCCCGGGACACCCAGCCAGCTCGGAACGCCCAGCCAGCTCGGAACGCCCAGCCGGTCCAAGACGCCCAGCCAGCTCGGGACACTTAGTCGCTCCAAGACGCCCAGCCGCTCCGGACGCCCAACCGGCCCAAGACGTCCAACCAGCTCAGGACCCCCAACCGGCCCAAGACGCCTAACCAGCTCCGGACGTCTTGGTCAGGTCGAAGACCGTGGTGCTGCCGACCGTGGTGGCGGTGAACGTCTCCTGTACCCAGGCCGCGATCTCGGCCGCGTCATCACTGCCACCCGTGCTGCGCCCCGCACCCCCCGTGCCGGTGCCGACGAAGTAGTGGATCTTCTTCTCCGCCACGTACTGCTTGAACTGCTCCACCGTAGGCGCCGGATCGGTCCCGTTGAATCCGCCCACCGCCATCACCGGCCGCCCGGAGGCGAGCTGGTAGCCGGCCGCGTTGTTGGAGCCCACAGTCGCCGCCACCCACGTGTAGGCGGATGCGCCGTCGTTCAGCAGCGTTGTCAGCTCGGCGGTCGGAGCGGCCGCGTTGAGCAACCCACCCATGCCCATCCCGCCGCGACCAGAGCCACCGCGCCCCTGCGCACCCCCGTCACCACCACCCGACTGCCCCGTGCTTCCTTGTTGCCCCATGCCTCCAGGCTGACCAGTGCCCCCAGGCTGTTGAGAGCCTCGTTGCCACTGCCGCGAAGGCTGCCCGCCCCCGCCAGGGCGCTGGAACCCTCCACCAGGTGGCCTCCCAAAACCCCCACCGGTGGAGGGCCCAGCAGTCGGAATGGCACCCGTGTGCGGCGACGCCGCCGTGTCCACCGCGTACGCCGCCGGCCCGGCCAGGCACGCGACCAGGCCCACCGCGACGACGGCGAGCACCCGGCGCGACCCCCTGATGAACAACATCGCCAGCGCCGCCCCGAGCCCCACCACCAGCACGGCCCAGCCCAGCCACGAGTTCCAGTCGGCGCTGCGGGACAGCAGGATGTACGACCAAACGGCCGTCCCCGCCGTGACCACGGCGAGCAGCCGGTGCGCCCGCCGCTCCCAGAGCACGGCCACCCCCATGCCCACCAGCGCCGCGATGGCCGGTGCCAGGGCCACGGTGTAGTAGGCGTGGAAGATCCCCTGCATCAGGCTGAAGATCAGCCCGGTCACCACCAGCCAGCTCCCCCACACCCAGAGCGCGGCGCGCACCGGATCGGCGCGCGGCGCGCGGCGGGTCAGCCAGGTGGCGGCGGCCAGCAACACCAGCGCGGCGGGCAGCAGCCAGGAGATCTGGCCGCCCACCTCCGTGTCGAACAGCCGCAGCCACCCCGCCTGCTGGTTGGGATTGCCCAGGCCGCCGTAGTCACCGCCGTTGAGCCGCCCGATGCCGTTGTAGCCGAGCGCCAGCTCCAGCACGCTGTTGGTCTGGGAACCCCCGATGAAGGGCCGGTCGGCCGCCGGCACGAGCGCCACGGCCAGCAGCCACCACCCGGCGGAGACCACCATGGCCGCCCCGGCCAGCAGCAACTGCCGCACCCGCCGCCAGAAGGCCACCGGCGCCGTCACGAGGTAGACCAGCGCGAACCCGGGCAGCACCAGGAACGCCTGCAACATCTTCGCCAGGAACGCGAACCCGATCGCGGCCCCCGCCAGCACCAGCCACCGCGTCGCGCCGCGCTCCTGGGCCCGGATCACGCAGTAGGCGGCCACGGTCAGCATCAGGACCAGCAGCGAGTCGGGATTGTTGAACCTGAACATCAGCACGGCCACGGGCGTCAGCGCCATCGCGGCCCCGGCCAGCAGCCCGGCCCAGGTGGAGAACACCCTGCGCACGGAGGCGTGCACCATGGCCACCGAGCCGACGCCCATCAGCGCCTGCGGCACGAGGATGGCCCAGGAGTTGAGCCCGAACAGCCGCACGCTGAGCGCCATCGGCCACAACGAGGCGGGCGTCTTGTCCACAGTGATCGCGTTGGCGGCGTCGGAAGCCCCGAAGAAGAACGCCTTCCAGCTCTGGCTGCCGGCCTGCACCGCCGCCGAGTAGAAGGTATTGGCCCACCCGGAGGCGCCCAGGCCCCAGATGTAGAGCACACCGGTGCCGACGAGCAGCGCGGCCAGCGCCCAACGAGACTTCGCTTCGATACCCACGTCAAGCACGCTAGGCAGGCTGGTTGGCGTGGCGATGAGACGAACATGAGAATCTTCTAAGCCCGCCGGAGAGCCAGAACGCGAAAAGAGGCGGCACACCCGGCACCAGGGTGTATCCGCCTCTTTCGAACAGCGCTTGCGGGAAACCTCCCGCGGAGAAGTCGCGTGAAGAGAAGTTACTTCACGGTCACGGTGGCGCCGGCGCCCTCGAGGGCAGCCTTGGCCTTCTCCGCCTGCTCCTTGTTGACCTTGCCGTCGAAGACGGACTTCGGAGCACCGTCCACCAGGTCCTTGGCCTCCTTGAGGCCCAGGGACGTGAGGGCGCGGATCTCCTTGATGACCTGGATCTTCTTGTCGCCGGCAGCCTCGAGGACGACGTCGAACTCGTCCTGCTCCTCAACGGCGGCGGCCTCGCCACCACCAGCGGCGGCGGGGGCGGCGACGGCCGCGACGGGGGCGGCGGCCTTGACGTCGAAGACCTCTTCGAACTGCTTCACGAACGCGGACAGCTCAAGGAGGGTCATCTCCTTGAACGCGTCGAGCAGCTCGTCGGTGCTGAGCTTCGCCATGATGGTTTCCTTACGTTTAGGTACGTACTGATGAATCTAGGAACGGGACCGCGGTAGCTGCGGCAACCCCCGTGTTACTCGCCCGCCTCTTCGCGCTTGGCGCGCAGGGCGTCGGCCAGCTGAGCCATCTGCGTGGGCAGAGCGGCGAACACCGCGGCGGCGGCGCTCTGCTTCGCCTTCATGGCACCGGCGAGCTTCGCGAGGAGAACCTCGCGGGGCTCAAGGTCAGCGAGCTTGGTGATCTCAGAGGCGTCGAGCGTCTTGCCGTCGAGGACGCCGCCCTTGATCACCAGAAGGGGATTGGCCTTGGCGAAGTCACGCAGACCCTTGGCCGCTTCGACAACGTCACCGTTGACGAAGGCGATCGCGGTCGGACCGGCGAGCAGGCCGTCAAGGCCCGCCAGACCGGCCTCATTGGCCGCAATCTTGGTCAGGGTGTTCTTCGCCACGGCGAACTTCGCATTCCCACCGAGAGAGACACGCAGCTCCTTGAGCTGCGCGACGGTGAGACCGCGGTACTCGGTCAGAACGGCGGCAGCGCTGTCCTCGAACTCGCTCTTGAGTTCGGCAACCGCTGTCGCCTTATCCGCCCTCGCCATGGGCCTCCTTCCAGATGTGCCACCGGGCGAAGGCCCTCAAAATGAGAACAGCCCCGGGCGCAGGGCGCACGGGGCTTCGCTCACACGGATCAAACCATGTGGGAAACTCGCATCACACCTGCGCGGGCCGTCCACATGTCGTGGAACCTTCGGTCGCCAGGCTATGAGGCACCTGACGACGACCGGCGGTCTTTGGCAACAACCAGAGTACGTGCTGGCCGCCGAGTTTCCAAATCGTTCTCAGTTGGTCGTGCCCTTGGGCAGGTCACCCACCTGGTCGGCGGGCGGCGCCTGGATGTTGACGGGCTCGTTGTAACCCTTGAAGAACAGGGTGGCGTCGAGTGTGGCGCCCTCCTTGGAACCGTTCAGGGTGAGCTTGCGCGGCAACCCGTCGGCCGCCACCCAGATGTCGAACTTGACGTCCTTCAGCTCGGCCAGGCCCTGACGAGCCTGCTCCTGCTTGTCGGCGGGCAGCTGCTGTACGGCGGCCTCCACGGGGAAGGTGCCGCTGTAGTGGGTCGTGTCGTCGCCGTTGACGCTCTCGTTCCCGACGGACTTGACGTCCTGCGAGGCCGTGACCAGCTTGGTCACGTTACCGAGATCGAACTGCTGGATCTGGCCGAGGTACTGGTTGACCTCCGCCGAGTGGCCCGTCTCGCTCAGCGAGACCTTGATCCACGGCTTGGTGGCTCCGAGGAGTTGGTTGAGCGCCTCGACCTTGACGTAGACGGTGTCACCCTGCAGCACGGCGCGTACACCACCCGGCACGCTGCGACCGCCCATGTCGACGGTGTCGAGCGTGAGGTCGGCGGCGAGTTCGGGCTTGCTCTGGTAGAGAACGCGGCCCTGAACCTTGCCCGTGCCCTCCTGGGGGTGCTTCACGTTAACCACGGCGTCAACCGTGTAACTGGTGACCTCCGCAGTCTTCTGCGCGGTCTGCGCGAGCACCTCTGAGGCAGCCAGGTTGACCTGGATGGGCTGGGCGTTCGATCCACAACCGGCAACCGCGGCTACGACGAGCGCGGCACCGGCCGCGGTCATACTTATCGTGCGCTTCAGCATGTCTTGACCCTACGTTTAAGTTTCATGGCCGTGGCCTCTTCCCCGCCGAAATCGGGGAAAACCCAGGGTTATCCCCCACCTCCCTCACACACTTCCCACACATTCACCGACTGGAGCCCGGCAGCGGAACTTCCCGACGGCGGCCAGCAAAGCGCGGAAGCGGCCTGCTCGCGCGTCCCGCGGGCCCGGCATACGTCCGACCGCGACCGAACTTCAACGCGGTACGACGCACGTCCGCCTGCCGAAGGCACGGCACGCCCAGCACGCCGATGCACGGCGTTCGCGGCACGCGCAGGCGACGGCCCGCGACGCGCTGGGGCAGCCACGAAGTCGGACAGGCCCCAAGGGCACGGGAGACGGGTGGGGGCGGCGAGCAGGCCCCACCAGGAGGCAGACAGGCCCCCAAGGGCAAGGGAAGCGGGTGGGGCGGTTGGCAGGGTCAGCAAGGAGGCGGGTGGGGGCGGTAAGCAGGCCCAGCCCCCAAGGGCAAGGGAAGCGGGTGGGGGCGGTGGGCAGGGCCGGCAACGAGGCGGGTGGGGGCGGTGGGCAGGGAATGGGCGGATGGACTTGGCGCGCGTTACGGCGCCCGGCCACGTACCGGTCAGAGGCCGTATTCCTGGAGGCCCTCAGCCACGTGCAGCGGGTGGCGGTGACCTTGGCTCCGCCGTAAAAGAAAGAAAGACGGAGCCCAGCCGAAAGAGACCCGCCGCCCTCGCCGAAGGAGGCGCCGCGCCAGCCGAAAAAAGCCCGCTGCCCCGGCCGAAAAGGATCGCGGCACCACCGAAAACGGACCGTGGCACCGGCCGAAAAGGATCGCGGCGCCCACCGAAAACAGACCACGGCACGGGCCGAAAACGGATCGCGGCACCGGCCGAAAGGGATGGGAGCGGCCGGGATGCAGAAAACCCCCGCCCGGAAGAGGGCGGGGGCATTCGCGAACGAGAGTGCTGGTCAGCCTTCGAGCTCGGAGGTGAGCCCACGCGTGACGTTGGGGTCGACCGGAACGCCCGGGCCCATCGTCGTGGAGAAGGTGACCTTCTTCAGGTAGCGGCCCTTGGCCGCGGAAGGCTTGAGACGGAGCACCTCGTCCAGGGCGGCGGCGTAGTTCTCGATGAGCTGGCGCTCGGGGAACGACGTCTTGCCGATGATGAAGTGCAGGTTGGCCTGCCGGTCCGTACGGAACTCGATCTTGCCGCCCTTGATCTCCGTCACGGCCTTGGCGACGTCGGGCGTCACCGTGCCGGTCTTCGGGTTGGGCATGAGACCACGCGGGCCGAGGACACGGCCCAGGCGGCCGACCTTGCCCATCAGGTCCGGGGTGGCCACCACGGCGTCGAACTCGTTGAGCCGGTTGCCCTTGGAGATCTCGTCGATCAGTTCGTCGGCGCCCACGATGTCGGCGCCCGCCTCGCGGGCCGCCTCGGCACGGTCGCCGGTCGCGAAGACCAGGACCCGGGCGGTCTTACCGGTGCCGTGCGGGAGGTTGACCGTGCCGCGCACGATCTGGTCGGCCTTGCGAGGGTCGACGCCCAGCCGGAACGCGACCTCGACGGTGGCGTCGAACTTGGTGGCCGAAGTCTCCTTGGCCAGCTTCGCGGCCTCTACGGGCGTGTAAAGCTTGTCGCGGTCGATCTTCGCCGCCGCGTCTTTGTGCGCCTTGCTGCGCTGCATGTCTTGACTCCTTGTGGTGTCCGGACCGCTTCTGGAGTGCGGCCCTCCCACGACTTCTGGGAAAAGGTCTTAGTCGGCGACGGTGATGCCCATCGACCGGGCGGTGCCGGCGATGATCTTCTCAGCGGCCTCGACGTCGTTGGCGTTGAGGTCGGGCATCTTCATCTCGGCGATGCTGCGCAGCTGCTCGCGGCTGAGCTTGCCCACCTTGTCGCGGTGCGGGACCGCGCTGCCCTTGTCGAGACCCAGGGCCTTCTTGATCAGCTCGGGCGCCGGGGGCGTCTTCGTGATGAAGATGAAGCTGCGGTCTTCGAAAATGGTGATCTCAACGGGGATGATGTTGCCCCGCTGGGACTCCGTCGCAGCGTTGTACTGCTTGACGAAGTCCATGATGTTGACGCCGTGGGGACCGAGGGCGGTACCGACGGGCGGCGCCGGAGTGGCCTGGCCAGCGGGAAGCTGGACCTTCACCAGTGCGGCGATTTTCTTCTTCGGAGGCATTCGTCCTTCTCCGGGTCCTGATTGCGGTGCTTGTCAGGTCGCGGGTGCGCCCCTGACATGTCGGAGGCCGCCCTTCGCGAGAGGCGGCCAGCCGAACGTCTAAGTGTATGTGATCGTCTTAGATCTTCGAGACCTGGTTGAACGAGAGCTCCACCGGAGTCTCGCGGCCGAAGATCGAGACGAGCACCTTGAGCTTCTGCGACTCCGGGCTGATCTCGCTCACCGAGGCCGGCAGCGTGGCGAACGGGCCGTCCATGACCGTGACGGACTCGCCGATCTCGAACTCGACCGTGGGGCCGGCGGACGCCTTCGTCGAGGCCTTCTTGGTCTCCTCGGTCGGCTCCGGCGCCAGCAGCTTGGCGACCTCGTCGAGGTTGAGCGGGCTCGGCTTGTTGGACAGGCCCACGAAGCCGGTCACGCCGGGCGTGTTGCGGACAGCGGCCCAGGACTCGTCGGTCAGCTCCATGCGCACCAGCACGTAGCCGGGCAGCACGCGCTCCTTGACCGGGACCTTCTTGCCGCTCTTGAACTCCTGGACCGTGTGCGTCGGCACCTCGATCTGGAAGATGTAGTCCTCCATGTTGAGCGAGACGTTCCGGCTCTCGATGTTGGACTTCACGCGGTTCTCGTAACCGGCGTAGGAGTGGATGACATACCACTCACCGGGCAGGCCACGCAGCGAACTCTTGAACTCCTCGACGGGGTCGACCTCGGGAAGCTCCGAGTCCTCCTCGGCGTCGGCGTCAGCGTCCTTCTCGGCGTCGGCGGCGTCCTCGGCATCGGGGTCGGGAAGAACCGAACCGTCCTCGACGTCGGCGGCCTCGACCTCGGCCGCCTCCTCGTCGCTCTCCTCGACCTCGGCCTCTTCCAGAGCCGCCTCGGCGGACTCCTCAGTGGCCTCTTCCAGCTCGTCGCCCCACTCGTCGCGGGACCCGTCCGCCGGAACTGAAGACTCGGACACGGTGACTCTTCCTCTTTCGTGGTATCGAATGGCGAACTCCGTCAGGCGACCACCACCTCCCGGCGGCGTCGCGGTCAGGATCCGCCGAAGACGCGGAGGACCGCCCATCCCAGGGCACTGTCGAGCCCGTACACGATCGCAACCATGATCAGAACGAATACCAGAACGACCGTGGTGTAGGTGATGAGATCCTTGCGTGTCGGCCAGATGACCTTACGAAGCTCGTTGACGACCTGCCGATAGAAGAGGGCAGGAGAAGTGCGTGTCTTCTTCTCGCCACTAGGCTTGTCTGCGGTCTCGCCGCGCGTGTCGATCGCCACAGTCCTCACCTGATCTGTCGTATCCAACGCAGTTTTGCGGCGCGCTTACACGCCTATTATTGCGCGGACCGCACTCGCAGGGCACGAGGGACTCGAACCCCCAACCGCCGGTTTTGGAGACCGGTGCGCTACCAATTGCGCCAGTGCCCTATGTCGTTGACCAGACTACCCTGATCGACTCACTGCCTGGACCGAACCGCTCGCCGACATGCTGCGGAAGGACCAGGCGAAAGCATACGGGGGTTTGCGCGGTACGTCGAACCAATACGTGATCGCCCAGGTCACGACCGCGTGGGACGATGGACGCATGTCCACTCGACCCCGCATCTCCGCCAGAATTTCCGCGATTTCCGAGTCCGCCACGCTCGCCGTGGACGCCAAGGCGAAGGCGATGAAGGCGGCCGGTCGCCCCGTCATCGGCTTCGGCGCGGGAGAGCCCGACTTCCCGACGCCCGGTTACGTCGTCGAGGCGGCGATCGAGGCCGCCCGCGACCCCCGCTTCCACAAGTACACCCCCGCGGGCGGCCTGCCCGAGCTCAAGAAGGCGATCGCCGAGAAGACCCGCCGCGACTCCGGCTATGCCGTGGAGGCGTCGCAGGTGCTGGTCACCAACGGCGGCAAGCAGGCCGTCTACGAGGCGTTCGCGACCCTGCTCGACCCGGGCGACGAGGTCGTGGTGGTGGCCCCCTACTGGACGACCTACCCCGAGGCGATCAAGCTGGCCGGGGGCGTGCAGGTCGACGTCGTGACCGACGAGTCCACCGGCTACCTGGCGAGCGTCGAGCAGCTTGAGGCGGCGCGCACCGAGCGGACGAAGGTGCTGCTGTTCGTCTCGCCGTCCAACCCGACGGGCGCCGTCTACTCCCGCGAGCAGACGGTGGCGATCGGCCGGTGGGCGGCCGAGCACGGCCTGTGGGTCGTCACCGACGAGATCTACGAGCACCTGGTGTACGCCGGCACCGAGTTCACCAGCATCGCCACGGCCGTCCCCGAGCTGGGCGACCGGGTCGTCATCCTCAACGGCGTGGCCAAGACCTACGCGATGACCGGCTGGCGCGTGGGCTGGCTGATCGGCCCGTCCGACGTGGTCAAGGCCGCGACCAACCTGCAGTCGCACGCCACCTCCAACGTCTCCAACGTCGCCCAGATGGCGGCGCTGGCCGCGGTGTCCGGCGACCTGTCGGCGGTGGCGGAGATGCGTACGGCGTTCGACCGGCGCCGCCAGACGATGGTGCGGATGCTCAACGAGATCCCGGGCGTGTTCTGCCCTGAGCCGAAGGGGGCGTTCTACGCCTACCCGTCGGTCAAGGAGCTGATCGGCAAGGAGCTGCGCGGCAGGCGGCCCCAGTCGTCCGCCGAGCTGGCGGAGCTGATCCTGGAGGAGGCCGAGGTGGCGGTGGTGCCGGGCGAGGCGTTCGGCACGCCCGGCTACTTCCGGCTGTCCTACGCGCTGGGCGACGACGACCTGGCCGAGGGCGTCAGCCGGCTGGCCAAGCTGCTCTCCGAAGCACGCTGACCTCCGGCAAACCGCTCTCCGAGGCGTGCTGAGCCCTGCCGAGCGCTTTCCGAAGCGTGCCGGGCCCCGCTGAAGGCGGTCAGTCCGAGGTGACCGCGTCGCAGATCGGCTTGATCTCGGTGGCGAGGCCGGGTGTCGCACCGACGTAGACGGCGGTGCCCGGCCGCTCCAGCCACAGGAAGCTGTGCACGCCCGTACGCGTGATCCAGCGCAACGCCGGCCTGCCCTTGTACGCCGTCAGCGTCGACCTGGCCACCAGCGTGACGAACTGCTCGACCGTCCGCACCCCGCACGCCACTCCGACGTACATCCGCTCTTCGCCGTTGCTCCAGATCCGCCCCTGGACCTTGAGCGGCCGCGTGAGCGAGTCGAGGCGGCCGAACGAGCCGTCCCGGGAGAGGCCGGAGATCGTGGCGGGAAAGCGCACCTCGGTGCCGTCGCAGGACAGCGAGGACGTGCGCCGGCCGGTGATGGCGGGTTCGGGCGGCGGCGGGGTGGCCTGGGGTTCGGGCGGCCGCTCCTTGGCGCCGCCGGCGGCGCACGCCGCGAGCGTGAGCATGAGGAGCAGCACCGCCGTCAGTCGCCGCATCGACCCTCCCCATGACGTGAGCGGACAAGCAGGGAAAGGCTCTCAGTCTCTAACAGGAGCCTTGACCGAGGCGGCAATAGCGACGAGTTCGTCACCGAGCGATTCGCTGACCCTGATCCACGCGCCCATCCCCGCACGTTCGAGCCAGACGATGACCCGGCCCCCGCCCGGATATCTGCCGACCGTGGCGGGCCTGCCGCGCACGGTGGTGGTGCGGGCGTCCAGCACGGTGGTCCGCTCGCGGTAGCCGTCCCAGTCGGCGGCAACCGTACCGTGTTCGACTCGGGCCTCGACAAATCTGTCGGCCGAGCCGAACCGCGCCCAGGAGGCGCCCCCGCCGGCGCGTTCGAGCCCTCGGGGCAGGTAGGTGAGCCAGAGGTCGTCGGAGACGACCGCGAGCGTGCCGGCGCGGCTCGGTCCGGCGGCCAGGACGATGGCCGGCGGCTCTGCGATGGCGGGGGGCTCGGCCGGGATGAGGATCGGTGTGGGTTCGGGGATCGGTGCGGGTTCGGGGGTCCGCGCGGCGGTATGCGGCGGACGCCCGAATCCCGAGGAGAAGAGGGCGTAGATGATGAGGGACGTCACGCCCAGTGCCAGCGCCGCGAGCGCCGCGCGCCATGCCGGGCCGATGTCCTGCCCCTCGGGGATCATCCCTCCTTGATCCCCCGTTCGCCCTCATCCCTACCCTGGGTCTACTTGGTGGCGCGGATCCCTTCGGCGATCCGCTTCAGCTCGGCCGCGCCGTCCACCTCCTTGGCGTAGTCAGGGCTCAGGCACACCTCGACGGCCAGGTCGTCACGGAGCACCCAGCCGATCGTGAGCAGGCTCCCCTCGGTGCCGTGCGGCACGGCCTCACCGCCGTCGAGGACAGAGGCCAGCCATGCCGGCCTGCCACCGATGTCCACGCTCTCGGCTCCTTGCTCGGGGAACTTGGCCGCGGCCTGCCTGGCGGCCTTCCCCTCGAACACGAACACCTGGATCGACATGACTCCGTAGTCGGCGTCGGGCTTGGCGAAAGAGGTCGTGTAGCTGTGCTCACCGAACCTGTCCTTGGCCGACCACCTGCCCCATACGAGCCCCTCGGGCAGGTAGCCGAGGCGGATGCCGCCGAAGGCGCGCCCGTCTCCCAGGTCGCCGAGGTCCTGGGGATCCTCGGCGCGCTGCGCGAGTTTGATCGCGACATGGCTGCCCCAGGCGACGACCGCGCCCACGCGGGGCGACTGTCCAAGCACGATGCCATTCCTGATCTTCGCTCCGGAGATGTCGGTCACCAGCCCGGCGTCGCGGAGCATCCGGGCCGCCTCCGCGGCCGACTTGCCCGTCACGTCGGGCACGGTGACGTCGTCGCGTATCACGGCCCGATCCTGGCCGGTGGCGGTGTTCGTCGGGTTCGCGGGTCCTGCCGGGTTCATCGCCACCGGCACGGCCACGGCCACCGCCGCCGTGAGGAGCGCCGCGCCGGCGGCGCGAAACCTGACCACGTGGGCGCGGCGCCGGCGGCGTACGGCCTTGGCCAGGCCGGGTTCGGCCCGCACGCCGGCGACGTGCGCGCTCATGGCGTCGGCGAGGTCGTCCTCGATCGTCATCTGGTCACTTCCTTTGCCACGTCCATGTGTTCGCGGATCCTGGCGAGTCCCCGCGCCGCCTGGCTCTTGACGGTCCCCGCCGAGCAGCCGAGCAGGGCGGCGGTGGACTGCTCCGACTGGTCCTCCCAGTAGCGCAGGACGAGCACGGCCCGCATCTTCGGCGGCAGCCTGCGCAGCTCGCGGATGAGCGTGTCGCGCAGGTCGAGGTCGGGAGAGTCGGCGGCGGTCTCGGGCGGCCGGGCGAACGTGATCTCCTTGACGACCTTGCGGCGCCGCGCCCTGCTGATCGCCGCGTTCACGACGACCTTCCTCGCGTACGCCTCGGGATTGTCGCGCCGGATGCGCGGCCAGTTCCTGTAGACCTTCTCCAGCGCGTGCTGGACCAGGTCCTCGGCGTCGTGCCGCGTCGCCCCGCAGACCAGGATCGCGGTACGCAGCAACGACGTGCTCCGGGCCGCGATGAAGTCGTCGAAGGCCGCTTCGTCGTCATCTGTCATCAGCGAGGGTCCCCTTTCGCCCTCCCCAACGCGCGAACCCGCCCAGAGGTTGAGTGGCAAGATATGCAAATGCCACGGCCCTTGCACGCGCTTCCCAAGGCGCATCTTCACCTGCACTTCACCGGCTCGATGCGGCACGCCACATTGATCGAGCTGGCCAGGGAACAGGGGCTGCACCTGCCCGACGCGCTGGAGCAGGACTGGCCGCCCAAACTGCGGGCCACGGACGAGCGGGGCTGGTTCAGGTTCCAGCGGCTGTACGACATCGCCAGGTCCGTGCTGACCCGTCCCGAATACGTCTACCGGCTGCTGCGCGAGACCGCGGAGGACGAGGCGGCGGCGGGGTCGCGGTGGCTGGAGATCCAGGTGGACCCTTCGGGGTACGCCCAGCGCTTCGGCGGCCTCACAGCCACCCTGGAGCTGTTTCTGGACGCGGTGGAGCAGGCGTCCAGGCACGCCGGGATCGGGATGGCGGTGATCGTGGCGGCCAACCGCACCCGGCATCCGCTGGACGCGAACACGCTGGCCCGGCTCGCCATCCAGTACACCGGCAAGGGCGTGGTCGGGTTCGGGCTGTCCAACGACGAGCGGCGGGGCGAGGCCAGGGACTTCGAGCGGGCGTTCAGGATCGCCAAGCGGGGCGGGCTGCTGGCCGTGCCGCACGGGGGCGAGTTGCTGGGGCCGCGCAGCGTGGCGCAGTGCGTGGACGACCTGGGGGCCGACCGGGTGGGGCACGGGGTGCGCGCGGCCGAGGACGACCGGCTGATGCACCGGCTGGCCGACCGTCAGGTCTGCTGCGAGATCTGCCCCACCTCCAACGTGGGCCTCGGGGTGGTGGAGCGGGCCGCCGACGTGCCGCTGCGCAGGTTGTTCGACGCGGGGGTGCCGATCGCGCTGGGCGCCGACGATCCGTTGTTGTTCGGCACCCGGTTGTTGCGGCAGTACGAGCTGGCCAGGGACGTGTACGGGTTCAGCGACGCGGAGGTGGCCGAGCTGGCCCGCCAGTCCGTACGGTCGTCCACGGCGCCCGAGTCCGTGCGCAAGGAGTTGCTCAAGGGCGCCGACGACTGGCTGACCCGGTCACTGGAGTGACTCGGCCACCCGGGTCGCCTCCTCCTTCGTGCCGGCGCCTTCGAGGCGGTAGTTGAGCGTGCCCTGTTGCCAGATGAGGGTGGCGGCGGCCTGGCGCAGGGGGACCTCGGTGCCGTCTTCGCGTCTGATGTAGCCGAGGGGGTGCGCGCCGGGGATCCACCAGGCCGTGCGGCCGCCGACCTCGGTGTAGTCGGGGGCGGGCGGGCCCAGCTTCTTGAAGAAGAAGGGCTCGACGGCGCCGGAGAACTGGTCGAGCCTGATGCCGCCGGGCCAGAACATCGACACCACCCTGCCCTTGTCGGCCACCGTGACGCGTTGCGGTTCTCCCAGGGCGGAGGGGGTCTTGACCTCGAACGTCACCTGGCTCTGGACCTCTTCCCTGGGCACGGTGTGCTCGCCCGGTATAGGAGCCGTGGTGGTGATGGGTGTGGGCGGGGTGTCGCTGATCGTCAGCTCGATCCCGGCGAACCTGAGGATGTGCGCCACGGCCGCCCTCCCCTGGGGAGTGGCCGCCGTAAGGGCGATCACGGCGACGACCACGGCCGTCACGACCTTCCACCTGGCCCGCCGACCCGGCGCCCGGGAGTCCCGGCGGGAGGGCGGACGGACCGGACCGGTGATCGGGCCGTGGGCAGGGTCGGGCCCGCCGACGTGATCAGGCGTGTCGTCGGGGGCGGGGGTGATGTCGGGGGTCGGGGTGATGTCGGGGGTCGGGGGATGTCCATCGGCTGGGCGCGTAGCTCCTCGCCCAATGC
>NZ_JBHSPA010000022.1:0-73670 GCF_042656245.1 Nonomuraea insulae
CACCGTCACGATGATCGAGGGCGCCGGCCACTACCCGCACACCAGCTATGACCGCAACCCGTCGCCCCACCCGCACACCCACTCCCACCCCGACCCCAACCCCAACTCCGACCCGGCATTCGACCCCGACCCGCACACCAGCTATGACCGCAACCCGTCGCCCCACCCGCGCCCCGGTTCCGGCCCCGACCCGGACCCCAGCTCCGACCGCAACCCGGCGCCTGACCCAGACCCCGGGTCCGGTTCCGGTCCCGGTCCCGGTCGGCGTGTCTGGGGTGGCACGCGGCGGAATGGACCTGAGGGTGGGGTCTGATGGGGTGGTCGCGGTCGGCGCGCCCCCAGGTCGCGGTGCTGGCGGCGCTGGGGATGATCGCGGCGGGTGCGTTATCGGCGTGCGGGACCGAGGCCAGGGCCGTGTGCGGCGTGATCGTGGACTCCACCAGCTACGCCGCCCCCGCCACCTCCAGGAACGACGTCACCTCCAAGCTCCCGCCCTTCGCCCAGGGCTGCGACTGGCTCGGCTTCGCGGCGGTCACGGGAAGCTCGGAGAGCAGCACCTGCCGCCAGGACCCGGTCCCCCTCGCCGCCACCCAGGCCGAGAACCCCAACGACAACCCGGTCGTCGAGGACCGCGTCAGGGAGCACCGCATCGCGGAGGTGCTGCCGAGGGCGCTCAAGCTGTTCGACTGCCCGGAGGAGGGCCAGGGCTCGGACGTGCTGGGCGCCCTGCGCTACCTGGTCAAGCAGCTCGGCGCGCAGCGGCAGCCGGACAAGGCGCACCAGATCATCGTGTTCAGCGACCTGATCAACAACCGGGGCGACCTCAACATCAACCAACTGGACCTGAGCGAGGGCGCGCGCCGGCAGAAGATCCAGGAGTTGCGGGACGCGCGGCTGCTGCCGGACCTGACCGGGTACGCGGTGGTCGTGCACGGCTTCCTGCGGGAGAAGACGTCGAGCCCGGACCGGTTCCCCCTGCTGGAGGGTTTCTGGCGGGAGGCGTTCGAGGCGGCGGGCACGGCCTCGGTGGATCTGCTGTAAGCCGGTTCGAGAGCGCTCTCTCAATCGGACCAGCGGCGATTTCACCACTCTCTCCACCGCGCCGTGCGCAATATTGACAGCGGGTAAGACGCTGTGTTCACATCTCTGAGAGAGCGCTCTCTCTCGCGTCTCCGCACCCCCCCATGGAGCGATGATGACAACAGCAAACAGGCGCAGACGCCGCTTGGCGGCCGTGGCCGTGGCACTCGCGGCCCTCAGCGGCCTGCTCGTGCAGGTGGCCGTCGGCGCCTCGGCCTCCGTGCCGGCCACCCCGACGGGCTGGTCGCTGGTCTGGTCGGACGACTTCAACGGATCGGCCAACACCCTGCCCTCATCGAACAACTGGATCATCGACACCGGGCACGCGTACCCGGGAGGACCGGGCAACTGGGGCACCGGCGAGATCCAGAACTACACCTCCAGCACCTCCAACCTCAGCCTCGACGGCTCCGGCAACCTGCGCATCACGCCCCTGCGCAGTTCCTCGGGCGAGTGGACCTCGGCGCGCGTCGAGACCAGGCGGGCCGACTTCAAGCCGGCCGACGGGCGCATCCTGCGCATCGAGAGCCGCATCCAGATGCCGAACGTGACCGGCAACGCCGCCCTCGGCTACTGGCCGGCGTTCTGGGCGCTCGGAGCGCCGTACCGGGGGAACTACTGGAACTGGCCTGGCATCGGCGAGTTCGACATCATGGAGAACGTCAACGGGATCAACTCCGTCTGGGGCGTGCTGCACTGCGGCGTCAACCCGGGCGGGCCGTGCAACGAGACCACCGGCCTCGCCGCCAACCGGGCGTGCCCGGGATCGACGTGCCAGGCGGCCTACCACACCTACCGGTTCGAGTGGGACCGCAGCGTGAGCCCGAACCAGTTGCGCTGGTCCGTGGACGGCCAGCAGTTCCACAGCGTGAACCAGTCGCAGTTCGACGCCACGACCTGGAGCAACATGACGGGGCACGCGGGCTACTTCCTGCTGCTCAACGTGGCCATGGGCGGGGCGTTCCCCGACGCGCTGGCCGGCCAGACGCCGACCGCGGCCACCGTGCCAGGGCGGCCGATGATGGTCGACTACGTGGCGGTGTGGCAGAGCGGTGGCGGCGGCACCGACCCGACCAACCCGCCCGGCGGCGTGGACGCCCGCTCGACCATCCAGGCCGAGCGCTACCAGGCCCAGTCGGGCACCATCGTCGAGACCACCACGGACTCAGGCGGCGGGCAGAACGTCGGGGCCATCACCAACGGCGACTGGCTGCGCTACGACGGGGTCGACTTCGGCACGACGGCCGCGACGCAGTTCAGGGCACGGGTGGCATCGGGAGCGGGGGCGGCGGTGAGCGGGCTGATCCAGGTCAGGCTGGACAGCCCCACGGCCACGCCCATCGGTGACTTCGCGCTGGGCAACACGGGCGGCTGGCAGAGCTGGCGTACGGTGCCGGCGAACGTCTCCGGGGTGACGGGCACGCACACGGTGTACCTGACCTTCTCCTCCGGCCAGCCCGCCGACTTCGTCAACGTCAACTGGATCACCTTCTCCACCACGTAAAGGGGCCTGGCCGTGCCACCCGCCGTCACGAGCGGGTGGCACGGCGGCGGAGCACGATGCGTTCGGCCCAGCTCGCCGCCTCCGGGTCCCGCAGCCCCTCCACCACTCCCCCGAGGTAGGCCGTCGCCAGGCTGTCGAACCCGCTGTCGAGCTGCCGCAGCCGGCTGGCCCGACGCCGCTCCACCCCCTGGAGGTACTGCGCGATGCTCTCCGCGTAGGCCGCGTCGTGCTGGTAGGCCGCCTGGGCGTCCGCGCACACCCGGGCCTCGGCGTCGCGTTTGGCGCGCAGCTCCCACAGGCGGCGGTCGTTCGGGTTGTGCATGCGGCGGCCCAGGTCGGCGGCGATGAGGGCAGTGGCCACCAGGAGGGCCAGCAGCAGGATCATGGTGGGGAGTTGACCGACCCCTTCCGAGGTGGGGCCGATCTCCTCGCCGTCCACGATCAGGGGCTTGACCAGGGCGTCCCGGCGCAGCACGGCCACGGCGACGATGAGGCCGAGCCACACGGTCGCCGCGCCGATCAGCAACCAGCGGCCCTTGGCCGAGCTGCCGTGCTCCTGCCAGGAACGGAACGCCCGCCCGTACATGTGCGGCGCCACCAGCATGATCAGAGCCGCGCCCGCGGCCAGGAGCGCGGTCATCGCGACGCTGTCGCCCCAGCTCAGGATGACCTGATAGAGGATCGGGACCTCGACGATCAGCAGGAGCAGCAGCAGGAGAGCGGCGGGGAGCCAGCGCCGGATGACCGGCCAGTGGCTGCCCGAGATGGCGATGGAGCTGGGACGGCCGTCGCCGGGCCGCCTGCTCGGCTGCTCCAGCTCGCTCACCCGGCGCTGGCTGTCCTCCAGGGCCTTCCTGGTCTGCCCGAACGTGCGCTGCGACTCCGCCAGGCTGATCTTCTGGCCCTCGAACTCGGCCCGCGCCCGCTGGATCTCCTGCTCCGTACGCTCCTCGATCTTGGCCAGTTCCTCCAGCCGCTCGTCCTCCAGCTCATGGAAGCGGGGCACGCTGCCGGTCTGGAGGGTGAGCGTGTCGAGCTGGCCTTCGGCGGCGTGGGCGCGGCCGAGCTCGCGTTCCTCGCCGCGGCGCCGCGGCCAGTCGGGCAGGCGGTAGAGATCCCCGTCGTACGCCACCACGGGCGTGATCCGGGCGACCTGGTCACCGGGATCGGCGGGCGCTGCCTTCACGGGACGTTTGAAGCGCATGAAGCCTCCCCAGCGGGGTTCTGCCTTCGATGCTAAATCCCGGAGGCGGGATGGCCATGGTGGTGTGCGCGAATTGGGGAACAATGGTGCGGGTGAGCGAATTGCCGGTGATCGATGTGTCGCCACTCCTCACCGATACCTCTGCGAAGCGGGCGGTGGCCGAGGCGATCGGGGCGGCCTGCCGGGACAGCGGCTTCTTCTACGTCTCCGGCCACGGCGTGCCACCCGCGCTCGTCGAACGGCTCGACTCGGCGAGCAGGCGGTTCTTCGCGCTGCCCGAGCAGGTCAAGGGCGAGATCTCGATGGAGCGGGGCGGGCGGGCCTGGCGCGGCTTCTTCCCCGTCGGGGACGAGCTCACCTCCGGGCGGCCGGATCTGAAGGAGGGCGTCTACTTCGGCGCCGAGGAACCACCCGGCCCGCTGCCGCTGCACGGCCCGAACCTGTTCCCCGCCGAGGTGCCCGAGCTGCGCGGGGCCGTGCTGGAATATCTGGACAGGATGACCGGCGTCGGGCAGGCGGTCATGAGCGGGATCGCGCTGAGCCTGGGTCTCGACGAGGACTACTTCCGGGCCGGATACACGGCCGACCCCACCATCCTTTTCCGGATATTTCACTATCCGCCCGGTCCGGCCGACGACCCCGACGCCTGGGGAGTCGGAGAGCACACCGACTACGGCCTGCTCACCCTGCTCCTCCAGGACGCCAACGGCGGGTTGCAGGTGCGGACGAGCGGAGGGTGGATCGAGGCGCCCCCGGTGGAGGGCACGTTCGTGTGCAACATCGGCGACATGCTCGACAAGCTCACCGGCGGCCGCTACCGCTCCACGCCGCACCGCGTACGCAACCGCAGCGGCAACGAGCGCCTGAGCTTCCCGTTCTTCTTCGACCCCGGCTGGAGCAGCGAGGTCCCGCCCCTCCCCTACGCCCCTGGCCGCCGCTGGGACGGCCAGGTGGACTTCACCGGCACCTACGGCGACTACCTGCTGGCCAAGGTCTCCAAGGTCTTCCCCGGTCTCTTCAGGAATCAGTTGTAGGCCGCTCCTAGGACGACTCGCGGATGACGAGGCGGGCCGGGAGGACGACGGAGGTGGTGTGGCCGCCCTCCAGGCGGGACAGGAGCAGCCGGGCCAGGGCCAGGGCCTGGTCGGCGACCGGGACGCGGACGGTGGTCAGGGCGGGAGTGGTGGCCGAGGCGGCGTCCACGTCGTCGAAGCCCACCACGGCCAGGTCGGAGGGCACCCGCTTACCGAGTTCGCGCGCCGCCTGGAGCACCCCGATGGCGAGTTGGTCGGTGGCGGCGAAGACGGCGTCCGGCGACGGGTCGTCGGCCAGGAGCCGCCGGGCGGCCGAAGCACCGGAGGCGCGGCTCAGGTCGTCGGCCAGGGCCAGGTGGGGGCGCAGGCCGGCGCGCTGGAGTGCCGCCCGGTGGCCGGCCAGCCGATCCTGCACGGTGACCAGGTCCGTGGGCCCGCAGACCATGCCGATCCGGCGGCGCCCACGGGAGAGCAGGTGCTCGGTGGCGGCCGAAGCGCCCCCGGCGTTGTCCACGTCCACGTACGGCACCAGCGACGCGATCGCCGGCTTGCCCAGCAGCACGACGGGCGCCCCGGTGCGCGAGAGCCGTTCTGCCAGGGTGTCGGCCCGGTCGGGCGGCAGCAGCACGACCCCGTCCACCAGCCGGGCCTCCACGTGCGCGACGATGCGCCGGTGGCTCTCGGCGGTGTCGGCCAGCATGAGCGTGATCTGCTTGCCCGCCCCCTCCAGCAGGCTGGTGACGTACTGGACCACGGCGGCCGTCAGCGTGTCCCCGCCCTGCCGGGGCACGGACAGGACCAGGGCGATCGCGTTCGTCCGCCGGGTGACGAGGCTGCGCGCGGCCAGGTTGGGCACGTAGCCGAGCTCGTTGACCGCCCGCATCACCGCGGCCCTGACCTCGGGGCTGACCGACGACTCGCCGTTGACGACGCGCGAGACCGTGGCCCTGGACACCCCGGTGCGGGCGGCCACGGTCTCCAGGGTGGGCCGCTTGGGGCGGGTCTCGGTCAGGCCGTTGCGGCGGATGACGTCGCGATACCAGAACGCGCTGTCCTTCGGCCGCCGCCGCTGGGTCGCGAAATCGACGTGCACGAGGCCGAACTTGCGCTGGTAGCCATCGGCCCATTCGAGATTGTCCAGCAGGGTCCAGACGAGATATCCGCGCACCCGGGCGCCGTTCTCGATGGCCGTCCGCAGGGCGCGTAGATGCTCCTCGACGAAGGAGATGCGATCGACGTCGTGAATGCCGTCGCCGGTCACCACGTCCACGAAGTCGGCGCCATTCTCGGTGACCATCAGATCGAGGTCGGGATATTCCCGGGAAATGCGGCCGAGGAGCAGGGAGAGGCAGTTGGGAACGATCGGCCAGCCCATGGCGGTGACGGCGGTGGGAATGGTGCAGAACAGGATCCCCTCGCTGCCGGGCCAGGTGAGGTCGGCGGGCTCGCTGGGCTGGGCCTGCACGACCAGCGGGGTGTAGTAATTGACGCCGAGCAGGTCGAGGGGCTGGGCGATGACGTCCAGGTCGCCGTCCTGTATGTGGTCGAGACCGCCGTGGCGCTCGATGAGAGGAAGCAGTTCGGCGGGGTAGGCGCCGCGCAACATCGGCTCCAGGAACTGCCGGTTGGCCAGCGCGTCGATCCTGGCCACGGCCTCGGCGTCCTCTTCGGACAGCGGCCGGTCGAAGTCGCTGACCTGGGCGGGCGTCATGACGGGCGAGATGTTGAGCACCGCGCCGACCTTGGCGGCCCCGGCCGAGCGCAGCGCCTGGACGGACAGGCCATGGGCGAGCAGCATGTGGTGGGCGCTGCGGAAGGCGTCGCCGGCCGACTTCCTGCCGGGCGCGTGAACGCCTGAGCCGTAGCCGAGGAACGCCGCCACCCACGGCTCGTTCAGCGTGAACCACGTGTCCACCCGGTCCCCGAGCCGGTCGTGCACGGCGGCGGCGTAATCGGCGAAATGGTGGGCCGTGTCGCGGGAGGGCCAGCCGCCGCGATCCTCGAGCGCCTGCGGCAGGTCCCAGTGGTAAAGGGTGGCGTAGGGGGTGATGCCCGCGCCGGCCAATTCGTCGAGCAGTCGGTCGTAGAAGTCGAGCCCGGCCGCGTTCGGTTTGCCGTGCCCGTCGGGGAAAACGCGCGCCCAGCTCACCGAGAACCGGTAGGCGGCCATTCCCAGGTCTTTCATCAGCCGCACGTCTTCGGGATATCGGTGGTAATGGTCGCACGCCTCCGCCCGATCGGCGGAGAATCCATCCCAAATGGACGGCCCACGGCCGTCCGAGGACGTGGCCCCCTCGATCTGGAAAGCCGACGTCGACACTCCCCACACGAAACCCTCGGGGAAACTGGCGGTACTCATTTTGCGTATACCCTCCGATATTGGCACCGCGCCCAGTCTCCCGCGTGCCCCTCGTCGCGCGCCAGCCTGGCCAGGCGGTATACAGAGCGCGTGGAACTGGACCGGCTCGATCGTGACATCATCGCGGCACTCGTCGACGACGCCCGCCAGACCTACGCCGTGATCGGCCATCGGGTGGGGCTGAGCGCGTCGGCGGTCAAGCGGCGGGTGGATCGGTTGCGCGAGACGGGCGCCATCACCGGATTCAGCGCGCGGGTGGCGCCCCGGGCGCTCGGCTGGACGACCGAGGCGTACGTGGAGCTGTTCTGCCAGGGCAAGACCAAGCCGTCGGACATCGCGCTGGCCGTCTCAAGGTTCCCCGAGGTGGTGGCGGCGGCCACGATCACCGGCGAGGCGGACGCGCTGCTGCACATCAGGGCCACGGACGTGCGCCATGTGGAGCGGGTGATCGAGCGCATCGCGGCGCAGTCGTTCGTGGTGCGGACCAAGAGCTCCATCGTGCTGTCGAGGCTGGTGGACACACCTCCGGGCGCCGCCGTCCCGGAAGCGCGCAACGGATCGCCTGCCCCGTCCTGAGAGACGCAACAGATTCGCGTGAACACGCAATGTCAACCCCTTGGCTTGCACAATCGCTGATTCCTAGGCTGGCCTCATCTCCCTCAAGGGGGATTTCCCCAGCTCAAGTACAGGATGGAGCGCTGCATGCCCAAACACTTCCTCATGTGCCGCCCGGACTACTTCGCGGTCGAGTACGCGATCAATCCGTGGATGCATCCCGAGATCGGGGCGAGCCGGGACATCGCGGTCCGGCAGTGGGAGACCCTGAAGGCGGCGTACGAGGAGCTCGGGCACAAGGTGAGCCTGATCGATCCGATCGACGGGCTGCCCGACATGGTGTTCGCCGCGAACGGCGCGCTCCTCGCCGGCGGCCGGGTCTACGGCGCCCGGTTCGCCTACCCCGAGCGCGGGCCCGAGGGGCCCGCCTACCTGCGCTGGTTCGCCGAGCGCGGCTACGAGACGCTCGAACCCGCCCACGTCAACGAGGGCGAGGGGGACTTCCTCACGCTCGACCGGGTCATCCTGGCCGGAACGGGCTTCCGCACGGACGTGGCCGCCCACCAGGAGGCGCAGGAATACCTGGGCCGTCCAGTGGTCTCGCTGACGCTGGTGGACCCGCGTTTCTACCACCTCGACACGGCGATGTTCCCGCTCGACGGGAGCAACATCGCCTACTACCCCGGCGCGTTCTCACCCGGCAGCCTCGCGGTGCTGCGCCGCATGTTCCCCGACGCGGTGCTCGCCACCGCCGAGGACGCCGAAGTGCTCGGGCTCAACGCGGTCAGCGACGGCACGAACGTGGTCATCAACGCCGAGGCGTCCAACCTTCAACTGGAGCTCAAGCGTCGGCGGTATGAAGTGATCCCGATCGACCTGTCGGAGCTGCGTAAAGCAGGTGGGGGCCCCAAGTGCTGCACACTGGAGATCAGGGGGGAGAACTCATCATGATCACCAGCGCTGAGCTGATCGAAGTGAGCGAGCGCCGAGGCGCGCACAACTACCATCCACTGCCCGTGGTGATCCACGAGGCGCACGGGGCCTGGGTCACCGACGTCGAGGGCAAGCGGTATCTGGACTTCCTGTCCGGCTACTCCTCGCTCAACTTCGGTCACGGCCATCCGAAGATCATCGAGGCCGCGAGGGAGCAGCTCGAACGGCTGACCCTGACCAGCCGCGCCTTCTACCACGACCAGTTCGCGCAGTTCTGCACCGGACTCGGCGACCTCACGGGCAAGGACCTGGTCCTGCCCATGAACACCGGCGCCGAGGCCGTCGAGACCGCCATCAAGGTGGCGCGCAAGTGGGGTTACGAGGTCAAGGGCGTCGAGCCGGAGCAGGCCAACATCATCGTGATGGAGGGCAACTTCCACGGCCGCACCACCACGATCGTCAGCTTCTCCACCGACCCGGAGGCGCGCGACAACTTCGGCCCGTACACACCCGGCTTCCGGATCGTCCCGTACGGCTCCACCGACGCGATCAGGGCGGCCGTCGACGCGAACACCGTCGCCGTGCTGGTCGAGCCGATCCAGGGCGAGGCGGGGGTCCTGGTGCCGCCGGACGGCTACCTGGGCGAGGTGCGGCAGCTCTGCACGGCCGAGGGCATCCTGATGATCGCCGACGAGGTGCAGTCGGGCCTGGGGCGCACGGGGCAGACGTTCGCGTGCGACTACGAGGGCATCGTGCCGGACATCTATGTGCTGGGCAAGGCGCTCGGGGGCGGCGTCGTGCCGGTCTCGGCGATCGCCGCGAACCGGGACGTGCTCGGGATCATCCACCCGGGGCAGCACGGGTCCACGTTCGGGGGCAACCCGCTGGCGTGCGCGGTGGCCAACGCGGTCATCGACCTGCTGAACACGGGCGAGATCCAGGCCAGGGCCACCAAGCTGGGCGAGGTGCTGCACGCGCGGCTGCGCGACATGGTCGGCAAGGGCGGCGTGGTCCAGGTGCGCGGGCGCGGACTCTGGGCGGGCGTCGACATCCATCCCGACCTGGGGACGGGGCGCGAGTTCTCGAAGGCGCTGCTGAAGCGGGGTGTCCTCGCCAAGGACACGCACGGCTCCACGCTTCGTCTCGCCCCGCCGATCGTGATCTCCGAGGAGGATCTCCTCTGGGCGATCGACCAACTCGCCGACGCCATCTACGAGCTACAGAACCGATAACGTACGGCTCCGCGCGGGAGGGCCCAGCCGCCTTAGACGGCTGGGCCCTGTCCAGGGAGACGCTCCTCGGGTTCACGGCCCCGGCCGCCGACACGGCGCACGGTCACCCTCTGAGTGGTCCCGGGGCAGGACGGTCACGCGGCGCAGCACCTCCGGGTCGGTGGCCAGGCGGGAGACCAGCACGGAGCGCATGCCGAGCGAAGGCTCGACGGCTCGACGGCTCGACGGCGTAGATCTCGGCGGGCGTCTCACGGGCGATCACCTCGGTGCTCAGGCCGGTGCCCGTGCCGTCAGCGTAGGCGGGCGGTCTCGATCGGTTTGACGACCTCGCCGGTGGAGCCGTGCCAGGTGACCTGGTCGGGCAGGGTGAGCGTGGCCAGGGCGTTCTGGAACCAGGGGCCCTTGGTGACCCGCCATCGGAACGGCGGGCGCGGGATGCCCGCCAGCCGCGCCAGCAGCCCGCCCACCAGCGTGGCGACCGAGAACTGGGTGAAGACGTTGGCCCAGCGCAGCAGACGGCTGAGCGGGTTGCGGATCGGCGAGCAGACGATCTGGAAGACGGGACCCCGGTCGGCCTTGGCCAGGTAGGAGTAGTGCACGTCGCCCGAGAGGATCAGCACCGGCTTGCCCAGCCCGATCAGCAGCCGCGCCAGGTCGTCGAACGAACTCCGGAACGCGGCCCAGTGCTCCAGGTCGATGGCCTGCCGGAACGCCTCCGACCACCGACGCACCAGCGGGCCCCACTTGCCGTCGCACAGGGCCTCGTTCCAGTTCTGCACGCCGTGGACACCCTCGGGCAGCATGAACGGGATCGACGAGCCGATGATCAGTTGCTCGGCGGGCTGCTGGACCTGCTCCTCCAGCCAGGCCCACTCCCCCGGGTCGAGCATGCGCCGGTCGCCGGGCGTGAGCTGCCTGGCGCACCGGGTGTCCACCATGATCAGGCGCGCGGGGCCGAGGTCGCGGGCGTAGCTCCAGCGGTTGCTGCTCGGCTCGGCGTCGGCCTTCTCGGCGAACGTGTCGAGCGCCGCCCCGCCGTCACCGGCCATCAGCTTGGCCAGCACCGGGTCGTCGGCGCGTTCGGCCGGCGAGAGGTTGCCCAGGTGCTGGTAGATCCAGTACGCCCCCAGCCCCGCCACGACCCGGCGCGGCCACCATGGCGTCTCGGCCATCTGCTCCCGCCAGGGCTGCGAGGTGTTCCAGTCGTCACGCAGGTCGTGGTCGTCGAAGATCATCGCGGTCGGCACGGTGGACAGCAGCCACCGGATCTCCGTCTCGGTCCACGCCTGCCGGTAGAGCTCGGCGTACTCCTCGAAGTCGGCGATCTCCCCGTGCGGCTCGGTGTCCCTGCGGGAGCGGATGTAGTCGAGCATGGCGGGCGAGGGGTTGTCGGCGTAGACCTGGTCGCCGAGGAGCAACAGCAGGTCGGGCCACTCCTCCTCGCCCTCTCGCGCCAGGTGCTCGCCGTAGGCGCGCAGGACGTCGTCGCCGTAGGTGCGTACGTGCGCGGCGTCGTGCGGCACACTCGTCCGGCACGAGCCGAACGCTAACCGCCGCGCCCCTTCCGCGGGCAGCAGCCTGATCCGGCTCGGCGGGCGACCCGCCAGAGGCCATACCTGCTCCCCGTCGAGCTTCACCGAATACGACGCGATATCCTGGGACAACTCAACGAGATCCACGATCGCGTAGTGGTGACCGTGCACGGTGAAGGTGGGCGACCGGTAAGTCCCGCCGTCCGCCTCGATGGTGACCGTGCAGGGTTCGGCGGTCTCCACCCAGATCGAGGCGCTGACGGTGTCGACATAGCGCAACATAGGCCCCACCACCAGTGCGGGCATTCCACTCCTCTGTTCGACGTTCCGGCACACTCTCGCCCGTAAGCCTGCCAGAGTGGCACGGTCCACAGCACTCGATCATCGGCTTGGATTTCTACCAACAACTAGGCAAGGTCAAACGCCCCGCTCTAGGATGATCGCGACAACAACGCCCAAAAGGGGAAGGCAATGGCGCTTTCTCCGCAAATAGGGCGTACATACCAGGAGGATTTCCTTCCATGAGCATCATGGTGCCGTCAACGACGCCGGCCCTGATCAACCCGGGCCGTCAGGCCCTAGACTCCGCACTCCACCAACTCGACCAGGCCGCCGGGCACCTCGGGCTCGACGACGGGCTCCGCAGGATGCTGGCCACGCCCCGCCGTTCCCTGACCGTATCGGTTCCGGTGCGGCGCGAGGACGGCCGCCTGGACGTCGTCCAGGGTTTCCGCGTCCAGCACAACGTCTCGCGCGGCCCGGCGAAGGGCGGACTCCGGTTTCATCCCGCCACCGACATCCACGAGGTCACCGCGCTCGCGATGTGGATGACGTGGAAGTGCGCGCTGGTCGGCATCCCGTACGGCGGCGCCAAGGGCGGCGTGGCCGTTGATCCGACCACGCTCACCACCCGCGAACTGGAGCGGATGACCCGCCGCTACGTCAACGAGATCCTGCCGCTGATCGGCCCGGAGAAGGACATCCCGGCTCCCGACGTCGGCACCGACGAGCAGACCATGGCCTGGATCATGGACACCTACAGCGTCAACACCGGCTACTCGGTGCCCGGCGTCGTCACCGGCAAGCCGATGACGCTGGGCGGCTCGCTCGGGCGCTCGGGCGCGACCTCGCGGGGGGTGCAGATCGCGGCGCTGGCCGCGCTCGGCCGCTCGCCCGAGGGCGTGACCGTGGCCGTGCAGGGCTTCGGCAAGGTGGGGGCGCCGGCCGCCCAATACCTGGCCGACTCCGGGTGCACGGTGGTCGCGGTCTCCGACCTCAGCGGCGGCGTCTACTCCGCCAGGGGTCTCGACATCGCCCGCCTGCGCACGTGGGCGGCCGAGACCGGGGGCGTGCGCGGCTTCTGCGAGGCCGACGCGCTGTCCCACGACGACCTGTTCGAGCTGGACGTGGACGTGCTGATCCCGGCCGCGCTCGAAGGCGTGATCACCGAGGCCAACGCGCCCAGGATCCGCGCCCGCCTGATCGTCGAGGGCGCCAACGGGCCCACCACGCCCGAGGCCGACGAGATCCTCGCCGCGGGCGGCACGACGGTGGTGCCCGACATCCTGGCCAACGCGGGCGGGGTGATCGTGTCCTACCTGGAGTGGGTGCAGAACATGCAGGCCTACTCCTGGAGCTCGGGCGACGTCGAACTCAAGTTGCGCGAACTCATGCTGGGCGCCTACTCCGAGGTGACGTCGCTGGCCGCCGACCGCGGCCTGACACTCAGGCAGGCGGCGCACGTCATCGGCGTGGGCCGCGTGGCCGAGGCGCACCAGATGCGCGGCCTCTACCCGTGATCTCGACTTAAGTACCAAAGGGCCCGCCCAAGGTTCGATGCCTGGGCGGGCCCTGCGTTGCGATCGTGGAGGCATGAGAAGCATCATCAACTTCGCGGCCGTGATCCTCCTTCTCCAGGGCCTGATCGGGTTCGTCGGCCGGGTGGCGTTCGACAGCGAGTGGGGATTTCTGCACCGGTTGGTGGACCTGCCCACGCCTGCCTACCTGGGCGTGGCGGCGGCCGGGGCGGTGGCGCTGATCTGGGCGGACATCGCGAGCAAACGCGACCAGAGCTGATCCTCGCGGAGGCGCTCCGACCTGACGGTCACGCCCTGAACGCCCTGAACGCCCTGAGACCGGCGGTCATGCCCGGAGCTCCTCGTATTCAAGCGCCTCCACCAGACTCTCCAGATCACGCATGAGCTGCCCGGTCCGCTCGGGGCCGAACGCCAGCTCGATCTCCCCCTGCTGCTCGGCCACGGCCCCATCCACCCGGGCGAGCAGCTCGGCCCCCCGCTCCGAGACGAACACCGCCACCCGCCGCCGATCCCCCTTCGACGGCCCGCGATAGACCAGCGCCCGGTCGATGAGCCGGTCCACGGCCTTGGTGAGCGTCGGGTGCGGCATCAGCACGGCCTCGGCGAGCTCGCCCATCGACTCGCCCCGGCCGTCGGCCAGCGCCCGCATGATGCGCCACTGCTCGACCGTGACGTCCTCGCCGGCGAGCACCGCCGCCAGCCCTCTGTTGACGCTGCGCTCCGCACGGCTGAGCAGGTAGGCGAGTGAGGACCCGAGCCCGGAAATGGTCATCGAAGAGGTCCTTTCGTCGGGGAGCTAGAAGGGAGGATACTCGTCGGCGTGGCGGCGACCGTCGATCCGCTCGAAGCGCGGCTCCTCCCCTCCGATTCGGTCAGGATCGGCCTGATCGTCCCCGTGTCCGGAGTGCTCGGCCTGATGGGACCCTGCGCGATCAACTGCGCCGTGCTGGCCGCCGAGGAGATCAACGACCGGGGCGGGATGCTGGGGCGGCGGGTGGAGCTGGTCCTCATCGACGGCGGGCGGCCCGCGCGGGTGGTGGCGGCCGAGGTGGGCGCGCTGGTCAGGTCGGGGACCGTGGCGGCCGTGGCCGGCGCCCATGCGAGCGACGTGCGGGTGGAGGCGGTGGCGGCGATCGCGGGGCGGGTGCCGTTCGTGTACGCGCCGCCGTACGAGGGAGGGGGTCGCGCGCCGGGTGTCTACTTCCTCGGCGAGACTCCCGGGCGGCAGCTCGCGCCGGGCATCGAGTGGCTGGTGGGCACGCGGCGGGCACGCCGGTGGTATCTGCTGGGCAACGACTACATCTGGCCCCGCCTGGTGCACGCCAGCGCCCGCGAACGGCTGCGCGCGGCGGGCGTCACGGTGGTGGGCGAGAGCTTCGTACGGCACGGCGAGGCGGTGCGCCACCTGGACCGGGTGGCCGGCGCCCGGCCTGACGCCGTCCTGCTGACGCTGATCGGCAGCGACCTGATGGCCTTCAACCGGGCGTACGCGGCCGCCGGGCTGGGCGCGGCCCGGCTGTGCGGGGCGCTGGAGGAGCACGGCCTGCTGGGCATCGGCGGCGACACCACCGGCGAGCTGTACGCGTCCATGGGCTACTTCCGCGACCTGGCGACCGAGGCCGGTCTCGACTTCGCCGGACGCTACGCGGCCAGGTTCGGCGACGACGCCCCCATGCTCAACGCCCACGGCCACGGCTGCTACGAGGCCGTGGCGATGCTGGCCGCCCTGTGCGCGCGGGCCGGCTCGCTGGCGGTGCCCGCGCTGGACGCGGTGGCCGACGGCGCCACGATCACGAGCGCGCGCGGAACGCTCACTTTGCTCGATCGGCAGGTGCGCCATCCCGTCCACCTCGCCAGGGCCGATGGCCTGGAATTCTTTCTAGAGAAACCTTTTCAGTAGAAAGCTTTGGCTCTAGGGTGCGAATCGCCCCCCAAGCAGCTAGGAGCCGTACATGAGCACAATCGAGCAGTTCGGCTACCGCCAGGAACTCCAGCGGTCCCTGGGCTTCGCCGATCTGATGATCTATGGCCTGATCTTCATGGTGCCGATCGCGCCCTTCGGCATCTTCGGCTTCGTCTTCTCCACCTCGCACGGGATGGTGGCGCTGGCGTACGTGATCGGGCTGGTGGCGATGGCGTTCACGGCGCTGTCGTACGCGCAGATGGCCCGGGCCTTCCCGATGGCCGGCTCGGTCTACACCTACGCCGGGCGCGGCATCGCGGCCCCGGTCGGGTTCATGGCCGGCTGGGCGATCCTGCTCGACTACGTGCTCGTGCCCTCGCTGCTCTACCTGATAGCGAGCACGGCCATGAACTCGTTCGTGCCGGCGATTCCCATCTGGGCGTGGCTGGTGGCATTCGTGCTGCTCAACACGGTCGTCAACTATCTGGGCATCCAGATGACGGCCAGGATCACCCGGATCATGCTGGTCGCCGAGCTGGCGGTGCTGGCGATCTTCCTCGTGGTCGCCGGCGTCGCGCTGGCCCAGGGCAAGGCGCAGACCGGCGCGTTCACCCCGATCTTCGAGTCCTCCTCCTTCACCTGGAGCGTGACGTTCGCGGCGGCGTCGGTGGCCGTGCTGTCGTTCCTCGGCTTCGACGGCATCTCCACGCTGGCGGAGGAGAACCGCGAGGACGCGCGCCGCCTCGGCCGCTCCATGGTGGCCGCGCTGGCGGTGGCGGCGGTGCTGTTCGTGGTGCAGACGTGGGTGGCGGCGCTGCTCACCCCGAACCGGGGCAAGCTGATCGCGGAGGGCGACCTCACCGGCAACGCCTTCTACGACACCGCCGCGTTCGCCGGCGGGCAGTGGCTCTCGGTGCTCACCGCCGTGGCCACCGCCGTCGCCTGGGGCTTCGCCAACTCGCTGGTCGCGCAGGCGGCCACCTCGCGTCTGCTGTTCGCGATGGCCCGCGACCGGCAACTGCCCGCCTTCCTGGCCAAGGTGGACCCCAAGCGCAAGGTGCCGGTCAACGCGACGCTGGTGGTGGCCGCGATATCGCTGGTCGTGGGCATCTTCATGAGCACGAGGGAGATGGGCACCACCGAGCTGACCTCACTGGTCAACTTCGGCGCCATGACCGCCTTCCTGCTGCTGCACGTCGCCGTGGTCATCCACTACGCGATCAGGCAGGGCAGCCGCAACTACTGGGCGCACCTGGTCGCGCCCGTGCTCGGCTTCGCCGTCCTGGTGGGCGTGGTGATCAACCAGAACGTCGCCGCGCAGTGGGTCGGCGGCATCTGGCTGGCCCTCGGCCTGGTCGTCCTCGGCGCCTCGTATCTACTGGGCCGTAAGCCCGCGCTTCCCTCGGAGGTCAAGTGAACGTCGTCTCCTACCATCCCTCGCCCGAGGAGCTGAGCTACACCTTCGGGGGCCGCTCACCCGTCGGCAAGGTACGGCCGGGCACGATCCTGGAGCTGTACACCGAGGACTGCTTCGGCGGCCTGGTCCAGAGCGTGGACGACCTGCCGTCGCAGGTGTGCGAGTTCCCCTATCTCAACCCCGTGACCGGCCCCTTCCACGTCGAGGGCGCCGAGCCCGGCGACACGCTGGCCCTGCACTTCGTCTCGATCACCCCGGCCAGGGACTGGGCGGTGTCCACGACGTTCCCCCACTTCGGCGCGCTGACCGGCACGCACACCACGGCCATGCTCCAGCCGCCGCTGGAGGAGCGCGTCTGGCGCTACGACATCGACCTGAAGCGGAACGTGGCCGTCTACCACGCCCGCAACAGCGACTTCAGCGTGGCGCTGCCGCTCGACCCGATGCACGGCACGGTCGGCGTGGCCCCCGCCGCGAACGAGGCCCGCATGACGATCACCCCCGACGCGCACGGTGGCAACATGGACACCCCGGAACTGCGCGCGGGCGTCACCGTCTACCTGGGCGTCAACGTCGAGGGCGGGCAGTTCGCGATCGGCGACGGCCACGGGCGCCAGGGGCACGGCGAGGTGTGCGGGACGGCGGTGGAGTCGGCCATGAACACCGTGGTCGCGGTCGAGCTGATCAAGGGGGTGGCCACGCCTTGGCCCAGGCTGGAGGACGACCTGCACCTGATGTCCACGGGGTCGGCCAGGCCGCTGGAGGACGCGTACCGGATCAGCCAGCACGACCTGGTCACCTGGACCTCCGAGCTGACCGGGCTGGACACGCTGGACGCCTACCAGCTCGTCAGCCAGATCGGGCAGGCGCCGGTCGGGAACGTGTGCGACACCAACTACACGATGGTCGCCAAGCTGCCCAAGGCGTATCTCGGCGAGACCTCCGTCTACGGTGCGGCGCACGCCCGGCTGCGGGCGCTGGGTTCCGCGTACACAAGTTAGGGTAAACATTGATGTCGCAGGTCAGAGCACTGATCATCTTCGTCCTAGAGTGGGAAGGTGCTCAGGTTGGTGCTGTCTCTGGTCCTGCTCGATCCAGCCGCCGTCACCGAGGTGTCTCAACGCAACGTGCCCATTCCCTCCGTGCTGACCCCTGACGGAGACCGCCTGGGCTACGCGCCGGTCCCGCGCCCCTACACGGGGGCGCGGCGGCTGACCGGGGTGCTGCTCGGCCGCGACCCTGTCGCGAAGACGGACGTGTTGTGCGGAGGCACGGTGATCGGCTCGCGCAGCCGCAGCCTGGTGCTGACGGCCGCGCACTGCCTCTATCACGACGGGCGGCTGCTCAAGCACCTGGCCTTCCTGCCGGGGTACGACCGGGGGCGGCCGCCGTTGGGGGTCTGGCCGGCCGTGCGCGCGTGGGTGCCGTCCAGGTGGCGCGACAGGCCGTACTCGCCACAGTTGTTGCCGTACGACGTTGGCCTGGTCGGCGTCGTGCGCCGCAAGCGCCCGCTGGAGGCCGTGACCGGCCGGGGCCTGCCGCCGATGGCCACCTCCAGGGGTACCGAGCTGCGTGGGCTGGAGCTGCTCGGCTACCCGGCGGGCAAGGGCTACCCGGCGGGCACGACGATGTACCGGTGCCTGGGCGACACGGTCGAGGGCGTCTCGGAGGGGCCGGGGCTGATGGTCACCCGCAACTGCCACGCCGCCGCAGGGGGCAGCGGCGGCCCCGCGTTGTACGGCGGCTCCGTGGCGGGCGTCGTGTCGTCCTCCAGCCCGCTGAGCGACACCAAGGGCTACACCGTGCTGACCCGGCTGGGGGGCAGGCCGTTCGAGCGGATGTTCGCCAAGGCCGACCGGGCGATGCGGCTCAAGCCATCGGGCTGACGCTGCTTCGCCTCGGGCCGTCCGGCTGACGCCGCCCCACCTCAGGCCGTCCGGCTGACGCCGCCCCACCTCAGGCCGTCCGGCTGACGCCGCCCCACCTCAGGCCGTCCGGCTGACGCCGCCCCACCTCAGGCCGTCCGGCTGACGATCTCCTCGCACAGGGCGTGGGTGGCCAGGGCGTCCTCGGCGTCGATGCGGCGGCCCTCGCGTACGGCGGTCAGGAACTCCTGGCAGATCTGCTCGATGCCGCGCTGCCTGACCACCGGCACCCAGTCGGGCCGCCGGACGAGGTATTCGCCGCCCTGGTAGTCGATGACGTCACCGAGGTTGACCACCCGCCGCTTGGCGCCGTCGCCCATGGCCTCGCAGGTCTCCTCACTGGCGCCGCTCATCCGGTTCATGACGCCGATGGCGGTGAAGCCGTCGCCCGACAACTCCAGGACGATGTGCTCGATGAGATCGTCACGGACGCGGGTCCTGATCGTGGTGCCGGTGACCTGGCCGGGCACGAGGAACCTCAGGGTGTCGGCCACGTGGATGAAGTCCTCGAGGATCGCCCGCCGGGGCACGTCCGGGAGGTTGTGGCGGTTCTTCTGCATGACGATCAGGTGGCGGGGGTGGGCGGCCAGTTCGGCGTAGCCGGGGGCGTAGCGGCGGTTGAAGCCCACCATGAGGGACCTGCCCTCGGCCCTGGCCAGACGCACGAGGTGCTCGGACTCGGCCAGGGTGAAGGCGATCGGCTTGTCGACGTAGACGTGGATCCCGGCGCTGAGCAGCGGCTCGACCAGCTCCGGGTGGGCGTCGGTGGCGGCGTGCACGAACGCCGCGTCGACCCCGGCCTTGATCACCTCATCCACACTCGTGGACCGGGCGGAGATCCGGTAGGTGTCGCCGAGCCGGTCCAGCCGAGCCACGTTACGCGTGCAGAGATGCAGGTCAAGGGCGGGCTGGGCGGCCAGCACGGGAAGGTAGGCCTTCTCCGCGATGTCGCCCAGGCCGATCACGGCTATCTTCATGCGTCGAGCGTAGCCTTGAGCGCCTGGTCCATCGGGGTAGGCGCGAGGCCGAAGGTGCGCTGGAAGGCCGAGGAGTCGAGCACGAACGGCGAGGTGAACTGGTAGCGGACGTGCCGCAGCTCGCCGATCATGGGCGTGAACAGCCCGGCCACCCTGAGCAGCGGCCACGGCAGCTGCGTCATCCTGGGCGCGGGCCGGTCGAGCAGCGCGGCCAGGCGCGCGCCCATCTGGCGGAAGCTCTGCGGCTCGGTGGTGGGCACGTGCCAGGCCCGGCCCCAGGCCCGCTCGTCGCTCCCCGCCATGATCATCGCGTCGGCCACGTCGGGCAGGTACGTCCAGCTGTGCGGCATGTCGGCCGGCCAGATGAGCTGGATGGTCTTCCCGGCCCTGAGCGGGACGAGGAAACGGTCGCCCATGTAGGACTGGTCGGTGGCGCCGGGGCCGAAGTAGTCGGAGCCGCGCACTTCGGTGACCCTGATCCGGCCGGCCTCGTGGGCGGCCAGCGCGTCGGCCCACATCTGGGCGCGCACCTGGAACTTGGGGTTGGGGGAGGCGAGCGGGAGGTCCTCGGTCATGGGGACCGAGACGGGACCGTAGGGGTAGAGGTTGCCGAGCATCGCGTAGACCGCGCCGGTCGCCTCGGCGGCGGCCAGGAACGACGCGGCCATCGGCGGCCAGTCGGTGAGCCAGCGGTGGTACTTCGGGTTGACGCAGTTGTACAGGACGTCGGCCCCCTTGGTGATCTCGATCAGCCGGTCCCGGTCCGCGACGTCGGCGGCCACCTTGACCGCCCCTTCAGGACCGCTGCCCGACCGGGTCACGACGACGACCTCGTGTCCCCGGGTGATGAGCGCGGCGGCCAGGTGTGCGCCGACCTGGCCAGAACCTACGACGACGTGCTTACTCATGATCAGACCTCGTTCCAGACGATGCGGAGGACCGCGTTGAGGATGAAGAGCGCGTAGAAGGTGACGGCGGAGGTCAGCAGCCCCGAGGCGTAGAGCGCCAGGGCGCCGCCGCCGAACCAGATGATCTCAAGGGCGGCGCGGGCGAGGCCGGTCAGGGGGTAGGTGGCGTTGGTGCCGCCACCCGCCCCGAACAGCGCCCACGCGGCCACGAAGAGCGCCGGGCCGCCCAGCCCGGCCAGCAACTTGATGCCCCAGTGGGGGCTGACCGTGAAGCCCCAGTATCCCACGGCTGCGAGCACACCCAGCTCCAGGAGGAACATCAGCAGCGCGTTGGCATTCTTGGTGAGATCAAGCATCGGACTCTCCGGGCGATCGGCGTTCCCTTACGAGAGCAATGCTCTCTCAAGAGAGCGGCGTTCGTCAAGAGCAGTGCTCTCGTTTATTGGCACCGCTCTGGTAATCTGCTCCACATGACAGCCAGCCGTACCGCCAGAGAGCGGGTCAGAGCCGAGCTCACCAGGGAGATCACCGACATAGCGCGACGCCAGCTCGCCACCGAGGGGGCCGGCGGCCTGTCGCTGCGCGCCGTCGCGCGGGAGATGGGCATGGTCTCCTCGGCCATCTACCGATATTTCCCGAGCCGCGATGACCTGCTCACCACACTGATCATCGACGGCTACAACGCACTCGGCGAGGCCGTCGAGCGCGCCGAGGCGGCGTGCCCGCGCGAGGACTTCCAGCGGCGCTGGCTGGCGGCCTGCCACGCGGTGCGCGACTGGGCGGTGGCGCATCCGCACGAATACGCGCTCATCTACGGCTCCCCCGTGCCCGGCTACCAGGCGCCCGAGGACACGATCGCGGCCCGCCTGCGCGACGTCACCGTACTGAGCCGCATCACCTCCGACGCCTGGCGCGCGGGCGCGATGCGGGCCCCCGAGGCCGAGGCGCCGCGAGAGCTGGAGGCGGACGCGGCCGTGTTCCGCGAGCTCATGGCCGGGGTGCCCGACAATGTGATCTGGCTCTCTGTCGCGGCGTGGACGACGCTGTACGGGTGGGTCAACTTCGAGGTGTTCGGCCAGTTCAACAACACGATCGAGAATCGGCGCGCGGCGTTCGAGCATTCCATGCGACTGACGGCGGGCACCATGGGGCTTGCTCAGTGAGACTTACTAAGTTTTACTGAATACATGGTTCGTAGGACACAGGAGCTCGGCCGCTTCACGGATGTGGCGCTGCTGGTGCTCGTCAGCCTCGCGGAGGGGCAGAAACACGGCTACAAGATGATCGGCGACATCGAGGAGTTCTCGGGGACCGCGCTGGAGCCGGGCACCCTCTACGGGGCGCTGATGCGGCTGGAGGAGCGCGGCTGGATCGAGCCGGTGGAGTCGGCGGAGCGGCGCAAGCCGTACCGGATCACGGAGAGTGGGCGTGACGCGCTGCGGGAGCAGCTCGCCACGCTGCGCAGGGTGGAGCAGACGGGGGTCAGGCGCGTGGCTTGGGGGCAGGCATGATGCGGGCGGCGGCGAAGGCGGTGCTGGGCCTCTATCCGAAGGCGTGGCGTGAGCGGTACGGCGCGGAGGTCGGTGACCTGGTCGCGTCGCGGCCGGTTCGCCTGCGAACGGTGTTCGACCTGGCCGGGGGCGCGGCCGACGCGTGGTTCCACCACCGGCGCATCCCCGGGGCCGGGCCCGTGCCCCTGCGGATCCCGCTCGCGCTGCTGCTGCCCATCGCCGGCTACGCGCTGCTCTCGTTGTGGAACCCCGGGGTGCGTGACGTGCCCAGCCTCAACGGCGTGTGGGCCCAGGCGGCCGGCCTCGGCTCGATCGCGGAGAGCCTGGCGCGCAACGCGACGTGGATGTTCATCGCGGCGGGTGCGACGGGGGTGCTCGCGGTGGTGCCGCTGCTGCTCACCGCGTTCAGCACCATGTGGCGCAGCGCGGCCGGAAGCCGCACGCGGCGCGTGGGGCGAGGGGTGGTCATGACCGCGCCGATCCTCGCCGTGCCGGTGTGGATGTTCTGTGCCCTGTTCTACCAGCTCACCTTCAACGACGTGGGATTCCCGGTCGGGCCCCTGGGCCTGGCCATGTTCGGCGGCTTCGTGGTCCCGATCGTGTTGTCGCTGGTGCTGCCGCTGCCCTCGATCGCGGCCAAGGTGTCCGCTCTCACGCCCGACGTGCGGGCGTGCGGCAACCTGCTCGCGGTGGCGGCCATCATGAACGGGCTCGGCTGGCTGGCCGTCTCGGCGCTGGTGGTGATGGGGCTGCCGAAGGCGTCTCCGGGGTTCCTGGTGGCGATGGCGGCCAGCGTGCTGGTCAGCATGGGGATGGCGACGGCGGTCGCGAGGAGCGCGCTCAGACAGAGCCGCCCCGCGTTGAGCGAGCTCAGCCTCGCCTGAAAGTCGCCCGCGACCGGCTCAGCCTCATACGAAGTCGCCCGCGACCGGCTCGGCCTCGTGTGAAGTCCGCCCGCGACCGGGTCGGCCTCGTGTGAAGTCCGCCCGCGACCGGGTCGGCCTCGTGTGAAGTCCGCCCGCGACCGGGTCGGCCTCGTGTGAAGTCCGCTCGGCGGCCCTGCTCAGCCTGGCTTGAGCAGGGGCACGAGGACCTCGTCCACGATCTCGACCACGAGGTGGTCGGGGATGGGCGGCCCCTCGAAGAGGAAGTGGTGGCGCAGCAGCGCGTGACCGGCGTCGAGGCGGCGCGGGGTGACGTCCTCCTGCGCCACCTCGCCGCGCTCGACCGCGCGGCGGACGATCTCCTCCATCAGCTTCCTGGCCATCCCCTGCGAGTTGCGCCGCAGGGCGCCCAGCGGCGACTCGCCCCTCAGCGCCTCGCCGAGCAGCCCGCGCATCGCCTCGCCGGCCGGCCCTGACAGGGCCTGCGCCGTACGGGTGAGCATGGCCACCAGGTCGTCGCGCAGGTTGCCGGTGTCGAGTGAGCTCTCCGGGGTGGGCAACGACCGGTAGACCGCCTCCATCACCAGCTCGATCCGGGTGGGCCAGCGCCGGTAGAGCGAGGCCTTGCTGGCCTTGGCCCGCTCGGCGACCCGCTCCATGGTCAGCCCGGCGTAGCCGACCTCGGCCAGCTCGTCGAGCGTGGCCTGGTGGATGGCGGCGCTGAGGGCCTCGCCCCGGCGTCGTGGCTGCTTGCGGTGGTCGGTGACCATGACGGTCATTTTAGGGAGCGCCGGTGACTGTGCCGGCGTCTCCGTTGACCGTGACCATCTGACCGTCCTTCAGCACCGAGGTCGCGCGCCCGGTGCCCATGACGGCGGGGATGCCATACTCCCTGGCCACGATCGCCGCGTGCGAGGCCGTGCCGCCGGTGTCCACGACCACGGCCGCCGCCTGCTGGAACAGCGGCGTCCACGACGGGTTCGTGTACGGGCAGACGAGCACGTCGCCCGCCTCCAGCCGGTCGAACCCGGCGGGTTCCATGATCACCTTCACCGGCCCGCTCGCCACTCCCCCTCCGGCGGCCGCTCCCGTGACCAGCGCGTCACCGGTCTCGGCCGGCGGGAAGATCGCGGCGGGATCGATGAGCCGTACGCCGGACAGCTCCTCCCGCTTGGCCGCCCGCGCCCCGACGAGCTCCCGCAGCGGCCCGCTCTCCACGGTGGCCGGGTCCGCGATCCGCTCCAGCTCCTCCAGCCGCAGGTGGAAGACGTCGTCGTCCCTGTCGAGCACGCCTGATTCGCGCAGGCGGCGGCCCATCTCCAGCAACGACCTGCGCACGATCGGCTGCGGCATCATGAAGTAGAAGTGGCTGTCCTCGCGGAAGGCCACGCCCGCGCGGGCCGCCTTCACCCAGCGCGTGATCCGGGCGCGGCGGCGCGGGTTCGAGAGGGCGAGCAGGCGTTCCAGGGCGTCGCCGGGCTCCTTCCGCTCGGGCGGCCCCGCGGCCAGCGCCCTGACCAAGCCGAGGACGATCTCAGGAGCGTCCGCCCAGGTGGGCGGGGTGACGAGGATGGGGCTCACGGTCTCGCGGTGACCGTACTCCTTCAGGAACGCGGCCAGCTCCTGCCTGAACTCGGCTTCCTGAATCCCCGTGCGCCGCGCCACCTCGGCCAGATGCTCCAGCGCGCGGTTGGTGTCGGAGGTACGCGTACGGGCCCCGTGCAGCAGGTCGCCGAACAACGCGCGCCGCCCGAGCAGCCGGAGCGCCACCAGCAGCCGCAGCAGCGCAAGCCCGGTGCCCGGCAGGTAGTCCACCCGCAGGTCGGCCACGGGTTCCACCAGGGCGAGCGCCTGCCTGGGGACGCGCAGCAGCTCGGCCCACGGCATCGCCCTCAGGTCGCGGGCGCCCAGTTCCTCGACCGCCGCCAGGTAGTCGAGGAAACGCCGGTCCCGCGTCCAATGGGCGGGGTCGTACCTTCTGGCCTTGGCCAGCAGCCGGAACGGCGTGGCGAGCACCTTCACGGTCGGGCGCGGCGACGGCGGCAGGAGCCGGTAGACGACGCCGTCCTCCTCCTGGAGGAACCCGTCGAAGGCGCGCCGTATCCCGAAGGTGCCCATGACCTTGCCCATGAGGCCCGCCGGGCCGTACGGGAGCCAGGTGGACATGTCGATCGGGTAGGGCCGCTCGGGGAGGTACTCCATCAGGACCGTGGTCAGGCGGCGCTGGAACGGGTTGAGCCGGCCCACCGGGGGCGGCGGGAGGGCGGTCATCGGGCGGGCCTGCAGCAGGTGGACGCGGCCTTCCGCGTACGCCCACTCGATGTCCTGCGGCCGCCCGAAGTGCCGCGCCACCTCCCGCCCCAGCCTGACCAGCTCGACCAGCGCCTCCTCCGGCAACCGCTCGACCCCGCTCCCGGCCTCCTGCACGACTGCGCCGCCGGCCGCCTGGCCTTCGTGCACGACCCCACCGCCGGCCGCCTGGCCTTCGTGCACGACCCCACCGCCGGCCGCCTGGCCTTCGTGCACGACCCCGCCGCCGGTCGCGGCGCGGATGACCACCTCGCGGCGGCCGGGTGTGAAGTCGGTCTTCCCTGACGGAAGCACCACATAGTGATCCGGCGTCACCAGCCCGGAGACCACCGCCTCCCCCAGGCCGCTGCTGGCGTCGATCACGAGGCGCTCCCGGTCACCGCTGACCGGATCGGCGGTGAACATCACGCCCGCCATCTCGGCCTCGACCATGCTCTGCACGACCACCGCGATCCGCACCCCGGCGTCGTCGATGCCCAGCTTGGCGCGGTAGGCGACCGCGCGCTCGGTGTAGAGGGAGTCCCAGCAGCGGCGTACGGCGTCGAGCAGCGCGTCCTCGCCGACGACGTTGAGGTAGGTGTCCTGCTGCCCGGCGAACGCGGCTCCCGGCAGGTCCTCGGCGGTCGCGCTCGACCGCACGGCCACGGGCCCGCCGCCGAGCGTGGCATAGGCGCCGGTGATGGCCTCCCGGAGATCACCGGGCAAGGCCCGCGTCTCCCTGCCCCGTTCGTACGCGTACGTGGTGACAACGAAGCCACGAGGAACCGGAAAGCCGTTCCGGACGAGCTCCCCCAGGTTGGCGCCCTTGCCCCCCGCCGTGGGCAGGTCGCCGCGACCGAAGGCGTTCAGGGGTGCGACGAGTTTCAAGATCTCTCCTCGGCATAGGCGGTGGTACGCAGGGGGCGCGCCGGCAGCACCAGCGCGAGGACGAAAGCAATGGCAAGCAGCGGCGCCATGGCCGCGAAGACCGGGGGCACGGCCTCGGCGAACGCCGTACGGGCGCTTTCCCGCAGGTCGGACGGCGCGGTGCCGGAGATGCCCGACCTCGCGGTGATCAGGGCGCCCACCAGCGCGACCCCGGCCGAGGCACCGATCTGGCGCAGGAACGTCACCGACGAGGTGGCGGCGCCCAGGTCCTCGTACGCCACGGCGTTCTGCGCGGCCAGCACCATGACCTGCATGACGAGCCCGACCCCGAGCCCGGTCAGCAACATGGCCAGCGCGATCCCGGCCGGCGACGCTCCGGCGAGTGCGATCAGCCCCAGCCCCGCCGCCGCCAGGGCGGTGCCCACGACGGGGTAGGGCTTGTACACCCCGGTCCGGGTGATGAGCCTGCCGGACACGACGGTGGTGGTCAGCACGCCCCCCATGAGCGCGGTGACCAGCAGGCCGGCCTGTGTGGCGCTGGTGTGGAAGGCGATCTGCAGGTACGCCGGCATGTACGAGATCGTCCCGAACAACGCGAACCCGATGAGCAGGCTGATCACCATGGGCACCGCGAACGCCCGATCCCTGAACAACCGCAGCGGCAGGATCGGGTCCTTGGCGTACCGCGCGCTGACCAGCCACGCCACCACCCCCGCCCCCGCCAGCACCAGGTACGCGACATTCCTGGTCTGCCCTGCCATCACCACGCCCACCACGGCGACGGCCAGCGTGAGGGCCCCGGCGACGTCGAGCGGTTCCCGGGACCGCGGCCGCGGCAACTTGAGCGCGACGGTGAGCACGACCAGCGCCAGCAGCCCCAGCGGCGGATAGATGGCGAAGATCCACCGCCAGCCGAGCCGGTCGATGAAGAACCCCCCGATCAACGGCCCGCCCACGGCCGCCACCACGTACGCCGCCCCGATGAGCCCCAGGTAACGGCCCCGCTCCCGCGGGCTCACGACCTCCCCGATGATCGCCTGTGCCCCGATCATCAGCCCGCCCCCGCCTATGCCCTGCACGGCGCGGAAGGCGATGAACTGCGGCATCGACGTGGCCACGGCGCACAGGACGGCCCCGGTCACGAAGACGAGGATGGCGACCTGCATGGTGGGCTTGCGTCCGTACCGGTCGCCGAGCTTGCCGTAGATCGGCATGACGACGGTGGCGGCGACGAGGTAGGCGCTGACGACGGCGGGCATCTGGTCGAGCCCGCCCAGACTGCCCGCGACGGCGGGGAGGGCCGGCGCCATGATCGTCTGATCCAGGGCGCCCAGCAACATCGCCAGCATCACACCCGCCAACACGAGACCCATGGCACCGCCCCTTAGAGAACGAACCGTTCTCTAATGAGCATATGATTCAACTCTTAGAAACGCAACGTTCACTAATCTGGTCATACGAAAAGGGGCACGGCCCGGCCGTGCCCCTTTCGCGGTTCTGTGGGTCAGTGGGAGGCGCGGTTGACCGCGGAGATGATGGCCTTGAGGGAGGCGGTCGTGGTGTTGGCGTCGACGCCGACGCCCCACAGCACGTGCCCGTCGACCTCGCACTCCAGGTAGGAGGCCGCCTTGGCGTCGGAGCCCGCGCTCATGGCGTGCTCCACGTAGTCGAGGACGCGCGCCTGGATGCCGACCCGCGAGATGGCGTCGATGAAGGCCGAGATCGGGCCGTTGCCGGTGCCCTCGATCTCGCGGATCTCCCCGTCGAGGCGTACGTCGGCGTTGATCCGGTCCTTGTCGTCCACCGTGGACTCGTGGCGGTGGGCCATGAGGCTGAGGCGGCCCCAGCGGTTGGCCGGGTTGGGCAGGTATTCGTCGCGGAAGATCTCGAACATCGCAGCGGGGCTGATCTCGCCGCCCTCGCTGTCGGTGCGGGCCTGCACGACCTTGGAGAACTCGATCTGCAGCCGTCGCGGCAGGTCGAGCTGATGGTCGGCCTTCATGATGTAGGAGACGCCGCCCTTGCCCGACTGGCTGTTGACCCGGATGACCGCCTCGTAGCTGCGGCCGATGTCCTTCGGGTCGATGGGCAGGTAGGGCACCGCCCAGGTGAACTCGTCGACCGGCACGCCGGCCTCGGCCGCGTCGCGCTCGAGGTGCTCGAAGCCCTTCTTGATGGCGTCCTGGTGGGAGCCGGAGAAGGCCGTGTAGACCAGCTCGCCGCCCCACGGGTGGCGCGGGTGCACGGGCAGCTGGTTGCAGTATTCGGTGATGCGGCGGATCTCGTCGATGTCGCTGAAGTCGATCTCGGGGTCGACGCCCTGGGAGAACAGGTTCATGCCCAGGGTGACCAGACAGACGTTGCCGGTGCGCTCGCCGTTGCCGAACAGGCAGCCCTCGATGCGGTCGGCGCCGGCCATGTAGCCCAGCTCGGCGGCGGCCACGGCGCTGCCGCGGTCGTTGTGCGGGTGCAGCGACAGGACGATCGAGTCGCGGTGCCTGAGGTGGCGGTGCATCCACTCGATCTGGTCGGCGTAGATGTTGGGGGTGGCCATCTCGACCGTGGCGGGCAGGTTGACGATGACCTTGCGGTCGGGGGTGGGCTGCCACACCTCGTTGACCGCGTCGCACACCTCGACCGCGTAGTCCAGCTCGGTGCCGGTGAACGACTCGGGCGAGTATTGGAAGTAGACGTCCACGTCGCTGGCGTCGGCCAGCTTCTTGACCAGCTTGGCGCCCTCGACCGCGATGGCGGTGATGCCGTCCTTGTCCTGGCCGAAGACGACGCGGCGCTGGAGGGTGGAGGTCGAGTTGTACAGGTGCACGATGGCCTGCTTGGCGCCCTGGATCGACTCGAAGGTGCGCTCGATCAGCTCCGGCCTGGCCTGGGTCAGCACCTGGATGACCACGTCGTCGGGGACTCGGCCCTCTTCGATGATCTGCCGGACGAAGTCGAAGTCGGTCTGCGAGGCGGCCGGGAAGCCCACCTCGATCTCCTTGTAGCCCATGCGTACCAGCAGCTCGAACATCTGGAGCTTGCGGTGGGCGTCCATCGGGTCGATCAGGGCCTGGTTGCCGTCACGCAGGTCCACCGCGCACCATCGGGGCGCCTTGGCGATGATCTGGTCGGGCCAGGTGCGATCGGTCAGCCGAACCGGCTGATATGCCTGGTAGCGCTGGATCGGCATGGGGCTGGGCTGCTGAGCGGTCATGTCAGGTGCTCCTCGGTCGGTTTCAGAAAGAAAGCGGCCGACGCGCACGACTCGCTCCGCGGCGAGGGAGCCGGCCTTAGAGGCCCCCGCCGCGGCAGCTAAGAAGGAGTCCGCGCAGCATGCCATCGACGGTACCAGACGTCTCGCCGTGGACCGTCCGGCATCTCAGATCCTGAGAAGGTCAGTCGGCGACGAGAACGCTGAGGCAGGTCACACACCCTTCCAACTTCTCATACTCCGAAATATCCACCTTTATCACGATAAATCCGCGTCTTTCGAGCATTGTGGCGGTCTGCGGGGCCGAGGTGGACAGCAGGACGCGGTCACCGCCCAGCAGCACCACATGCGCCCCCGCCTCCTCCTCCGGCACGACCATCCCCGGCAGGTCCACACAACGCGGATCCCCGATGAACTTCCCGTCGGGCAACACGGTCACCGCCGACTTCAGATGCAACACGCCGCTCATGTCCACGGGCACGATCCGGCGCTCCGGCAGGAGGGCGCTGAGCTGCGTGATGCCCAGGGGATTCGTACGCGCGGACCTGCCGACGTACACGGTGGAGCCCACCTGCAGCACGTCGCCCCCGTCCAGCGTGCCCGGCGGCGCGATCCTGACCGAGTTCATGCCCAGCCCGCGCACGACCGTCGCCACCGACTCCACCTCCGGCCGCCGCTCAGGCGCCCCTGGCCTGGTCAGCACGGCGAGCCGCCCCGACACCACCACCGTGTCCTCGACGAACGGCGCGTCGGGCAGGTCGTCGGCGGGTGGCACGTACACGGGACGCCACCCGGCCCCGGCCAGCGCCGCCACATAGGCGTCATGTTGCGCGGCGGCCCGTTCGTGATCCACCGGCTCCCGTTGTAGATGCGTGACGATGCCCTCAGCGATCCTGGGGCCAGGCTTTCTTACCAGCGCCATACCAGACATAGGGCGTGTTCTATCACGCAGTGATTAGAGTCTTGGGCATGCGGGACGACGAGATTCTCACCAGGATCAGCGCTCTGGTCACCGAGGAGCACGAGCTGCGCGGCAAGCTTTACTCGGGCGAAGTGACCACCGACGAGGAGCACGCTCGCGTCAAGGAGCTGGAAACGGCCCTCGACCAGTGCTGGGACCTGCTCAGGCAGCGCCGGGCCAGGCGCAGCGCGGGCGACGACCCGGACAACGCGGCCGCCCGTCCCCCGGGCGAGGTGGAGAACTACCGCCAGTAAAAATCCGTTCGCCCCTGCCGGTACGCATGGGGTTGTCTTGACCCCATGCGGATCCAACCGATCGACCTCGACGCGGACGAGCTGATCAGCGGCCTGCACTCCGCCTACGTGGCCGCCACCACCGACGACCCGGGCCCCCGGATCTCCCTCGCCCGCTTCCGCCGCGTCTGCTGCACACCGACTCCGGGAGAGCGCCCCGAAGCGTGGTCGATCGTGGAGGAGGGCGAGGTCGTCGGCGGCTACGCGCTGTCGCTTTCCACGTTCGACAACCTCCACAAGGCGTCGGTCTTCCCTCTTACCGTGCGTCCCGAGCACCAGGGTCGCGGCCTCGGCTCCGCGCTGCTCGACCACGCGCGTGACCGGATGCGCACCCTCGGCAGGAGCCTGCTCCTCACCGAGACCCCGGCCCTCGGCGGAGGCGCCCGCTTCGCCCGCGCGCACGGCATGACGGTGGCGCTCACGGAGGCGCGCCGCACGCTCGACCTGCGCAAGACGGACTGGCCCGCCCTGGAGCGCCTGCTCCCCGAGGTCGAGGGCTACAGCCTCGAACGCTGGATCGGCCCGGCCCCAGAAGAGCTCCTGCCCGACCTCGCCGCGCTCATGAACGGCATGAACGACGCCCCGCGCGACAACGGCCTGCGTGACGTGACCTTCACCCCCGACGTGCTCCGCGCCCGCGACGAACTCGTTCCCGTGAGCGGCCAGACCTGCTACTCCGTGATCGCCCGCCGCGACTCCGACGGCGCCCCCGCCGGATACACGCGGGTCTACCTCGACGCCGGCCGCTCCGATCCCTGGGGCGAGCAGTCGGACACGACGGTGCTGAAGGAGCATCGCGGCCACCGCCTGGGGCTGCTGCTCAAGCTCACCAACCTGTTCTGGCTGCGCGACCGCGAGCCGCACCTGGAGCGCGTCATCACCTGGAACGCCACCTCCAACGCCCACATGCTGGCCATCAACGAGGCCATGGGGTTCGAACTCCTCGACGAATGGACCCAGTGGCGGCTGCCGCTGTAGTGGGCCGTCGCCGCGCGGGCTAACCTGACGCTCTATGACCTTGGAGGCGCTGAGAGACGGAGATCCGCGACAGGTGGGGCCGTACACGCTCCTCGGCCGGCTGGGCGAGGGCGGCATGGGGGTCGTCTACCTGGGGCAGGGCTTTGACGGGGCGCAGGTGGCCGTCAAACTGCTGCACGCCAGGATGGGCGCGAACGCCGACTTCAGGCGCCGCTTCGCCCGCGAGGTCGCCGCCGCCCAGCGGGTAGCCAGGTTCTGCACCGCGCCGGTGCTGGACGCCGACGTACGCGGCGACGTGGCGTACCTGGTCACGGAATACGTCGAGGGTCCCAGCCTCCTGGACGCCGTCCGCACGTCGGGGCCCCTGAAGGGCTCGGCCCTGGACGGTCTGGCCGCCTCCATGGCGATGGCCCTGCACGCCATCCACGGCGCCGGGGTGGTGCACCGGGACCTCAAGCCGTCGAACGTGCTGCTCTCGCAGGTGGGCCCCAAGGTGATCGACTTCGGGATCGCGCAGTTCGCGGACGCCGAGGTGAGCAGCCTGGTGCTGGGGACGCCCGCGTACATGTCGCCTGAGCAGGTGTCGGACGGCGACATCGGACCGGCCTCGGACATCTTCTCCTGGGGCTGTACGGTCGCCTTCGCCGCCGGCGGCCTGCCGCCGTTCGGCTCGGGCTCGGTCCCCACGGTCCTGATGCGCATCATCAACAACCCGCCGGACCTGCGCGGGCTTTCCGGCCCGCTGCACGACCTGGTGATGGAGGCCCTGGCCAAGAACCCCGCGGAACGGCCGACGGCGCGGGACCTGATGGATCGCCTGAGCGCCGGTGACACGAGCGGCATCCCCGCACCGCGGCCCAGCGCGGCAGAGTCCAGCGCGGCAGAGTCCGGTGCGGCAGGGATCGGTGCAACGGGGTCGGGCGCGGCGGGGTTCGGCGAAACGCCGACGCCCACGCCCGCCCCAACGCCCGCCCCCACGCCGTCGCCGACGGCCGGTGGCGAGGCCCGTGGCGCGGGGGCCGGTCGGCGCAAGCTCCTGGTGGCGGGCGCCGCCGTACTCGTGGCCGTCGGCGGCGCCTCAGCGGCCGTGGCCCTGAGCGGTGAGCACGCCACCACCCCCACCAATGCCACATCGGCGAAGGCCGAGACCAGCAGCGTCCCTCCCCAGAACCCCTTGCGAGAGGAGGCCGTCACGTTCTACGCCCCCTTGGAGCCGGGCGCGAGCCGCCAGGCGGCGCTGTGGGCAACGGATCGGCCGGTGGACGCCGCGCTCATGCGCAGGCTGGCGGCGGTTCCGCACGCCATCCGACTCAACCAGCCGGAGGTCAGGGCGAAGGTGGACGGCACGGTGACGGCGGCCACGCGGGCGGGCAAGGTGCCGGTGTTCGTGATCAACTATCTGCCGGACAGCGACTGCGTCCCCATGGGCGCCTCCGACATGACCGCGTACCAGGAGTGGATCAAGGGCATCGCCCGCCAGATCGGCCAGGCCGAGGCGGCGGTGATCCTGGAGCCGTCGAGCCTGGTCAAGATCCCGGGCACCAAGAACTGCGACCTGGCAGGCACCCCGGACCAGCGCTACCGTGACATCCGCCAGGCCGTACAGACCCTCAAGGCCAACCCGCGCACGGCCGTCTACCTCGACGGCAGCCAGGACTACTGGCCGGGCACCGAGATCATGGCCGAGCGGCTGATCGGCGCCGGGGTGGACAAGGCGGACGGCTTCTTCGTCAACACCGTGGGCTACCAGGCCACGGACAAGGCGGTCGAGTACGGCAAGGCCCTGTCCGCGTGCGTCGGCGTGCGGTTGAGCACAGGCGCGAAGGACTGCCGCAAGGACGCCGACGTGGACCCGGCGCTCATGCCGCACTTCGTCGTGGACACCGCCAGGAACGGCCAGGGCGCCTGGACCCCGAAGAAGCACTACAAGGACCCGCAGACGTGGTGCAACCCGCCGGGCAGGGGCGCCGGCGAGCGGCCCACGACCGAGACGGGTGAGGAGCTGGTCGACGCCTATCTCTGGGTGGCCAGGGCGGGCACGTCCAGCGGCCGGTGCAGGCGCGGGACGACCGGTGAGAAGGACCCCGAGCGCGCCGTCATGTCCCCGAAGGCCGGCCTGTGGTGGCCGCTGCTGGCACTCGAACGGGCGAAGAATGCCAACCCCCCGTTGCGCTGAGGTTAAGCGCGCGTAAGAAGCGCATGTTAAGCGGACGTTAGATCTGACGCCTACTCCCTTGTCCGAACATCCTTCTGGCGTAAGGCTCTGGCCAGCGACAAGAGCCCCCCAGGAGGTCCCTCGTGAACAAGGCACGCGTGCCGTGGAAGGCCGTGGTCGGCGGTTCCGTCGGCAATCTGGTCGAGTGGTACGACTGGTTTGTCTACAGCAGTTTCGCCGTCTATTTCGCCGCTTCCTTCTTCCCTGAAGGAAACGACACGGCGAAACTGCTCAACACCGCCGCCATCTTCGCCGTCGGCTTCTTCATGCGCCCGCTCGGCGGCTGGCTGCTGGGCCGCTACGCCGACAGGAAGGGCCGCAAGGCGGCGCTCACGCTGACCGTCACGCTGATGTCGGCCAGCGCCCTGCTGATCGCGATCGCCCCGACGTACGAGTCGGTCGGCTACTTCGGCGTCCTGGTGCTGGTGGTGGCGCGCCTGTTGCAGGGCCTGTCGGTCGGCGGCGAGTACGCGGCCAGCGCCACCTACCTCACCGAGGCCACCCCGCGCGGCCGCCGCGGCTTCGCCTCCAGCTTCCAGTACGTCTCCATGACCGCGGGCCAGCTCGTCGGCCTCGGCCTGCAGATCATCCTGCAGAACACGATGACCAAGGAGGCCCTGAACTCCTACGGCTGGCGCATCCCGTTCGTGGTCGGCGCCCTGGCCGCCGCGGTCGTGTTCTACCTGCGCCGCAGCCTGCTGGAGACGGAGGCGTTCGACGAGGAGGAGCGCGAGGTCAAGGCGGCCGACCGCGGCACGATCGCGCAGCTCCTGGCCCACAAGAAGGAGGCGCTGCTGGTCATCGCGCTGACGATGGGCGGCACGGTCGCGTACTACACCTACACGACCTACCTCACCAAATACCTGTCGAACTCGGCCGGCCTGCCCAAGGAGACGGCCACGCTGGTGAGCTTCTTCGCGCTGCTCATCTTCATGTGTCTGCAGCCGCTGGCGGGCGCGCTGTCGGACCGGATCGGGCGCCGGCCGCTGCTGGTCACGTTCGGGATCGGGTCGATGATCGGGACGGTGCCGCTCATGACCGCGCTCGGCGGCGTCACCGGCTTCACCGGCGGGCTGGTGCTCTCGCTCGTCGGCCTGATCATCGTCACCGGCTACACCTCGATCAACTCCGTGGTGAAGGCCGAGCTCTTCCCGACGCACGTGCGCGCCCTCGGCGTGGCGCTCCCGTACGCGATCTCGAACGCCCTGTTCGGCGGCACCGCCGAGTATGTGGCGCTGTGGTTCAAGGACAGCGGCATCGAGTCCGGCTTCTTCTGGTACGTCTCCGGCTGCGCCGCCGTCTCCCTCATCGTCTACCTCACCATGCGGGAGACCAGGGACGTCGCGCTCTCGCGTACCGAGCAGGCCGCGGGAGATTCGGTCCCCACGCGCGTCTAACCTGGCGACATGCGGGTTCTCCTGGTCGAGGACGACGATCGGCTCGCCTCCGCGCTCACCACGGCCCTCGCCCGGCACGGCCATCAGGTCACCCGGGCGGGGCTGGCCGTCGACGCCCTCCGCCTGGCGGGGGGCGCCGACTTCGTCCTGCTGGACCTGGGCCTGCCCGACATGGACGGCCTCGACGTGCTGCGCCGCCTGCGCCGGGTGTCGGCGGTGCCGCTGATCGTGGTGACGGCCCGTACCGAGGAGCGCGAGGTGCTGCGCGGGCTGCGGTCGGGGGCCGATGACTACCTGGTCAAGCCGTTCCGCGCGGTCGAGTTGATGGCGCGCATGGAGGCGGTGGTGCGGCGCGGCACGCGTCCGCGGCCACAGCGCGACGACGTGGTGAGCGTCGGCGACGTGCGCATCGACCTGGAGTGCCGGCAGGTCACGGTGGCCGGGGAGGCGGTGACGCTGACGCGGCGGGAGTTCGACCTGCTGGCGCTGCTGGCGCGCGAGCCCGGCGTGGTGCGCGGCAGGGAGGAGATCCTCGACGAGGTCTGGGGCGACCCGTTGTTGTCGGCGTCCAGGTCGCTGGATGTGCACGTGGCGAACCTGCGCTCGAAGACCGGCCGCCCCGGGCTGGTGGAGACGTTGCGCGGAACCGGCTACCGGCTGGGCTCGACCGCGTGAACTCCCGGCTGGTGGTGACGTTCACGACGTTGATCGTGTTCCTGGTGGCGGCGCTGGCGGTGCCGCTGGGCCTGGCCTACGCCTCGCACCGGACGAACCGGCTGCTGCTCGACCGCCGCGCCGACGCCACCCGCTTCGCGGAGCTGGCCGACCAGGCGGCGCGGGACGACGACCACACGGGGCTGATCTCCGAGATCAACCGCTACGCCGACCTGTACGGCGCCGCCGTCCGCGTACGCGACCGCGACGGCTCCACCCTCTTCACCGCCGGCCGGTTCGAGGCCGACGACCGTGACGCGATGCGCCTGGCCCTGGCCGGCCGCACGACCGAGGACCTGCCCACGATCAGCCCGTTCGGCCCGGCCACGGTGCTGCTGGCCGAGCCGGCGGGCCGGGACGCGCAGCTGACCGGCGTGGTGCTGCTGCAGGCCCCCGCCGACCGGGCGCGGCTGGACGTGACGCTGGTGTGGGCCGCGCTGGCGCTCGGCGCGCTGGTGGTGCTGGCCTACTCGGTGCTGGCGGCCAGGCGGCTGGCCCGCTGGATCCTGCGGCCGGTCACCGAGCTCGACCGCACCACGCAGGCGATCGCGCAGGGCCGGCTGGACGCCCGGGCGCATCCCGGCGTGGGCCCCTCGGAGCTGCGGCGGCTGGAGGAGCGCTTCAACCTGATGGCCGACGCGGTCTCCAGCGCGATGGAGCGGCAGCGGGCGTTCGTGGCCGACGCCTCGCACGAGCTGCGTACCCCGCTCACGGCGCTCGTGCTGCGGCTGGAGAACCTGGAGCCGCATCTGCGGCGTGAGGGGACGGCCGAGTTCGGGGAGGCGATGGCGGAGCTGGATCGGCTGTCGCTGCTGGTGGAGGACCTGCTGGTGCTGGCGAAGGTGGAGGCGGGCGCGGGGGTCGAGGGCAAGGAGGTCGGGCTGGGGGCGCGGCTGGCGGCCTGGCGGGAGGTGTACGGGGCGAAGGGGGTGCGCCTGGTAGGCGACATTTCCGAAATTTCCGTCGTTCCCGAAGCTGCAGCCCGAATCGCCGACATAGCCCTCGACAACGCCCAGAAGTTCGTGCCCTCGGGCGGCACGGTGACCGTCACCCTGGCCGACGGCGTGCTGCGGGTGGCCGACGACGGGCCCGGCCTGAGCGAGGAGGAGCGGACGGAGGCGCTGAGCCGGTTCTGGCGCTCGGGAGCCCACGCGAACGTGCCGGGCAGCGGCCTGGGCCTGGCCATCGCCGCCGAACTGGCCAGGGCGTGCGGGGCCACGTTGCGGCTGCTGCCCGCCGTACCGCACGGGCTGGTGGTGGAGCTGCGCCTGCCTCAGCCGTAGGCTGCGCTCGCCTCAGCCGTAGGCGGAGCGGTAGTAACGGGCGGCGCCCGCGTGCAGCGGCACGACGCCGGTGCCGATGGCGTAGCGCTCGTCCAGCCGCCCGCCGGGCGCCGAAGGGGCCTGGAGGCGGTCGCGGGCGCGGAAGAGCGTCTCGGTGATCGTGTACGCCAGGTCGGCCGAGAGCGAGGTCCTGCACACCAGGTAGCTGGGCGTGCCCACGGTCGGGACGGGTTTCGCGCTCCCGTACGCGCGGGCGGGCACGGACGCGTGCTCGTACACGGGCCCGAACCCGCGCCGCAACAACGGCACCATCGACTCCAGCGGCAACAGCCGGATGTCGCCGGCCTCGGCCAGCGCGGGCGTGGGCACGCCGCCCGACCAGAAGAACGCCTCGATCCGCCCGCCGCGCAGCGCCTCGACGCAGACGTCCAGATCCAGCCTGGAGAGCTCGGGCGGCCGCGCCAGCTCGGCGGCGGCCAGCACACGGGTGGCGGTCACCGCCGTGCCCGACCCCTCCGCGCCGATCGACACGGCCCGCCCCGCCAGCTCCTTGACCGCGGTGATCTCGGAGTCCTTCGAGACGACGAGGTGCACGTAGTTCATGTACATGCGGGCCAGGGCGGAGACGGGCTGGTGGCGTACGCGTACCGCGTCGTCGGCGCTGTCGGCCAGCGCGAACCCCACGTCGGCCCGCCCGTCGCTCATCATGGTGAGGTTCTGCACGCTCGCGGCGGTCGGCAACACCCGCACCCGCAGCCCGTCGCGCCGCAACTCCCGCGCCAGCCGGTCGCCGAGCTGCCCGTAAGGCCCGCCGGCCAGCCCGGTCGCCAGCCTCAGCTCCGGCTGCCCGTCCCCGGCCCCCGAACACCCGGCCGCCAATGCGGCGAGCCCCAGGAGTGAGCGACGGGATATCAGCATTTGTCGTCAGGGGCACGGCGCTCATGCGAGCCCGTCTCCCCGTCTCCTTTCAATCCGTATCAGGGCCGGTGCGCCTGCGGCACCGACATCTGCCACTGCCGGGTGCGGAGCGGCAACGCCACCTTATTCGGCTGGCCGGCCTGCCCACCGGATCGGACGGCGGCGATCGCGATCACCCACCTTGCCGAGCCGCGCCCTGACCGTCATCGACTACCTAGTTCAGGACATCCGAGCTACTGTGGATGTCCTGACGATGTCCTATGAGGACGTGCCCTTCAGCGAGCTGCTCCACCACCCCGCAGCCACCGCCCGGCGCCTTGACGCGGTCCGCGCCCTGCGCCTGCGCCGACGCGACGCGGGCGACCTGGCGCTCATCCGCGCCGACCAACTGGAGCAGGATTCCACCGTTGTCGACTTCACCGCCCGCCTGCTCGCCGGGCTGATCCGCACCGAGAACATCGCCGCACTGGGCCAGGCACTGCTTGATGCTCTACCCTGGTCGGTCTTCCTTCCCGAAGACGACGTCGAGGCGATGCTCGGCGAGCTGGTGGACACGGCCCGCGGGGCTGCCGCGCTGGAGAACTTGGCTCCCATCGCGCTGCTGCTGGCCCAGTGGCGGCACAGCGCCGAGATCTACGCCGACCCAGCCCTGCACGCCCTCCTCACCCGCGAGCCCGAGGGAGACCTCGGCGCTGTGCCCGTGCCCGAAGGCGAGACGGCCGAGTGAGCCCCAAGCGCCACCACCGTCTCAAGGGCAGACTCGGCTCCACGGTTTGGAAGGGGCAGATGCTGGAGCGCTGGCAGTATGAGGTCACCGGCGGCGGCCGCATCTGGTATCTCGTCGATGACACCAACCGCACCGCCTGGATCACCTACGCAGGCACTGGGCACCCCAGAACCACCGACTGATCGAGCTCCTGTCCACCCTGCGGCGCGCACTTTGCCAGCACGGGTGTTGGGAGATCTTCGGTCGGTGGCCTGCGCGGGTTGGGGCCGGGTGCGGGCAGGAGTTGATGTTGCTGACTAAAGCGCAAGCACGTTAGCTGCTGGAACAGAATGGACGTTGTGACGACCGCACGCCTGCGCATTTCCCCAGAGTTGAGGATGTTCCTGCCCGCAAGCCGCCGCCACGAGTGGCACGAGGTGACTCCTGACAACACCTCCACGCTCGGCCATTACGTCGAGTCCGTTGGCGTGCCGCTGACAGAGGTGGGGCCCATGCTGGTGGACGGACGGGGCGTGTTGCCTTCGTACCAGCTCGTGCCGGGCGACGTAGTGGACGTGCATCCGGTCCCCCGCCCCCAGCAACTCCCCGAGGAGCCGCGGTTCCTGCTCGACGTGCACCTGGGCACGCTGGCGCGGCGGCTGCGCCTGCTGGGCATCGACGCCGCCTACCACAACGACATGGACGACCCCGCGCTGGTGGTGCAGGCCAACGAGGAGCGCAGGGTGCTGCTCACCCAGGACCGCGGCCTGCTGCGCCGCCGCGCGTTGTGGCTGGGCGCCTACGTCCGCGGCTCCGCCCCCGCCGACCAGCTCCGCGACCTGCTCGAACGCTTCTCCCCGCCGCTGCTCCCGTGGACCCGCTGCACGGCGTGCAACGGCGAGCTGGTGCCGGTGACGAAGGACGAGATCGAGCCCCTGCTGGAGGCGGGCACCCGCCGCAGCTACGACGCCTACGGCCGCTGCGCGAACTGCGGCCAGGTCTACTGGCACGGCGCGCACAGCGGCCACCTGGAACAAATCGTGCAGTCGGCACGAACATGGGCTAATAGCGCCGTTTATCGCTAACATCAGCAAGAAGCGCATATCCCTCCTTTACTGGGACTCTCGAAACAAATTCATGTTTATCGCGAAAGAGCCTCTCACCTGCACCGTTACCGGTGAATCAGCTAATCGCTCATGATATTCTCCGGCACCCTCTTGCAGGTGTATGCTTCCGCATGGGAGCGTCGGTCGCGAATCAATCTCAGAAGAATGTCGCGATTCACCGTGCTCCGCATTCTTTGCCGCGCAATAGGCGCGATTCGGGATTCCCTCTCAGCTAGGAGGACATACCGTCGATGCTTGAGCAACCAACAAGACCCGACGACGATGTCGGGCCGGCCCCCGCGAAAGCGAGGCATAGATGGCGACTGCCCACCCCCGTCAAGGCAGTCATCGGGGTGATCACCTTGACAGCCGCCGTGCTGACCATCACCGCGTACGTCACCGGCGATGATCCGCCCCAGCTCACCTTGACTGCCCCACCGACCGGACCGGGCGCCTCCGCGCCGCCCTGCACCGTGGTCCGTGGCACCGCGACGCTAGCGGAGGGAATGGCGCTGTTCGTGGCGGTGCGCAGGAAACCAGGGTTGTCGCGCCCGAAAACGATTCGGTTTTACCGCGTCGACGCGACCCGCGCTTCCACGACCTGGGACGTGCCCATCTCCCTGGACGCCGCCAATCCCGAAATGAGCGGGGAGTGGTACTCCATCTGGGCTCTATCCGTTTCAGCGGAATGGGCGGATTTCCTGGAGAAAGTGGACGGCACCACGGACGGTCCTTTGGTGATCGCGTCCGCGATGCCGCCCCATGAAGGCGAAGCACCTTCCATCAATGTCCAGCGAGGCGCCGGCCAGGGCTCCTGCTGAATCGGCGCTGTTTGCCTGGCCACTGACCATACTCGTCATCCGGGCAAACAGACGCTCGGGGGGTAATAATAATCCCCCACCAGATATAACACTTCTTCTATGCCAGTTGTTACGCGGCTGGCTTAGACGGCCAGCAGGCGGCGGACGTCCTCGCGGTGTAGTTCCTCGGCTGTCCCCGTGCGTACGACGTGCCCGCCGTCGAGGATGACAAACGTGTCGGCCAGGCGCAGCGCGATGTCCAGGTACTGCTCCACGAGCAGCACGGCCAGGCCCGCCGTGTGCAGGCGTTCGATGGCCGCCTCGATCTCCAGGATGATCGACGGCTGGATGCCCTCGGTCGGCTCGTCGAGGATGAGCATTCTGGGCTTGGTCACCAGGGCGCGGGCCATGGCGAGTTGTTGTTGCTGGCCGCCCGACAGGTGCCCGGCGCTGCGTTTGAGGAGCGGTTTGAGTGCCGGGAAGACGTCCAGGGCCTCGTCGATGACTGATTTGGGCTGTTTGGCGGCCTCGACGGTGACGAGGAGGTTGCCCTGGACGGAGAGCTGGGGGAAACACTGGTGGCCCTGGGGGACGTAGCCCATGCCGAGGCGTACCCGTTCGTGCGGTTTGAGGCGGGTGACGTCGCGGCCGTCGAACGTCACGGTGCCCGCCGTGGCGGGCAGCACTCCCATGACGGTGTTGAGCAGTGTGGTCTTGCCGACGCCGTTGCGGCCCATGACGCAGACGAGCTGCCCGGGCCCGACCTCCAGCGAGACCCCGAACAGGACCCGCGCCCTCCCGTACCCCGACTCAAGGCCGGTTACCGACAGCATCGCTGGCTCTCCTCCCCAGGTAGACCTCCTGCACCCGAGGGTCGGCGCTGACCTGTTCCACCGACCCCTCCACGAGCACCTTGCCCTCGTGCAGCACGGTCACCGTCGAGGCGTGCCGCCGCAGGAACTCCATGTCGTGCTCCACCACGATCACCGTGTGATCGTCGGCGATCTGCGTGAGCAGTTCGCCCGTGCGCTCGCGTTCGTCCTTGGACATTCCGGCCACCGGCTCGTCCAGGAGCAGCAGCTTGGGCCGCTGCGCCAGCAGCATGCCGATCTCGAGCCACTGGCGCTGGCCGTGCGAGAGAACGCCCGCTGAACGCTCGGCGAGCTCTTCGAGCCCCGTCCTGGTCAGGGACTCCTCGACGGCCTCCGAGACGCCCTTGCGCCGCCTGGCCAGCGACCACAGTGGCTGACGGAAGCTGGCGGCCAGGTCGAGGTTCTCGATCACGGTGAGCTCCTCGAACACCACCGACGTCTGGAACGTGCGGCCGACGCCCAGTCGGACGATCTGGTGTTCCTTCCTGCCGACCAGGTCGTCGCCGCCGAACCGTACGCTGCCCGCCGCCGGCCTGGTCAGCCCAGTGATCACGTCGATGAGCGTGGTCTTGCCGGCCCCGTTGGGCCCGATGAGGAAGCGCAGCTCGCCTTCGGGCACGGTCAGGTCCACGCCGTCGAGCGCGCGGAAGCCGTCGAACACCACTTGCACGTCACGCAGTTCGAGCACGGCGCAACCTCCCGACGATGCCGACGATCCCCTTCGGGGCGAGCGTCATGACCAGGATGAACAGGGCCCCCTGCAGGTAGAGCCAGCCGTCGGCGAACTGCTCGCTGAAGGCCGTCTTGGCGTACCCCATGACGACCGCCCCCAGCACGGCCCCGGCCAGCGCGTGCCGCCCGCCCACGGCCACCGCGACGACCAGCTCCAGCGAGGGCACGACGCCGAGCAGGGCGGGTGAGATGATGCCGACCACCGGCACGAACAGGGCGCCGGCGAGCCCGGCCATGCCCGCCGAGAGGGCGAAGGTGACGGTTTTGACCAGGGCGGGGTCGTAGCCGAGGAAACGCACCCGGTCCTCGCCGTCGCGTACGGCGACGAGCAGGCGGCCGTACCGGCTGTTGACGAGTTGCCGGGTGCCCAGGTAGAGCACGCCGAGCACGCCCGCCACGACCAGGTAGAGCCCGCGCTGCGTGGAGTCGTCGGCCAGGTCCTGCCCGAACAGCTCGAAGAAGTTCGTCATGCCGTTCGTGCCGCCGGTCAGTCCCTGCTGGCCGACGAGCAGGATGACCATGGCGGCGGCCAGCGCCTGGGTGAGGATCGCGAAGTACGCGCCCCGCACCCGCTGGCGGAAGACCAGCGTGCCGAGGATCACCGCGAGCGCCACGGGCCCGAGCACCGCCATCCCCACCGCGAACACCGGGTTGGCGAACGGCTCCCACAGGGCGGGCAGGCTCTCCACCCCGCTCCACACCATGAAGTCGGGCAGCCCCTCCGCCCCGGCCTCGTTGAGCTTGAGGTACATGGCCATGGAGTAGCCGCCGAGCCCGAAGAACACGCCCTGCCCGAGCGTGAGCATGCCGCCCTTCCCCCAGGCCAGCCCGATCCCGAGCGCGACGATCGCGTAGCACAGGTACTTGGCCAGCAGCCCCAGCCGGAAGGGCTCCAGCAGCAGCGGCGCGGCCACCAGCGCGATCACGGCCACGGTCGCGAAGGGCAGATGTCGCTTGATCACGTGAGCCCCCTCAGTCGTCGCTTGATCATGTGAGCACCCTCGACCTGAGCACGAACATGCCCTGCGGCCTGATCTGCAGGAAGGCGATGATGACGGCGAGCACGATCACCTTGGCCAGCGAGGCGTCCGACCAGAACTCGGCATAGGAGTTCAGCAGACCGAGCGCGACGGCCGCGAGCACCGCCCCGCGCAGCTGCCCGAGCCCGCCGGCCACGACGACTAGGAAGGCGTCCACGATGTAGTACGTCCCGAGCGCCGGTCCCACGGGCCCGATGAGCGTCAGCGCCACCCCGGCCACGCCCGCCAGCCCCGACCCGATGAAGAACGTCAGCATGTCCACCCGGCCGGTGTCGATCCCGCTGGTGGCGGCGAGCTGCCGGTTCTGCACCACGGCCTGCGTCCTGCGCCCCAGCCCGGTACGCGTGAGGTACAGCCACACCGCCACCACGCCGGCCACCGCGAGCCCCAGGATGAACAGCCGGTTGTACGGCAGGATGCCCACCGATCCCGACAACCACGACGGGGCGGGCACCTGCACGTTGGGAGCGCCGAACAGGTCGCGGGCGAGCTGCTGCAACACCAGGCTGACTCCCCAGGTGAGCAGCAGCGTGTCCAGCGGCCGGCCGTAGAAGTGCCTGATCGCGGCCCGCTCCAGGATGAGCCCCATGACCCCGGCCACCACGAACGCGACGGGCAGCGCCAGCACCAGGTCCTGCAGCAGGAACGCGGTGTAGGCCCCGGCCATGATGAACTCGCCGTGCGCCATGTTGATCACGCCCATCTGCCCGAACGTGAACGTCAGGCCGAGCGCGATGAGCAGCAGCACCGCCCCGATCGACAGCCCGATGGGAAGCTGGTTGACGAAGGCCGACATCACTGCCCCGCAGCCAGGCCGGCCGCCCACGGATAACCCTTGAGATAGGGGTCCGGCTTGATCGGCTTACCCGAGTCCCACACCTGCTTGATGAGGCCGTCGGGCTGGATGATGCCGATGCGGGCGGTCTTGTACATGTGCTGGTTCTCGCCGTCGATGGTGACCAGGCCCTCGGGACGTTCGAGCGCGATGCCGGGCGCGGCCTTCTTGACCGCCTCGACCTCGGTCGAGTTCGCCTTCTTGACCGCCTCGGCCCACAGGTAGACGGCGTTGTAGCCGGCCTCCATGGGGTCGGAGGTGACCTTGTTCTGCCCGTACTTGGCCTTGTACGCCTTGACGAACGCCTCGTTGGCCGGCGTCTCGGTGGTCTGGTAGTAGTTCCAGGCGACCGGGTGGCCGGCGATGTTGTCCACGCCGATGCCGGTGACCTCTTCCTCGGCGACGCTCACCGACAACACCGGCATGGTCTCGGCCGTGGTCCCGGTGCTCTTGAGCTGCTTGAAGAAGGCGACGTTGCTGTCGCCGTTCAGCGTGTTGAAGACCGCGTCCGGCTTGGCCTGGGTGACCTTGTTGACCAGCGTCGAGTACTCGGTGTGGCCCAGCGGCGTGTACTCCTCGCCGAGGATCTCCATCCCGTTCGCGGCGGCGTACGCCTTGATGATCTTGTTCGCGGTACGCGGGAAGACGTAGTCGCTGCCCACCAGGAAGATCTTCTTCTTGCCCTGCTCCTTCAGGTAGTCCAGGCCGGGGATGATCTGCTGGTTGGTGGTGGCGCCGGTGTAGAAGATGTACGGCGAGCTCTCCAGCCCCTCGTACTGCACCGGGTACCACAACAGACCCTTGTACCGTTCGAAGACGGGAAGCATCGCCTTCCTGCTGGCCGAGGTCCAGCCGCCGAAGACGGTGGCGACCTTGTCCTGCCTGATGAGCTTGGTGGCCTTCTCGGCGAACGTGGGCCAGTCGGAGGCGCCGTCCTCCACGACGGGGACGAGCTTCTTGCCCAGCACGCCGCCGGCCTGGTTGATCTCCTCGATGGCGAGCAGTTCCGCGTCGCGCACGGTGACCTCGCTGATCGCCATCGTGCCGCTGAGCGAGTGCAGGAGACCGACCTTGATCTCTTTGGACTGGGCGGCGGGTTCGGCGTCGGATCCGCAGGCCGCGAGCGTTAAAAGGAGTACCGCGGAGACAAACGGGCGGTAGATGCGCACAGCCGTTCCTTCCTGCCGACCGGTTCTGGGAGAAAGGTGACTCCGCGACATTTCGCCAGAAGATCCCGACTGTTAATTGGCGATTGCCAAACATTCACAAATGCACAAAACCCGACATGTGGCTACTCCTCGCGGGGCGAAACCGACACGACATCCCCCGGCAACAGCGAGGAAACCGCCGGTTCCTATGGTCCGGCCATGCGGCTTACCTCACACGAACAGGAACGGCTGCTCATCCATGTCGCGGCGGGGGTGGCACGCGAGCGCAAGTCCAGGGGCCTGCGCCTCAACCACCCCGAAGCTACCGCCATCATCGCCTCGTTCCTCATGGAAGGCGCCAGGGACGGGCGCACCGTGGCGGACCTGATGGAGGCCGGGCGCTCGGTGCTCGGCCGGGCCGACGTCATGGAGGGCGTACCGGAGATGCTGGAGAGCGTGCAGATCGAGGCCACGTTCCCCGACGGCACGAAGCTGGTCACCGTACACAGGCCGATCCCGTGATCCCGGGCGAATACGTGCACCCCGAGGGCATGATCGCGCTCAACCCCGGGCGCGAGCGGGTGACGGTGCGGGTGGTCAACACGGCCGACCGGCCGGTGCAGGTAGGCTCGCACTATCACTTCGCGGCTGCCAACCCGGGCCTGGAGTTCGACAGGAAGGCAGCGTGGGGGATGCGGCTCGATGTGCCCGCGGGCACGGCGATCAGGTTCGAGCCCGGCGTCGAACGCGACGTGACCCTGGTGCCGCTGGCCGGGAACCGGGTCGTGCCCGGCCTCCGGTCCGAGTGGGCGGGGCCGCTTGATGGCTGACATCACGCGCGCCCGCTACGCGGCCCTCTACGGCCCCACCACCGGCGACCAGATCCGCCTGGCCGACACCGACCTGTTCGTGGAGGTCACCGAGGACCTGTCCATGGGCCCGGCGGGGCCCGGCGACGAGGCCGTCTTCGGCGGCGGCAAGGTCATCCGCGAGTCCATGGGCCAGGCCAGGACCACCCGCGCGGAAGGCGCGGCCGACCTGGTGATCACCGGCGCGGTGATCCTCGACCACTGGGGTGTGATCAAGGCCGACGTCGGCATCCGCGACGGCCGCATTTTCGCCATCGGCAAAGCCGGCAACCCCGACACGATGGACGGCGTCGACCTCGTCATCGGGCCGTCCACGGAGGTGCTCGCCGGCAACGGCAAGATCCTCACCGCCGGGGCCGTCGACTCGCACGTCCACCTGATCTGCCCGCAACTCCTCGACGAGGCCATCGGGGCCGGCGTCACCACGATCGTCGGAGGCGGCACGGGACCCGTCGAAGGCACCAAGGCCACGACCGTCACCGGCACCTGGTACCTGAGCCGCATGCTGGAGTCGCTCGACGCCTACCCCATCAACTTCGCCCTGCTCGGCAAGGGCAACACCGTCAACTCCGAGGCCCTGCTCGAACAACTCGCGGCCGGAGCCTCCGGCTTCAAGCTGCACGAGGACTGGGGCACCACCCCGGCCGCCATCGACGCCTGCCTGAGCGTGGCCGACGCCTCCGGCGTGCAGGTCACCATCCACACCGACACGCTGAACGAGGCCGGCTTCGTCGAGTCGACGCTCAAGGCCATCGGCGACCGGATGATCCACGCCTACCACACCGAAGGAGCGGGCGGCGGGCACGCGCCCGACATCATCCGCGTCGCGTCCTACCCCAACGTGCTGCCGTCCTCCACCAACCCCACCAGGCCGCACACGGTCAACACGCTCGACGAGCACCTCGACATGCTGATGGTCTGCCACCACCTCAACCCGTCCATCCCCGAGGATCTGGCCTTCGCCGAGTCGCGCATCAGGCCCACGACGATGGCCGCCGAGGACGTGCTGCACGATCTCGGGGCGATCTCCATGATCGGGTCGGACTCGCAGGCCATGGGGCGGATCGGGGAGACGATCATCAGGACGTGGCAGACGGCGCACGTCATGAAGGCCCGCCGCGGCTCCCTGGGCGGCCCGGCTGACAACCTGCGCGCCCGCCGCTACATCGCGAAATACACGATCTGCCCCGCCATCGCCCACGGCCTCGACTCCGAGGTCGGCTCCGTCGAACGCGGCAAGCTCGCCGACCTCGTCCTGTGGGACCCGGCCTTCTTCGGGGTCAAGCCCGACCTCGTGCTCAAGGGCGGCGTGGTGGCCTGGGCGCAGATGGGCGACGCCAACGCCTCGATCCCGACGCCGCAGCCGGTGCTGCCCCGCCCCATGTTCGGCGCCTCGCCGGTCACCGCCGCGGCCACCTCGCTGCACTTCGTCTCGCCCCTTGCCCTGGAGTCGGGCCTCGCCGACCGGCTGGCGGTGCGACGCCGGCTGGCTCCCGTGGCCGACGTGAGAAGCCGGGGGAAGTCGTCGATGCCGCTCAACGACGCGCTGCCGCGGATCGACGTCGCCCCCGACACCTTCCAGGTGCGCATCGACGGCGACCTCATCGAGCCCGCCCCCGCCACCAGCCTGCCCATGGCCCAACGGTATTTCCTCTTCTGATGGTCCCCGCCCTGCTCCTCCTCACCGACTCCCGCCTCCCCGCCGGCGGCCACGCCCACTCGGGCGGCACGGAACGCGCCATCGCGTCGGGCGCGGTCCACGACGTGCCGTCCCTGGCGTCGTTCCTGCGCGGCCGGCTGCACACGGCCGGCGCGGTCACGGCCGGCCTGACGGCCGCGGCCTGCGCCCACGCCGCCTCACCGCCTCGCCGTACTCCGGCGCAGGTCGAGGCAGGAGGTGCCCGGCCCACCGAGCGGACGACGCCGGATCCGTGGGCGGTGCTGGATGCCGAGGTGGACGCCAGGACCGCCTCGCCCGCGCAGCGGGACGCCTCCAGGACGCAGGGCCGGCTGCTGCTCAGGGTCGCCCGCCGGGTGTGGCCGTCGCCGGTGCTGGAGGAGCTGGCGCGGGCCGTATCGAGTCCTCATCATCCGATCGCGCTCGGCGCGGCGGCGCACGCGGCCGGGGTCACGCCCGAGGAGGCCGCGCTGGCGGCGGCGTACCACGCGGTCAGCGGGCCCGCCACGGCGGCGGTGCGGCTCCTGGGGCTGGACCCGGTGGCCGTGCACGCCCTGCTCGCCGAGCTCACCCCCAACCTCGCCGCCGTGGCCGCGCGGTCCTGCCTGGCCATGACCACCCCCGACGCAAGCCCCCGCTGGGAGACGCTGCCCGCGTACTCAGCCCCCGCCCTGGACCTCCTGGCCGAGCAGCACACTCAGGCCGAGGTCAGGCTCTTCGTCTCTTGAGGAAGGAACCTCTCAACATGGGCGCCAATCACGACGACCATCACCACGCTCCCGACGGCCGCGGCCGGGCCCTGCGCCTCGGCGTGGGCGGCCCGGTGGGCAGCGGCAAGACGGCCCTGGTGGCCGCGCTGTGCCGGACACTGGGCCCGACGCTGTCCCTGGGCGTGGTGACGAACGACATCTACACCACCGAGGACGCCGACTTCCTGCGCCGCGCGGGCGTCCTGGACGAGGAGCGCATCCTGGCCGTCGAGACCGGCTGCTGCCCCCACACCGCCATCCGCGACGACATCGCCGCCAACCTCGACGCCGTCGAGACCCTGGAGTACCGCTTCGGCCCGCTGGACCTGGTGATCGTGGAGAGCGGCGGTGACAACCTGACGGCCACGTTCAGCCGGGGGCTGGCGGACCGGCAGATCTTCGTGCTGGACGTGTCGGGTGGTGACAAGGTGCCGCGCAAGGGCGGCCCCGGTGTCACGACGGCGGACCTGCTGGTGATCAACAAGACCGACCTGGCCTCGATGGTGGGCGCGGACCTGGAGGTGATGGCGCGAGACTCCGCGGCGGTACGCGGTGAGCGGCCCGTCCTGTTCACCTCGATCCGCCAGGACCCGAGCGCGGACACGGTCTCCTCCTGGGTCTCCGAGCAGGTGCACGCCTGGTCCCACAGCCACGCGGCTCCCGTCTCGTAATGATGCGGGCCAGCGCCGCCGTGGCGACCTCGATGAGCGACGACGGCCGTACCGTGGTGAGCCGCCTGGCCTCCGCGCCCCCGCTGACGCTGCGCCAGACGGGGGCGTGCACCGTGCACCTCATCTCCACCGCGGCGGGCCCGCTCGGCGGCGACCGGCTCAGTCTCGACGTGTACGTCGCCCCGCGCACGACCCTGGAGCTGGCCTCGGTGGCCGCCACCCTGGTCCTGCCCGGCGACGGCGAGTCCGAGCTGCTCGTCACCGCCCGCGTGGGCGCCGGCGCCACGCTCCGCTTCGCCCCTGAGCCGACCGTGCTCGCCGCCGGCAGCGACCACCGCCTCCTGGTACGCCTCGCGCTGGAGGCCGACGCCGACGTGCTCTGGCGCGAGGAGATCGTCTTCGGCCGCCACGGCGAGGCGTCGGGCCGCTGCCACGCCCGTTTCGACGTCACCCGCGACGGCCTGCCGCTGCTCAGGCAGGAGTTCACGGTCGGCGACCCGGACCTCGACGCCTCCCCCGCGGTCTACGGCTCGGCGCGCTGCGTCGGCACCACGTTCCTGACCGCGCCGGTCAAGGAGCCGGCCGTGGCCGAGGGCGTGGCGGTGCTGCCGCTGGCCGCTCCCGGCACGCTGGTCTCCGCCCTGGCGCCCGACGCGGTGCGGTTGCGCTCCCGCCTGGAGTGGGGGGAGCAGAAGTGTCTTGGTGACGACTCCGTTGCGTACGGTGGTGAGCGGCGCTCCCCCGGCTTACAGTGATCGTGTGGCCGACGACCTCATGCCCACGCCCGCCCGACCGCGAACCAGCCGTGGTTACGCGCTGGGGGTGGTGGCCGCGGGAGCCCTCCTGGTGTTCTGCGCGGTCCTGCCATGGGCCGCCCTGCAGGCCACGAGCGGCCTCATCGGCGGCGGGCTGGCCAGCGACGTGCGGGGCATCGACGACACCTTCGGCGTCTACACGCTGATCGCCGGGCTGGTGGCGGTGGGCTGCGGCCTGGCCGGCATGTTCTCCCACCCCAGGCTCGCCGCCCTGGCCGTCGTGCCCGGCGGTGTGGCCGTGCTGGTGCTGGTGATGTTCGTGACCGACGGCAGCGGGCTGCAGGACCGGGTCTCCATCGACCTCGGCGAGCTGCTGTCGATCGAGCCGGTGATCAGGTTCGGCTGGTTCGCCGCGCTGGGCTGCGCGGTGGCGCTCGTCTTCCTGTCGATCCTGGCGTTGCTGCGCCCGCCCGTGACCGCTCAGTCGTAGAAGCCCAGGCGGCGAAGCTGCTTGGGGTCGCGCTGCCAGTCCTTGGCCACGCTGATGCGCAGGTCGAGGTAGACGCGCGTGCCCAGCAGCGCCTCGATCTGCTTGCGGGCCTTGGTGCCCACGTCGCGCAGGCGCTCCCCCTTGTGCCCGATGACGATCGCCTTCTGCGAGGGCCGCTCCACGAACATGTGCGCGTAGATGTCCAGCAGGTCGTCGCGCCCCTCGCGGGGCAGCATCTCATCCACCACCACGGCGATCGAGTGGGGCAGCTCGTCGCGCACGCCCTCCAGGGCCGCCTCCCTGATCAGCTCCCCCACCAGCACCTGCTCGGGCTCGTCGGTGAGCCGGCCGTCCTCGTACAGCGGGGGCGACTCCGGGAGGTGCTCGATCAGCACGCCCGTCAGCACGTCGAGCTGCTCGCCCGCCTGCGCGGAGACCGGCACGATCGCGGCGAACTCCGCCACCTGCGACACCGCCAGCAGTTGCGCGGCGATCTGCTCCTTGCTCGCCAGGTCGCACTTGGTCACCACGGCGATGACCGGCGTCTTCTTCACGGCCGACAGTTTGTCGGCGATGAACCGGTCACCCTTGCCGATGGGCTCGTTGGCGGGCACGCAGAAGCCGATCGCGTCCACCTCGGTCAGCGTGGACAACACCAGGCTGTCGAGCCGCTCGCCGAGCAGCGTGCGCGGCCGGTGCAGCCCAGGCGTGTCGACGATGATGAGCTGGGCCTCGGGACGGTGCACGATGCCCCTGATGACGCGCCTGGTCGTCTGCGGTTTGGACGAGGTGATCGCCACCTTCGTGCCGACCAGGGCGTTCATCAACGTGGACTTGCCGACGTTCGGCCTCCCCACGAAGCAGGCGAATCCGGCGCGATGGTTGTCTGGCGAAGTCACATACTGCATTCTGTCCCATCAACGAGCGTGTTCACGCCACCACGCGAACGCCTGGGGGGCCACGCCGGGCATCCACGCGCTCATCTCGTACGCGGACAGCTCCTTCTCCGGCACCCACCGGAAGTCGTTGATCTCCACCCCGTCGGGCTCGGGGACGGGCGAGCCAGGGGCGAGCACGCAACCGTAGCCCGCGATGACGTAGGCGACCTGATGACCGTTGGGGTAGCGGGTGCGGAACTCGGGGCCGCCGTAGACGCCGATCAGGCCGCGCACCTCGATGTCGACGCCGAGCTCCTCGCGCAGCTCCCTGACCACGGCGTCCTCCGGCCGCTCGTCCGGGTCCACGCCGCCGCCGGGCGCCGCCCAGAGCCCCACGTCACCATGCCTGGCCAGCAACATCCGGCCCGCCTCGTCGAACACGAAGCCCGTCACGGAAGGCAGCACGAGCAGGTCGGAGCCGATCTTCTCCCGCAGGCTCGCCAGGAACGGCGACATCGGCATCTCAGCCTCGCAGGGTGCCGTCGGGACCGGCCACGAGCACCTTCGCCACGCCCAGCTCGGCCGCCGCGGCCTCGTCGGCGGGGCTCGGCGCGCCCTCGCCGACCAGCGCGACCGCCTCCAGGGACTTCGCGCCGCTGGAGATGGCCATGGCCACCGCCACCTGCACGGCCGACAGGGTCAGCGCGTCGAGTGCCACGTTCGTCGCCGAGTAGGTGCGGCCGGTCTCATCACGCACGGCCGCCCCCTCGGCGGAGCCGTTGCGCGCCCTGGCGGCCCGGGCCAGGGTAATGATCTTGCTGTCTTCAGGATCGAGAGTCGTCACGCGCACCAGGTTAGGCGCTGACCATGGAAACGGCCGCCTCGACCACCTTGCGGGTACGGCCGGAGTCGACGTCGTTCATGCCCGTGTGCACCACGGACACCAGCGTGTCGCCGACGCGCGACAGGACGATGTCCAGCGCGTACGGGTAGCCGTTCAGCCGTCCGCGCAACCGGGCGCCCACGGCCTCGTCCCCCGCCTCCTCGAGCGGGAGCTCGCGCAGCCGCAGGTCGGTGCCGCCGGATGCCCGCACGGCGTGGCACTCCGTCATCGCCTCGGCCAGGTCGCCGAGGTGCGTCGCAGCTTCGCCGTCGGCGTACCTGGCCAGCCCCACCCCGGCCTGCTCCCCCAGCCCGTCGCCCTGGTAGCTGACGGCCGCCTGCGCGGTCAGCGCCTGGCTGGGCGCCTGCCCCCCGGCCGGCTCCAGCACGGCCCTGCAGTTCCCGTCCGCCTGCCCGAACGGCATCCGCCACGCCTGCTCCGGCTTGACCGTGAAGCCGTCGGGCAGCCGCGGCTCCTTGCTGAGCACCTCGCGCAACTGCGCCATGGCCTGGGCGTCGAGGACGCTCTCTGTTCCCCCGCCGCCACATCCCGCCAGGACGCCGGCCAGCAATACGCAGGCGATGATCCCCGGTTCGCGTTTCATGATCCCCCCTGGTCCGCAATCTCCCCAACCGACGAATGCGGCAATCCACCAGAGTGTCCACCAATACGCAAAAAGGGTGCTCCCATCCGGTTTCCGGACGAGAACACCCTTTGCGCCGACCAGCGCCGCGACCGCCTAGCAGTCGAGACGCCGTCGTCCCCCCAGGAAGATCCTCCGACCGCGAACCCCACCCGGCTTCGGATACTTCCTCTTGTGACACCCACCGCACTGGATGTCGTGATTAAGAGAGTGCCGGAACGGGGTTGCAGATGACTTGTAGAACACTTGCCACATCTGTCGTCAAAGCGGCGAACCTGCGGCTTCGTCGCGTTCGGCGGCGGCCGAGACCACCTTTAGTCGCGTTCGGCGGCGGCCGGGGCCACCTCCCCATCGCGTTCGGCAGCTGCCGGAGCCACCGCTTTGTCGCGTTCGGCGGCGGCCGGGACCACCTCTTAGTCGCGTTCGGCGGCGGCCGAGACCACCTCGTCCTCCGGAGGAGTCACCCGCCGCGCCACCACGGTGCTGATGCGGTTGCGACGCCCCGCCAGGCTCTCCGCCGTGAGCGACAACCCGGCCACCTCCGCGTGCGACCCGGCGATCGGCACCCGGCCGAGCGCGTGGGCCAGCAACCCGCCCACCGTCTCGACGTCGTCCACCTCGATCTCCGTGTCGAACAGCTCACCCAGCTCGTCCACCGGCATCCGGGCCGTCACCCGCATCCCGCCGTCCGGCATGGGCTCCACACGAGGCGCCTCCTGGTCGTACTCGTCGGTGATCTCCCCGACGATCTCCTCCAGGACGTCCTCGATCGTCACCAGCCCCGCGGTACCGCCGTACTCGTCGATGACGATGGCGATGTGGATCTGCCGCGCCTGCATCTCCCGCATGAGCTGGTCGATGGGCTTGCTCTCGGGCACGTACGCGGCCGAACGCATGATCGACTCGACCGTCTCCTTGCCCCCGCCCTCACCCGACTCATGGATCTTGCGAGCGATGTCCTTGAGATAGGCGATGCCGACGACGTCGTCCTCGTTCTCACCCACCACCGGAATCCGGGAGAAACCACTGCGCAGCGCCAGCGACAGAGCCTGACTGATCGACTTGCCACGCTCGATGTAGACCATGTCCGTACGCGGCACCATGACCTCGCGCACCAGCGTGTCACCCAGCTCGAAGACCGAGTGGATCATCTCGCGCTCGTCGGGCTCGATCACCCGCCGCTCCTCGGCCAGGTCCACCAGGTCACGCAGCTCGGCCTCCGAGGTGAACGGGCCGTCACGGAAACCCTTGCCGGGCGTCAGCGCGTTGCCGAGGAGGATGAGCAGCTTGGGCAGCGGGCCGAAGATGCGCGTCAGGCCGTACACGATGGGCGCGCTCGCCAGCGCGACCGGCTCCGCGTGCTGGCGGCCCAGCGTACGCGGCATGACACCCACCACCACGTAACTGATCAGGATCATCACGACCGCGGCCCAGACGTACGCCCAGCCCTGGTCATGCATCAGATCGATGAACAGCAACGTCGCGATGACCGTCGCGACCAGCTCACAACTCAGCCGCAGCAGCAGGAGCAGGTTCAGATAGCGCGGCGGGTCGGTCACGATCGCCTGCAACCGCGCCGCCCCACGCCGCGACTCGCGCACGTATTCCTCGGCACGCACCCTGGAGATGCGCGTCAGTGCCGTTTCCGCACTGGCGATCAGGCCACCGATGATCACGAGGGCGATGGCCGACAACAACCAGGCGTTCACCGCGGGTTGCGCACCTCCTGCCACGACTCGAGGAGCCGGGACTGCAGTCCGAACATCTCCTTGTGCTCCTCCGGCTCGGCGTGGTCGTAGCCGAGTAGATGCAGGATGCCGTGCGTGCACAACAGCTCAAGCTCGTCGGCCGTGCTGTGCCCGGCCTCCTCCGCCTGCCTGGCCGCCACATGCGGGCAGAGCACGACATCACCCAGCAACGCCGGGTCGGCGGGTCCGTCGGCGTCGCCGCGCGCACCGCCACCGGGCCGCAACTCGTCCATCGGGAACGCCAGCACGTCGGTCGGACCCGGCTCGCCCATCCACTTCTCGTGCAACTCGGCCATGGCGTCCTCATCGACCACCACGATGGACAACTCGGCGAGCGGGTTGATGCCCATCTCGCCGAGCACGTGAGCGGCCAGGGCGCCGATGCTCTCCTCGTCGACCCCTACACCGGACTCGTTGTTGATCTCAATGCTCACGGCCGCCGCTTCCCCCGCTGCTGTATCGCCTTCGGCTCCTGAGCTGCCTGCACGGCATCGTAGCGCCCGTAGGCGTCCACGATGTCGCTGACGAGCTTGTGGCGTACGACGTCGGAACTGGTGAGCCGGGAGAAGTGGATGTCGGGGATGCCGTCCAGGATGTCCTGCACCACCCGCAACCCACTGACCGTGCCCGAGGGCAGGTCGACCTGCGTCACGTCACCGGTCACCACGATCTTCGAGTTGAACCCGAGCCTCGTCAGGAACATCTTCATCTGCTCGGCCGAGGAGTTCTGGGCCTCGTCGAGGATGATGAAGGCGTCATTGAGTGTGTTGTGGGTCAGGAGGAAGTCCTCTGTGACGTAGAGCGAGTCCTCCGCCGCCACCTGGATACACACGCACTCCGCCGTGCCACGCGGCTCAATGCGGTCGACGAAGCGCATCGGACGACCGCCGCCGAACTCCTTGTAGATCTTCGCCTTTCGCGCCAGCCGGAAGGGTTCGATGCCCTCCGGCAGCCGGATGTCGAGGATGTACGCGTCATGGCGATGACGGACCGGCCTCCCCTGCGCGAGGCCAGGTTTGCGTCCCTCAGCCAGCCTCGTGCGCCAGTAGACCACGCCGCCCAGCGACTGCACGAGGAAGACGACGTCGTCGCGAAGCTGCGGCGAGATGGTCGTGTACTGAATTCGGCACGTCCGGTCCTGCTGGGTGGCAGGACCTCCGTCAGAGTCGAGCAGACCCTGAAGGACCGCGACCCTGGTCTCCGCCGCATTACGGAGATAGACCTCTGGGACGAACTTCGTGGACGATCCACAGCCCAGCAGTTGCAGCTGCCTCATGACGTCGGTGATCGGGTTGGCGATCGTCATACTGTCCCCGGGCTCTCTCACCCGGTTGAGCACGTAGTCCGGCCCGCCCTTCCACCTGGCCCGCACACCGGGGAGAGCTCGCTCGACCGCCCCGACGAGCTCGGGATCGCCGCTCGCGAAGCTCGGCGTCGTCGTGCCGGTGACACACCCGTCTCCCAGAAGCAGGCCGAGCGCGTACGGATCCATGGGGATCTCACGCTCGGGGAAACACACCGGTGCGCTCAGCATCGGCAGCTCCCACTTGCGGTAGTGGGCAGTCCGCAGGTCGCCGATCATCTCCTTGGTCTGCAGCACCCGCCACGGCTTGCCACGATTGCCGTCGTCACGGGTGCGCACAGTCCAAAGGTGGTCTTCCGAGGCGAGCACCGAAGCGCCATCCTGGCTGTAGAGCCGATAGATCTTCTGTTCGCCTTGCGGATAGACGCCAAGCACAGGAGTCGGCTCACCGTTCGACCCAATGACCAGGTCACCGACCTCCAACTCTCCAATGGAGCGCCACCCATCAGGAGTTAGCACACCAGTGCCCAACGGTTGCGAGCGACCGCGCATGTACGCGAGCGGGGCGACCTCGATCGTGCCCGCGGCCATGAGCTTCGGGATCGAGTCGGGGTCGACCATGTCGTGCAGCGCGTCGTAGAGCGGGCGCAGGTAGGGGTCGATCTTCTCGTAGAGGGTGCCGGGCAGGAAGCCGAGCCGTTCGCCTGCCTCGACCGCCGGGCGGGTCAGGATGATGCGGTTGACCCGCTTCTCCTGGAGCGCGCGCACGGCCTTGGCCATCGCGAGGTAGGTCTTGCCGGTGCCGGCCGGGCCGATGCCGAACACGACCGTGTGCTTGTCGATCGCGTCGACGTAGCGCTTCTGGTTGACGGTCTTGGGCCGGATGGTCCGGCCGCGTGAGGAGAGGATGTCGAGGGACAGCACCTCGGCGGGGCGGTCGGAGGTCATGCGGAGCATGGCGATGCTGCGCTCGACCGCGTCGGGGGTGAGCTCGCCGCCGCTGCGCAGGACCTCGACCAGCTCTTCGAAGAGGCGGACGACGGTGCCGCTCTCGTCGGGGCTGCCGGTGACGGTGATCTCGTTGCCACGCACGTGGATGTCGGCCTTGAAGGCACCCTCGATGACGCGTAGCAGCTCGTCTCGGGAGCCCAGGAGGCTGACCATCGGGTATTCGTCCGGTATCAGCACCTTCGCTTGAGTCCGCGAGGGAGGTGCTGTGCGTCGGGATTCGTGTAGTTCGGACATGGGCAGGCCAGCGGCCTGATGCCTCCCGGTCTCTTTCGGCGTTCTTCTTCGCCCATCGTATCCGGGAGCAGGCCGATTGCTCGCGCCAATATCACGCGCGTCCGACCAACCACGTCAGACGCCCATCTTCCGCCCCACACCGACCGCCGTCCGACCGGCGGTGTCCGGGGGCGCCGATGGGCTTTGCGTGGGGCGGGCTCGCTTGCCCGTGCCATCGGCCGGATGGCTCACATGTCGCCACGCGATCGGCCCGCTGTGCGTCGCCGCGTGGCCGGATGGCTTGCATGTCGCCACGCAGTCGGCCCACTTTGCGCCGTTGCGGTGGCCGGCCGTGTGCGGGGTTCAGAAGCGTCTCCCTGGAGGTCATCAGCCATGGTCGGCGGGTGGGGTGCCGTTGGCTGTGCCGTAAAGGATGGGCGTCTTTAAGGATCAGCCCGGCGGCCAGGTGAGCGGGCGGCCGCCGAGGACGTGGGCGTGGACGTGGAAGACCGTCTGGCCCGCGCCGGCGCCGGTGTTGAAGACGACCCGGTAGCCGCCGTCGGCCACGCCCTCCTGGACGGCGACCGCGTGCGCGGTCTTGAGCACGTCGTCGGCGAGCCCGTCGTCGGCCTCGGCGAGCGCCGCGGCGTCGGCGTGGTGTGCCTTGGGGATGACCAGGACGTGCGTGGGCGCCTGGGGGTTGATGTCGCGGAACGCCACCGTCCTGCCGGTTTCGTAAACGATCTCGGCGGGAATCTCCTTGGCGACGATCTTGCAGAAGAGGCAATCGCTCACCCGATCACCCTATCGAGCCGGGGCTGTTAGCAAGTCCGTTGCGAATCGGTAATCACCTGTGTCGTGCGTACGAAGATCCACACGGTTAGGGTGAGTGTGCGACACTTCAGCCAAAAAGAAGACGATTCAGGGTCGGGCGAGCGCCACCTGGCGAGGACACGACTGGGTAATGCACCCTAACGAACCGGGGACACCTCAAGAACCGGAAGAGCGTAAACCCTCTGGGAAGGCCGCGCGTCCCACTGATGTGACCACCGAAACCCTTCTGGCCGACAGGTCGTTGGGGGCGGTGCCGGTCGGGTGGGATGCCGACATGGCCGTGACCGCGCTGTACAGCGCGCATTTTCGGTCGTTGGTGCGTCTCGCCGTGTTGCTGGTGCGCGACATTGCAACAGCTGAGGAAGTCGTGCAGGATGCGTTCGTCGCCATCCATGGCGCTTGGCGCAGATTGCGTGACCCCGACAAAGCACTCGCCTACCTGCGTCAGTCTGTCGTCAACCGGTCCCGGTCCGTGCTGCGGCACCGCGCGGTCGTCGAGAAGTACGCCCCCAAGGGCATGCCGGACGCCCCGAGCGCCGAGAACGGCGCGATCGGCGAGCTGGAACGCTCCGCCGTCATCGAGGCGTTACGTGCCCTTCCCACCCGACAGAGAGAAGCACTGGTCCTCCGCTACTACGGTGATCTGTCCGAAGCTGAGATCGCCCACGCCATGGGCATCAGCAAGGGCGCGGTCAAGAGCCACACGGCACGTGGCATGGCCGCCTTGCGATCGGTCCTGGAGAAAATGTCATGACCCAGCCCCCCGACGAGTACGGCGATCTGCTGCGCCGTGCACTCCGCGCGGAGGCGGACGCGGTCGTGCCCTCGCCGGAAGGACTGGAGATCATCCGTGCCCGCATCGGACGGCGTGGCGGGCGCAATCTGTTCTGGTGGCGTGCGGGTGCGGCCGCCGCCAGCGCTGTGCTGGTGGCGGGGACGATCGTGATGGCCGTTCCCCAGTTGCGCTCGCAGATCATCGACCAGAAACCCGTGCAGATCGTGGACGACGAGAGCTCCAAGCTCCCGTCCAATTCCTCCACCACCCGCTCGCATCAGCCGCCGACCAAGGAGCCGGCCCCCATCCAGTCGCAGCCGGTCGTGATCCCCCCTGACACCTCGGCGCCCCCGACGCCGCGGCCGACGAAGAAGGCCGAGTCGACCAGCAGGCCGTCGTCGTCGCCTTCGGCAAGTCCCACGCCCACCGACTGCCCCTCGGCTCTCACCGACGAGATCGAGCCGCCACCGGACTGCCCGTCGTTCTCGCCCACGTCGACCGCGGAGGAGACGACCGTGCAGCCGTCGGCGTGTCCCCCCGAGGAGTGCCCGCCGCCCGACGACGTGACGGAGACGCCGGCAGAAGTGATCAGCCCCCTCCTGGACGCCCAGACCACGCCCTGACGGGCCGGCACCTCATGTGAAAGCGCCGCCGTCAAGCACCTCTCACCAGCGCCCCGTACGGCTGAGCAGCACCGCCGCGGCGGCCACCCCGGCCGTGGACGTACGCAGGATCGTCGCCCCCAGCAGCACCGGCACCGCCTTGGCCGCCCTGAACCCGGCCAGTTCCTGCTCAGAGACCCCGCCCTCCGGCCCCACGACCATCACGATGTCGCCGCCCACGGGCAGGGACACCCCGGACAGCGGCTCGGCCGCCTCCTCGTGCAGCACCAGCCCCAGCGCCGCCTCCGACAGCAGCCGTTCGACGTGCGCGGTGGAGGCCAGGTCGGCTACCTCGGGCAGGTGGAACCGGCGGGCCTGCTTGCCCGCCTCGCGGGCCGTGGAGCGCCACCGGCCCAGCGCCTTGGCGACCTTGTCGCCCTTCCATTGCGTGATGCTGCGTGAGGCCGCCCAGGGCACGATGACGTCCACGCCGGCCTCGGTCATCATCTCGACGGCCAGTTCGCCTCTGTCGCCCTTGGGCAGCCCCTGGACGACCACGAGCCGGGGCCTGGGCGCCTCGACGTCGTAGCGGCGCAGCACGTCTAGCGTGAGCGCGTCCTTCATTGTCTCGCGTACGACGCATTCGGCCACCGCGCCGGCTCCGTCGGTCAGGTCCACCCGCTCACCGGCACGCAGCCGGCGTACGGAGGCCGCGTGGCGCCCCTCGGGGCCGTCGAGCGTCAGTTCCGGGCCGTCGAGTTCCTCGGCCAGAAAGACAGGCGCGCTCAACGGCCGTTGAAGGCGTCACGCAGGCGGGAGAAAAAACCCTGCTGACCCGGTGCGAACTTGCCAGGCGGGCGCTCCTCACCCCGCTGCCTGGACAGTTCGCGGAGCAGGTCTTCCTGGGCTGTGTCGAGGCGGGTCGGGGTCTCGACGTTGACGTGGATCAGCAGGTCGCCCCTGCCGGACTCGTTGAGGCGCTGCACGCCGCGTCCGTACATGGTGATGACCTGGCCGGACTGCGTGCCCGGGCGGACGTCGACCTCTTCTGAGCCGTCGAGCGTCTCCACGGCGAGCACGGTGCCGAGGGCGGCGGCGGTCATCGGGAGCTGCACGGTGCAGTGCAGGTCGTCGCCGCGCCGTTCGAAGATCTCGTGGGGGCGTTCGACTATCTCCAGGAACAGGTCTCCCGGTGGACCGCCGCCTGGGCCGACCTCGCCCTCACCGGCGAGCTGGATGTGGGTGCCGTCCTCGACGCCTGCGGGGATGCGGACCTTGATCGTGCGGCGGGTGCGCACGCGGCCGTCGCCGGAGCACTCCTGGCAGGGGGTGCGGATGATCGAGCCGAAGCCGCCGCACTGCGGGCACGGCCGCGAGGTCATGACCTGGCCCAGGAAGGAGCGGGTGACCTGGGAGATCTCACCGCGTCCGTTGCACATGTCACAGGTGTCGGGGTGGGTGCCCGGCGCCGCGCCGGCCCCGTGGCACACCTCGCAGAGCACGGCCGTGTCGACGACCAGCTCGCGGGTGGTGCCGAACGCCGTCTCGCGCAGGTCGAGCTCGACCCGGATGGTGGCGTTGCGGCCCCTGCGGGCGCGTGAGCGCGGCCCCCGGGTGCCGCCGGCCGTGCCGAAGAAGGCGTCCATGATGTCGCTGAACGGGAAGCCCGCTCCGAATCCACCGGCGCCGGCGGCTGCTCCCGCGCCGCCGAAGGGGTCGCCACCCAGGTCGTACATCTGGCGCTTGTTCGGGTCGGACAGCACCTCGTAAGCCTGCGTGATCTCCTTGAACCGCTCCTGGGTCTCAGGATCGGGGTTCACGTCGGGATGCAGCTCACGGGCGAGGCGGCGATAAGCCTTCTTGATCTCGTCCTGACTCGCGTCACGGCGCACCCCGAGGGTGGCGTAGTAGTCGCTGTTTGCCACTTATCGACCTCTTATGATGCAGCCAGGATCTGGCTGACGTAGCGTGCCACCGCGCGTACGGCGCCCATCGTCACGGGATAGTCCATCCTGGTCGGCCCCAGCACACCGAGCCGGGCCAGTTGGTTGTCGCCAGAACCGTATCCGGTCGCGACGACGGATGTCCCCCGCAGGTAGGGGTTTTCCGAGCCGATGCGCACGGTGAGCGCGGACGGGGTGTCTGTGGAAGTCTCGCCGAGCAGCCGCATGAGGACCACCTGCTCTTCCAGCGCCTCCAGCACGTCGCGCAGGCCGACGGTGAAGTCGGCGCCGGCGAGGTTGGCCGCGCCGGCGAACACGATCTTCTCGTCGTGCCGCTCCACCAGCGTCTCGAGCAGCACGGACAGGATCGTGGCCACGACGGGCCGGTCTTCGAGGGGCAGCCGTTCCGGCAGGTCCGCGACCAGCTCCGGCACGTTGCCGAGGCCGCAGCCGTCGAGGCAGGCGTTGAGAACGGCGCGCAGGTGGGCGATGCGGGTGTCCTCGACCACTTCGGGCAGCTCGACCACGCGCTGCTCGACGCGGCCGGTGTTGGTGATCAGGACGAGCATGACCCGCCGGTCGTTCAGCGGGACGAGCTCGACGTGCCTGACCGTCGAACGCGTCAGCGTCGGGTATTGCACGACCGCCACCTGCCTGGTGAGCTGCGCGAGCAGCCGGACGGTGCGGGTGACGACGTCGTCGAGGTCGACCGCGCCGGCGAGGAACGTCTCGATCGCCCTGCGCTCGGCCGCCGACAGGGGTTTGACCTGCGAGAGCCGGTCGACGAACAGACGGTAGCCCTTGTCCGTCGGCACTCGGCCCGCGCTGGTGTGCGGCTGGGTGATGTAGCCATCCTCCTCGAGAGCGGCCATGTCGTTCCTGACCGTCGCCGGGGAGACCTTCAGGTTGTGACGCTCGGCGAGCGCCTTGGAGCCCACCGGTTCGTTGGTGGACACGTAGTCTTCGACAATGGCGCGGAGCACCGCCAGCTTCCGATCGTCGAGCACGTGCTCACCTCCTGCCTCTGTCCTTATCAGGAAACGCGGCGCCTAGCACTCTGTGTTCCCGAGTGCCAAGTGTACGGCTCTCGCCCACAAGGTGCGATAACACCGTGTCCCATCCTGCTTCTAGCTTCTTGGAAGCGACAGGCCTCACACTTGCCCACATGACCGACGATTCCCAGCCCCCGTCGTACGGCCCCCCGCCAGGGCAGGGGCCACACCACGGTCAGCCGCGACCTCCTCAGCCCCCGCCGCCCGGCTACGGCCCGCAACCCGGCTCACAGCCTGGCTACGGTCCACAACCCGGCTACGGTCCGCAGCCCGGCTCACAGCCCGGCTATGGTCCGCAACCTGGCTCACAACCTGGCTATGGCCCGCAACCTGGCTCACAGCCCGGTCAGGCGCCGCCGTACTGGCAACCGCCGTCCGGGCCGCAGCCGCAGTACGGGCAACCGCCGCAGCACGGCGAGCAAACCCAATTCGGCCCGCCACCTCAGTACGGACAATACGGCCAACAAGCCCAATTTCCGCCACGAATCGACTCCAAAGCCATAAAGCCCAGCCTGTGGTGGCTGGCCGCGGCCTGGGGCGTGTTCGTGGTGTGCGCGGTGGCCGGCGTGGTGTTGTTCGGCGGGGGCGTGCTGGGCAGTGTGGCGGCCATGGCGCCGACCAAGACGTTCGCGTCGGGCGAAAGCGTCACGGTGCCGGTCGACCCGGCCGCCAAGCCCGCCGTGTACATCGCCAGCGAGACCCAGGTCTCCTACGACTGCTCCATTACCGGCGGCGCCAAGCTGGCCAAGTCCGCGGGCACCCAGACGGTCACCGTGGGAGACGCCGTGTGGGAGCAGTTCCTGGTGATCAACGCCCCGGCCAAGGGCGACTACCAGCTCACCTGCGTCAACAAGGAGCAGGCCACCGTACGGTACGGCGTCGGCCGCGACGTGCTCTCCACCGTCGGCGGGATCACCAGCGGGACGGCCGCGCTGATCCTTCTCCCCGGCGCCGGGCTGCTCGCCGCGATCGCCGGCACCCTCGCGGTGCTGATCCGCCGCGGTGGCGCCCGTAAGCGCCTTGCGGTCAGCGGGTGATTTGCTACGGTCCCCGTGTGTACGAGGGCGATGTGCTGGCGGGAAATTGGCGGCGGCCGGGCAAGGGGAAGATCCCGAAAGTGCCCGCAGAACGGGAGCTCGTCGTGGAGGATGCCGACAGCGGCTTCTGCGGCGCGATAGTGGCCTGCGACAAGGAGGCCGTCACGCTGGAGGACCGGTTCGGCAGGCGCCGCCTGTTCCCCCTCGCGCCCGCCGCCTTCCTGCTGGACGGCAAACCCGTGACCCTGGTACGCCCCGCCGCCGCCCCCGCCGAGCCCAGGCGCAGCGCGTCGGGCTCGATCGCCGTGGAGGGGCTGCGCGCCAAGGTGGCCAAGCAGAGCCGGATCTACGTGGAGGGCGTGCACGACGCCGCCCTCGTGGAGAAGATCTGGGGCCATGACCTTCGGGTCGAAGGGGTTGTGGTCGAATACCTCGAAGGTGTGGACGACCTGCCCGCCATCGTGGCGGAGTTCGACCCCGAGCCGGGGCGCCGCCTGGGCGTGCTGGTGGACCACCTGGTGCCCGGCTCCAAGGAGAGCAGGATCGCCGCCCAGATCACCTCGCCGCATGTGCTGGTGGTGGGCCATCCGTACATCGACATCTGGCAGGCGGTGAAGCCTTCGGTGGTGCGCATCCCCGCCTGGCCGGACGTGCCGCGCGGGGTGCCGTGGAAGGAGGGCGTGATCGCCGCCCTGGGCTGGCGCATCGAGCCCGCGGCGGCGTGGCGGCGGATTCTCGGCGCCGTCTCGACGTACACGGACCTGGAGCCGGAGCTGCTCGGCCGGGTCGAGGAACTGATCGACTTCGTTACGGAGGCATCATGAGCCAGGACCCGCCCCAGCCGGCGCCCGACGACGACGCCACGCGCAGAGTCTCCCCCAGCGACATCCCACCGCACCAGGGCTCCGGCCCGCAGCAGCCTGGATACGGGCAGCAGCCCGGCTCGCAGCCCGGCTATGGCCAGCAACCCGGCTCACAGCCCGGGTACGGCCAACAGCCCGGATACGGCCAGCAACCCGGATATCCCCAGCAACCCGGCTCACAGCCCGGTTATGGCCAGCAGCCCGGGTCGCAGGCCGGCTACGGCCAGCCCGGCTACGGTCAGCCTGGATACGGCCAGCAGGCCCCCTACGGCCAGCAGCCCGGGTCCGTGCCGACCTACGGGCAGCCACCGCCCGGATACGGCCAACCCGGCTACGGTCAGCCCGGATACGGCCAGCAGCCCCCCGGCTACGGTTACCCTCCGGGCCCGAGCGAGCCGTACATCCCCGGCAGGTTCGGCCCCCGCCCCGGCAGCGACGACACCACCATGGCGATGCTCTCCCACCTGCTCGGCCTGCTGGTCTCCTGGATCGGTCCCCTCATCATCTACCTGATGAAGAAGGACGAGTCCCCTTATGTCAGGGACCAGGCGGCGGAAGCGCTCAACTTCCAGATCACGATGTTCATCGGCTACCTCATCGGCGGCATCCTGACGGTGGTCTTCATCGGCATCCTCGTGCTGCCGGTCGTCTGGATCCTGTCCCTGATCTTCCACATCCAGGCCGCGATCGCCACCAACAAGGGCGACAGGTACCGCTACCCGTTCGCCATCCGCATGATCACCTAGACGAGGAGATCCCTGACGAGGGCGTCGGCCAGCAGGCGCCCCTGGAGGGTGAGCACCATCTGCCCCGCCCTGAACGGCCCGGGCTCCAGCAGCCCGCGCGCCAGGGCGCTCGCCACGGCGGTGCGGGCGGCGGGCGCCACCTCGGCCAGCGGGTAGCCGGAGATCAGCCGCAGCTCCAGCATGAGCCGCTCGGCCTCGCGATCCTCCTGGCCGAGCACCTCGCGGGCGTGCGCGGGCGAGACGCCGCCGGCCAGGCGCTGGGCGTAGGCGGCGGGGTGTTTGACGTTCCACCAGCGGGTGCCGCCGACGTGGCTGTGCGCGCCGGGCCCGGCCGCCCACCAGTCGCCGCCGGTCCAGTAGAGCAGGTTGTGCCGGCAGCGGGCCTCCTCGGTGAGGGCCCAGTTGGACACCTCGTACCAGTGGAACCCGGCCTCGGCCAGCAGTTCGTCGGCGATCAGGTAGCGGTCGGCGGCCACGTCGTCGTCGGGCATGGGCAGCTCGCCGCGCCGGATCCGCACCGCGAGCCGGGTGCCCGCCTCGACGATCAGCGAGTACGCCGACACGTGGTCGGGCCCGGCCTCGATCGCCGCGGTCAGCGAGGCCCGCCAGTCGTCGTCGCTCTCGCCCGGCGTGCTGTAGATCAGGTCCAGGTTGACGTGCTCGAACCCGGCCTGTTTCGCCTCGTTTACGGCCTGCGCCGCCCGGCCGGGCGTGTGCCGCCGGTCGAGCACCTGGAGCACGTGCTCACGGGCGCTCTGCATGCCGAAGCTGATCCGGTTGAACCCGCCGTGGCGCAGTTTCTCCAGGTAGGACGGGTCCACGGACTCGGGGTTGGCCTCCGTGGTGACCTCGGCGCCCGGCCGCAGCCCGAACTCGGAGTCGATCGCGGCCAGGATCCTGGCCAGGTCCTCCGGGGGCAGCAGGGTGGGCGTGCCGCCGCCGAAGAACACCGTCTCCACCGGCAGGTCGGCGCTGCCCAGGACGCGGCGCGCGAGGCGTACCTCCTCCACCACTGTGTCGGCGTAGTCGCGGTGCGAGGCGCCCGGGCCCAGCTCGGCGGCGGTGTAGGTGTTGAAGTCGCAGTAGCCGCAGCGCGTCACGCAGAACGGCACGTGCACGTAGAAGCCGAACGGGCGCTCGCCGAGGCCCCTCAGGGCGCTGTCGGGCAGCTCGCCCGAGGTGGGCGCGGGATCGCCGTCAGGCAGGGTGGATGGCACCTCTCCAGTTTGCCGCCCTCTCAAGGGTGCTCCAATCCAAATGCAAACCCCGGGGCGTCCACTGGAGACATTCCGGCAAAAGGGGGAAATCGCCATGGCAGGCATCGGCATCGTGGGGGCGGGCATCTCAGGTTTGACCCTCGCGCTGCGGTTACAACAACTCGGCGTCGAGACAACGCTTTACTGCGAGCGCGACGCCGAGTCGATGCGGGCGGCGCGGCTGCCCGGCACGGTGGCCAGGATGGGCCACACGCAGGCGCGGGAGCGGGAGCTGGGCTGCGAGCACTTCCGGGATCCCGCTTCGCTCATGAACACGGCCAAGCTCTCGATCAAGGGCGAACCGCCGCTGGAGTTCACGGCCAGTGTCGCCGAGCCGTTCCACGCGGTCGACTTCCGGTTGCTGCTGCCCGCGTTCATGGACGACTTCGCCGACCGCGGCGGCGAGATCGTGCTTTCCGGTACGGAGCCGGACGCGGCCCAGGTCGACCGCTGGTCTCGGGGGCACGAGCTGATGGTGGTGGCGGCGGGGCGGCGTTCCGTGGGTGAGCTGTTCCCGCGCGATCCGGGGCGTTCTCCGTACGGGAGGCCGCAGCGGGTGCTGACGGCCGGGCTCTATCGCGGGCTCGACCTGGGCTCCCTCTTCTCCTACAACATCTCGGGCGGCGTCGGGGAGATCTTCCGCGCGCCGATGGTGACGCGGGAGGGCGTGGTGTCCGCCGTGCTCGTCGAGGGGATTCCCGGGGGTCCGCTGGAGCCGCTCGCCACGACACCGTGGAAGGAGGTCCCGGCCACGCTGCTCGCTCTGATGCGCGAGCACGCGCCGCGACTGGCCGAGCGGGTGGATCAGGGGGCGTTCGAGCTGCTGGGGCCGGACGACGTGCTGCAGGGGGCGATCACGCCCACGGTACGCCGGCCGGTGGCCGAGCTGCCGAGCGGCCGGATCGCGCTGGCCGTCGGCGACGCCTGGATCGTCAACGACCCGATCACCGGCCAGGGCGCGAACCTGGGCTCGAAGTGCGCCTGGATCGCGGCCGACGCCATCGCGGCGGGCGGGCCGTACGACGCGGCGTTCGCCCGTACGACGGCGGAGCGCATGTGGGAGGCGGGGGCGCCGGTGACCGACTGGACGAACGCGTTCCTGCAGCCGCCGCCCGAGCACGTCGTGAGCCTGCTGATGGCCGCCACCACCAGGCAGGACATCGCCGACCTGGTGTTGTCGCTGTTCTCCGACCCCCCGTATGCCTGGGGGCTGCTGTCCAGTCCTGACGAGGTCGCGCGGATCGTTGACGGTGGCGAGGAGCGGCTCTACGATCGCGTCTAACTTATAGGAAAGTTTCCTATATGAGTGCACGGGAGTCGCTCCGTGAAGAAGAAGATCCTGATCGCACTGTCGCTCTTACTCGGCCTCTCGGCGGTCTCCGTGCCCGCCGAGGCCGACTCCGATTTCAAGCGGGTCGCGTACTTCGTCCAATGGGGTGTCTACGGCCGTAACTATCACGTCAGGGACGTGGACGTCACGGGCGCCGCCGCCAAGCTCACCCACCTCAACTACGCGTTCGGGTTCGTGAACGCCGAAGGCGCCTGCTACTCGGCCGACCCGTGGGCGGACTGGCAGCGGCCCGTACCGGCGGAGCAGAGCGTGGACGGGGTCGCGGACGAGCCGGGCCAGGCGCTCAACGGCAACCTCAACCAGCTGCGCAAGCTCAAGAGCAAGCACCGCGGGCTCAAGGTGATGATCTCGCTCGGCGGCTGGACCGGCTCCGCGCACTTCTCCGACGCCGTCCTCACCCCCGAGTCCCGGTCCGCGCTCGCGACCTCCTGCATCGACCTGTGGCTGCGCGGCGACCTGCCGGGGCTCCCGGCGGGCGCGGGTGCGGGCGTTTTCGACGGTATCGACCTGGACTGGGAGTGGCCGGGCTCGTCCGGCGCCGAGGGCAACGTGATCAGGCCCGAGGACAAGCGGAACTTCACGCTGTTCGCCTCGGAACTGCGGCGGCAGCTCAGGGCGTACTCGCCGGGGGCGCAGCTCAGCGCCTTCCTCCCGGCCGCGGCGGCCAAGATCGACGCCGGGTTCGAGGTGCGGCAGGTGTTCAAGCAGCTCGACTTCGCGACGGTGCAGGGATACGACCTGCACGGTACGTGGGAGCCGCAGACCGGGCACAACGGCAACCTGTTCACCGACCGGCGGGATCCGAACCCGGTCAGGTACAGCGTCGACCAGACCGTACGCGACTACCTCTCGCGCGGCGCGCCCGCCCGCAAGCTCGTGGTCGGCGTGCCCGCGTACGGCCAGGGCTGGACGGGCGTGACCGGCGGCGGCGACGGCCTGTACAAGCCCGCCACCGGCCCCGCTCCCGGCAAGTGGGCTCCCGGCACGGAGGACTACAAGGACCTGGCGTCCAAGCCCGGCAAGCGCCACCGCGACCTGCGCACCGGGGCCCTGTGGCTCTATGACGGGAACGAGTTCTGGTCGTACGACGATCCGGCGGCGATGGTGCAGAAGGCGGCGTACATCCGGCTCAAGGGGCTGGGCGGGTCGATGATCTGGTCGATCGACCAGGACGACTCACGCGCCTCCCTCACCTCGGCCCTGTACTCCGTCCTACGCTGACCGGCCCGGCCGGCCGGGCGCGACCCCTCGCACCCCGCCGGCCACCCGTCAAGGGAACCACCCACCCGCCAACCGCGCCCCATCCGCAGACCGCCGCACCCGACCCGAGACCCGCCCACTTGGCGACCGCCCCCACAAGGAGGCCAGCCACTCGGGGAGACCAGCCACTCGAGGAGGCCAGCCACTCGGGGACCGCCCCCACACGAGGACCACCCCACTCAGGGACCGCCCCACTCAGGGACCGCCCCCACACGGGAAGAGTCCGCGCGGGACCGCCGCTGCGGGGGCACTCGACGCGGGGACCGGCCACTCGGGGGACCCGCCACTCGGGGGACCGGCTCCTCGGGACACCGACCACTCAGGGGACCGGCCACTCAGGGACCGGCCACTCAGGGACCGGCCACTCAGGGACGCGCCTCATTTGAGGATGCGCTTGGCCATCTCATCCCATTTACCGTCATGTCCGGGAACGGCCAGGATGCGGCGCAGGGCGTCCCTGTCCCCATGTCTGGCCCTGAACCAGTCGCCCACGCTCACCCCGACCTCCGGCCGCGCGAGGACCTCTACCTCGTCCCCCACCCCCAGCTCGCCGAGCTCGACCACCCTCAGGTACGCCCCGGGCCGAGCCGCCGCCGTGAACCGCTTGAGCCACCCCGGCTCATCCATCCAGTTCCGGAACACCACACACGGAATCCTCGGCCCGGTCACCTCCAGCACGGCGCTGCCCACCCGCCACCGCTCACCGATCAGCGCGCCGTTGACGTCGAGACCGGAGGTGGTCAGGTTCTCGCCGAACCGCCCATCACGCAGCTCCCTGCCCAGCTCGCCCTCCCACCAGTCATAGTCCTCCCTGGCGTAGGAGTAGACGGCCTGGTCAGTGGAGCCATGGTGCTCTATGTCCGCCCGCTCGTCCCCGGCCAGCCCGTTGACCCTCACCTCGGCCCGGTGCCCGATCACCCGCTTGTCGATCGCCGTACGTTTCAGGTCTCCCGCCCACTCGGCGTCGATCGACGCGCCCACGTTCACGGAGAGAATGCGCATAGACGCGACGGTAGCCGGAGACCCTTTCGACGTGCGACCCGATATCAGGGCACATTCCCGTCTCCACCCCAGGGTGGAGAATCCGCGCACTCAACCCACAGACCGATCCGGTACGACTGCCGCCTCCCTACGGTCAACCCCGTGGATACAGTACAAATCTCTCTCCTCGTCCTCCTCGCCGTCGTGTTCGTCGTCTATCGCCAGATGCGTACCCGCCAGACCGAAGGCATGGGCAACCTCATCACCGCCGCCGCCATGGTGGTCCTCGGCCTCGCCTCGGGCGGGCTCTTCGACACCGGGCACCTCGCGCTCAGCGTGACCTTGTTCGCCGTGGAGGTGGTCGCCGCGGTGGCGCTCGGAGTCTGGCGGGCGAGGACCGTACGCGTGTGGCTCGACGGCTCCGGCGTCGCCTGGTCGAAGGCCACGGGCTGGACGCTGCTGGCGTGGCTGGCCTCGATGGCGACCCGCGTCGCGCTGTACTTCGCCGGGGCCGCCCTCGGCCTGACCGCCGCCACCAGCAGTGTCCTGCTGTTCCTCGGCCTCACCATCGGCATCCAGTCCTACCTCGTCGCCGGCCGGGGACGTGCGCTTACCGGCTCCCGTAGGCGACCGGATACTTTCGTGGGGTGATGCGTGACTTGCTCAAAGTCGTACCCACCGCATTGCGGCTGGGGATGATCGTGCTGCTGATCGCGGCCCAGGTGCGGGCGACCCCCGCACCCGGTCTCACCGGCGTCTCCCTGGTCGTCACCATCCTGACCATCGCCCTGGCCCTCACCTTGCTCACAACCCTGCTCCTGTCCCGTCGCAAAGAGCACAAGATCCCGCCCCCTTCCACACCTTCCACCACACGTGGCAACTCCCCGCCTCCCACCCCACGCCAGGACTCCCCACCTCCCACCCCACGCGAGGACTCCCCGCCTCTCGCCACACCCGAGAACTCCCCACCTTTCACCGCACGTGGCGACAGCCCACCTCTCGCCACACGCGAGGACTCCCTATCTCTCACCGCACGTCGCGACAGCCCACCTTCCACCCCACGCGAAGATTCCCCGCCTTCCACCGCACGAGGCAACTCCCCATCTCTCGCCACACCCGAGGACCCCCCGCATTCCCCCGCACATGAGGATCCACCGCCTTCCGCTGGGGGCGGGCGCCTGCGTCGAAGCGTGCTGTGGAAGGCGATCGAGCCGCTGGGGAGGGTGCCGGAGCACGTCATGCTGGTCGCCCTCGGCCTGGCGGTGCTCCTCTCCATCGCCCTCAACTCGATCACCCACAGCAGAGTGACGATCGGCATCCTGCTCGTCTGCATCAGCCTCGCCGTGAGCCGCCTCCAGTTGCGCGAGTCGATCGGCGTCGGGCTGCTGGCCATCGCGGGGCTGGTCGTGGCGGGTGAGCTCTCCGGCTCCCCGGCCGAGGACCTCTCACTCATGCTCAGCGTCTGCCTGATCTTCCTGGTCACGTACGCGGCCAAGCAGCGCAAGGCCACCAGGGCCGCCGAGGCGAGGGAGGCCGTACTCGCGGAGAGGGCCAGGATCGCCAGGGAGATCCACGACATTCTCGCCCACTCGCTCTCGGCCCAGCTCGTCCATCTGGAAGGAGCCAAGCTGCTGCTCCGCGCGGAGCGAACGGCCGAGGCCCTCGACCGCGTCACCCGCGCCCGCGACCTGGCCAAGTCAGGCCTCGACGAAGCCAGGCGCGCGGTGTCGGCCCTGCGCGAGGACCCGCCCGCGCTGCCGGTGGCCCTGCGTACGCTCGCGGAGGACTTCGAGACCACCGCCCACCGGTCCTGCACGCTGCGCATCTCGGGCGCTGAGCATCGCCTCACCCCGGAGACGGAACTCGCGCTGCTCCGGACCGCCCAGGAGGCCCTCACGAACGTCCGCCGCCACGCCCCCGGCAGTCCGGTCCAGGTGGAGCTCGCGTTCGACCGCACCTGGTGCGACCTGCGCGTCACCAACCCGCCCTCCGCCGAGAAGGGCTCGCCCGGTGGCGGGTACGGTCTGGTGGGCATGCGCGAACGCGCCGAACTCCTGGGGGGCACGTTGTCAGCAGGCGAACACGACGGCGGCTTCCTGGTGCACCTGAGAGTCCCATCATGACCCCGGACTCCGGTACCCCAGGTCCCGGTACGACCCCGGGTCTGGGTACGACCAGGGTGGTCGTGGTCGACGACCAGGCCGTGGTGCGTGAAGGGCTGGTGCTGTTGCTCGGCCTGCTGCCGGGGATCGAGGTGGTCGGTTCGGCGCGCGACGGTGAGGCGGCGTTGCGGCTGGTCGAGGCGGAACACCCGGACGTGGTGCTGATGGACCTGCGCATGCCCCGCATGGACGGCGTGGAGGCCACGGGCCGCATCCGTACCGCGTACCCGGATACCCAGGTCGTCGTGCTCACCACGTATTCCGATGACGAGTCGGTGTTCGCCGCGCTGAGGGCGGGCGCACGGGGCTTCCTCACCAAGGACGCCGACGCCGACGACATCGCCTCGGCCGTGGCCACGGTGATGCGCGGTGACGCCCAACTCGACCCCACAGTCCAACGCCGCCTCCTCGACACAATGTCTCCATCCCCCACCACGCCAAGCAGAACTACGCACAGCACCCCCCACGCACCAGCCACACCAGGCGGAGCCGCGCACAGCTCAAGCACCCCAGACAGGGCCGCGCACGGACCAACCACATCAGGCGGAGCCCCGCACAACTCGGGCACCCCGGACAGGGCCGCGCACGGGCCGACCACATCAGGCGAAGCCCCACACAGCTCGGGCACACCAGGCGAAGCCCCGGACGGCCCGGGCACGCCAAGCACAGCCCTGCACAGCCCGACCAGCCCCGACAAAGCCGCGTATAGGCAACCCGCGCCGGGCGGGGCCACTCACGAAACAGCCGCGCCGGCCGAGCCCGCGGACAAGGCCCCGCACGGCCCGGACAGCCCGGACAGCCCGCACGGCCCGAACCGCCCGGACAGCCCGGACAGCCCGGACAAGGCCACGTACGGACAAACCACGCCGGGCGGGGCCGCTCAGGGGACAGCCTCGCCTGATGTGGCCGCGCACGGGCCGGCCGCACCAGGCGGAGCCCCGCACAGCCCAGCCAGGCCGGACAAGGCCCCGAACCGCCCAGACAGCCCGAATCGCCCGGACAAGGCCGCGTACGGGCGAACCGTGCCGGGCGGGGCCGCTCAGGGGACGGCCGGGCCTGGCGTGGCCGCGCAGGGGACGGGTGCGTCGGGGGGTTTGGCTAAAGGTGGGTCAGGTGGGCTTTCCGGCGGTCAAGGGCGTGGGGTTCGTCGGGGTGAGTTGCCTGATGGGCTGACGCCGCGTGAGTGCGAGGTGCTGATGCTGATTGCCGAGGGCCTTTCCAACACCGAGATCGCCACCCGCCTCTACATCACGGAAGCCACCGTCAAGACTCACATCAACAACCTCTTCGCCAAGGCCCACCTGCGGGACCGCGCCCAAGCCGTCACCTACGCCTATCGTCACGGCCTGGTCCAGCCCGGTTGAGCTGCGACTCCTCGTCGAACCCGGCAAGTTGTAACAACGTCTCCAACGCCGCCTGCCTGGTCTCCTCCACCGAGTCGCCCCGCTCGCCGAAGCACTCGGCCGCCACGTCGAGCAGCGCCGTCACCACAGCCGCGTCGGGATAGGGCACGTCGACCAGCACCGTCCCGTCCTCCGCCTCCTCTCCCGCACCCAGGTGGAGCCTCAGCAGCCGCCGGGTCTCCTCAGCCACAGCGACCCCCAACACGGCGGCACGCTCAAATCGCTCAGAAGCAATCACGTCACCCTCCAGTCGCACAGGTGTTCGGTTCTAGAAGGTAGACGGCGGCACCGACAGAATCGCTCGCACGCCCACGCCCACGCCCACGCCCACGACTGGGCCCACGACTGGGCCGGGC
>NZ_JBHSPA010000022.1:73805-144884 GCF_042656245.1 Nonomuraea insulae
GCCCGGCCCAGTCGTGGGCCCAGTCGTGGGCGTGGGCGTGGGCGTGGGCGTGGGCGTGGGCGTGGGCGTGGGCGTGGGCGACTGGAGGTAACAGACCAAGGACCCGGTCCAGGCGACTAGAGGTAGCGGACTAAGTGCCCCGGTGTGGGTGACTGGAGGCAAGGGCCCGGGGAACTGCTGCGTACGGGCGGGGACAACAGGCCGAAGAGCCCGCGCAAGGGGCAAGGCGCCCGTACAGGCGGGACCGAAGTGGCCTCGTACGGACTCAGCCGAGGTTCCCCGTACGAACCGCGGCCACTACCCCACCATCCACCAGCAGATCCGTACCGGAGATGAACCCCGAGGCCGGCCCGAGCAGAAAGTCGGCCGCCGCGGCGATGTCGGCCGGAGTGCCGAGGCGCCCCGCGTTGGACGCGCCCACCATGGCTTTCATGACGCCCCCATGACCACTGCCCAGCTCGGCCTGCCCCATGGGAGTGGCGATGACGCCGGGGCTGATCGAGTTGACGCGAGCACCCCTGGCCCCCCAGGTGGAGCTGGCGGCCTGGACGCGGAGCAGGTTGGCCTGCTTGGCGAAGCCGTAGGCCTGGCCGGAGTCGGCGAAGCGGGCCGGGTCGGCGATCGGCAGGGACAGCAGGTCGTCGGCCGGGGCGGTGGCCAGGCGCAGAGCGTCCTCGGCGGGGAAGGCGGCCTGGAAGTGCCCGGCCATGCTGGCGATCACCACGCCGGCCCCGCCGGCGGCGACGACCTTGCCGAACTCCTCCAGCACCAGGGCGACCCCCAGCAGGTCCACGGCCAGGATGGCGGGTACCGGGGCCTGGATCGGGGACAGCCCGGCGGTGTGCACCACGCCGCGTACGTCCCCCAGCGAGGCGGCCCTCCCGGCGAGCGCGGCGACGGACTCCCGGGAGGAGACGTCCACGACCTGAGGCGTCACCTCGTAACCCTCGTCACGCAGCAGCCCGGTCACGGAGTCCAGGAGTTCCTCGTTGTGGTCGGCGGCCAGGATGTGGGCCCCGGGGCCCTGGCGGCGGGCGATGGCCTGACCCATCCCGCCGATGCCGATGATCGCCACCACGTTCATAAAATCTCCTGAAAAAAGACGACACGTGCAGGAAAAACGGCAGGTGTCGGAAACCCTACAGTAGGGGGGTGTCCGTTCAGCAACCTTCCGACCGTCGCGTCCACCGCTCCCGTACAGCACTGGAGACGGCGTTGCGCGAGCTCATCAAGGCCCGCGACCTCACCCAGATCACGATCCTCGACATCACCAGGCGAGCCGACGTCAACCGCTCGACCTTCTACGAGCACTACGGCAGCGTGGACGACCTGGCGGCCAGCGCGTGCGAGGCGATGTTCGACGAGTTGATGGCCGCCGCCCCCGTGATCGGCTCCCGACTCGACCCCGCCGACGAGCGCCTGGCCGCCACCGCCCTGGCCGCGGTGTTCTCCCACGTCGCCGAGCATGCCCACCTCTACCGCGCGCTCGTCGGCGACGGCGGCAGCGCCCGCGTCATCAACCACATGCACCAGCGGCTGACCGCCTCCATCCACGTCAACCTCGCCCGCGCCGACGCAGAGCGATCCCACGCCGACGACTCCATGGCGGTCTTCCTCGCCGGCGCCCTGCTCGGCGTCATCCTGGACTGGTTGCGCCACGGCTGCCCGGGCACCGCGGCGCAGCGAAGCGCCGCGATCTGGCCTCTGCTCCATGGGGCCGCCCGCTGACTCCATGAGCTGGGTACGCTCGAACGGTGTCCGACTCGATCATCAGCACCGACGACCTCACGGTCGAACTCGGCGGCAACCCCGTGCTGCGGGACATGAACCTGACCGTGTCGCCGGGCGAGATCGTGGCCGTGGTCGGCCCGAACGGCTCCGGCAAGTCCACCCTGCTCCGCTGCCTGGCCGGCCTCCAGCCCGCCACCTCCGGCGAAGTCCGCGTGTTCGGGAGGCCGCCGTCCGACGACGCCGGTTTCTGGGGCCGCGTCGCGCTGCTGGGCGACGAGCCCGCCTGGTATCCGGGGCTCACGGCACGCGAGCACCTGGAGCTGATGGGGGCCGTGCACGCCGAGGCCCGGATGACGGTGGACACGGCGCTGGAGGAGTTCGCGCTGGAGGAGCGGGCCGACGCGCCGCCGCTGAACCTGTCCACCGGCCAGCGCCAGCGCCTCTGCCTGGCCTCCACGCTGCTCAGGCCGAGCACGGTGCTGCTGCTCGACGAGCCGGAGCGCGGCCTGGACACGAGCTTCCGCGCCCGCCTGGCCGACCTGCTGGAGGAGTACGCGGACGAGGGCGGCACCGTCGTCATGGCCACCCACGACCAGGACCTGGCCACCCACGGCCGCCAGGTCTCGCCGTCGGGGGTGGCCGCGTGACCACCGTGCGAGAGGTACGCGCCTACGTACGCGCGCGCGGACCCGCCCGCACCAGTGTGCTCGACCGCTACGTCACCGTGTTCGCCCTGGTCATGGCCATCGTCGTGTTCGGTCAGCCGCTGTCGGGCGTGTTCGCGGGCCTGGCCGGTCCTGTCGATCCCGCACGCATGGGCGCGGGGGTGGCGCTGCTCGCGCTCGCGTTGGCCGGTTTCCTGGGGGCGGCCCGCTCGGCGGGTCCCGTGCTGCTGCCCGGCCCCGACGCGTCCTGGTTGCTGCCGTCCCCGCTGAACCGGCGGCACCTGCTCGGCCGTACCGCACGACTGCTGGGCCTGGTCGCGGTGCTGGCGGGCCTGCTGCTCGGGGCGGGGCTGCTGGCGGTGCTGGGCGCGCCCGACCAGCTCGTGTGGCGGGTGCTGGGCGCGCTCGTCCTGGGCGTGTCGGCGACCGTCGGCGGGATGGCGCTGGCCGCGCTCGGGCAGGCCGCGCAGTCCTGGCAGGTCTGGCTGACCGGCACGATGGCCGCGCTGCTGGTGCTGGCCGCGGTGGCGGTGACGGGGCAGCTCCGTACGGTGCTGGCGATCGCCGCGAGCGCCCCAGGGCCGGCCGTCGCCGCCGCCGTGTCCGCGGCCGCCGTGGTGTCAGGCCTCCTGGCGCGCCGGGCGTGGGCCTCGCTCGACCGGATACCCACCCGTACCCTCGTGACCGCCTCGACCAGGGCCGGTCACGTGGCGAGCGCGGCCGTGTCGCTCGACCCCGGCGCGCTCACCTGGATCGCCGAGGACAACCACTGGCGGGCCAGGAAGCTCACCTCCAGGAGGTGGCCGTCGTTGCCCGCGCCGTTCGCGCTGGCCTGGCACGACTGGCGCCGCCTGGGCCGCAGGCCGGGGCGGCTGGCCGCCATCGCGGCGACGGCCGCGCTCCCGGCGGTGCTGGCCCAGGCGGGTGGCTCTCCGGTGGCGCTCGGGGTGGCCGTGCTGGCGGGCGCGCTGGCCGTGGCGTCGATGAGCACGTCCGGAGCGCGCAGGGACGCCGACAACCCGGCCCTGGCCAGGCTCATCGGGGTGGGCAGGCGCCCGGCGCTCGCGGCCCGCGCGGCGCTGCCCGCGCTGCTCGGCGGGGCGTGGGCGGCCCTGGCGCTGACGGGTCTGTCCGGTGAGCTCGCCCTGTTCGGGCCGATGGCCGCGCCCGCCCTGGCCGCCGCCGCCCTGCGGATGGCCGGGCGCGCCCCGATCGACCACTCGATGCCGGTCATCGACTCGCCGGGCGGGGCCATCCCGACCGGGCCGCTCATGTGGGCGGCGACGGGGCCGGACCTGGCCCTGCTCGGCTGCCTCCCGACCGCGATGGCGCTGCTCTCCCAGCCGGCCTCCCCGGCCCCGCTCCTGGTGGCGCAGGCGGTCATGAGCACGCTGGTGCTGGTGGGGTACGTGTGGCGAGGCGGCAGAACGAAGTAACGGTCAGGCGACGTACACGTCGCTGGGCACTCCGCCGTACGGAATCGTCCGGTCCTTGCGCATCCCCACCCGCTCAGCCACCCGGTGCGACGGCTCGTTGATGTCCCGGATGACGGCCACCACGGTCCCGAGCCCCTTACCGACCACCAGGGCCGCCTGAGCGAGCTCCACCGCGTACCCGTGCCCCCACGCCGAAGGACGGAATCGGTAGTACAGGTTCAGCACCTCGCGACCGTCCAGCATCGCTCGCCGAAGCCCGCCGAAGCCGAGCACCCGCGACTCCCCCGGCCGCCGGGCCGCCCAGTAGCCGAGCCCGCGCTGGTCCCAGTCGGCCAGCCACAGATCGAGCATGGCGCGGCTGGACTCCAGGTCGGTGACGGGGCCGCTGGGGTGGTACACGCTCGTACGCGGATCCGAATGTATCTCGTGTACGGCGTCCAGGTCGTCAGCCGTGACGCGAGATAGAACCATCCGCGCGGTATGCACCACTTCCATGCTTTCAGACTAGCCGCTAGGATCGATGAGCAATCGCTACCGATCGATAGGCGATGACGATGGATGTCCCGAGGGTCCAGTCCTCGCTGCGGCTCATCGCGCGCGGCCTGGAAGAGCTGGCCGCCGCGCTGGGAGAGCAGGAGGTGAGCGAGGACGAGCGGACCGCGCGGGTCATCGGTGACTGGGGGCGCCGCGGGCTCACCCAGAAGGAGGCGTCGGCGCTGTTCCAGCGGCACGGGTTCGCGCCGCAGACGACCGGCGGATGGGCACGCGGCGAGTGGGTGGAGATCGGCGACGACGGCCTGCGCTACCTCACCGCCAAATCACACACCTGGCTGGAGGAACGGGAATGACCTTCTCAGTACGCATCGCCGTACGCGGCTACGAGCTCGACACGCAGGGCCACCTCAACAGCGCCGTCTACCACCAATACAGCGAGCACGCCCGCTGGGAGTGCCTGCGCGCGGCCGGCATCACCGTCGACGACCTGCGCGAGTCCGGCGTCGGCCCCATCGCCCTCGAGAACACCATCCGCTACCGCCGCGAGCTGCGCGGCGGCGACGAGGTGGAGGTGACGTGCGCGTTCGAGTGGGGCGAGGGGAAGACGTTCAGGATCAGGCAGGAGTTCACCCGCGCGGACGGCGAGCTGGCCGCCGAGCTGACAGGCGTCGGCGGCCTGATGGACCTGACCGCGCGACGCCTGGTGGACGACCCGAAGGGCCGCTGGCGCTCGCTCGCACGCGAACCTTCGGTCCTGGGCCTGTAGGAAGGGGCTACTTCTTGGTCTTGTCGCCGCTGGAGTCGGTGGACAGCGCGGCGACGAAGGCCTCCTGCGGCACCTCGACCCGCCCGACCATCTTCATCCGCTTCTTGCCTTCCTTCTGCTTCTCCAGCAGCTTGCGCTTACGGGAGATGTCGCCGCCGTAGCACTTGGCCAGCACGTCCTTGCGGATCGCGCGGATGTTCTCGCGGGCGATGACCCTGGCCCCGATGGCGGCCTGGATCGGCACCTCGAACTGCTGCCGCGGGATCAGCTCGCGCAACTTCTTGGCCATGTCGACGCCGTAGGTGTAGGCCTTGTCCTTGTGCACGATGGCGCTGAAGGCGTCGACCGCCTCGCCCTGCAGCAGGATGTCGACCTTGACCAGCTCGGCCTCCTGCTCACCGGCGGGCTCGTAGTCGAGCGAGGCGTAACCCCTGGTGCGCGACTTGAGCTGGTCGAAGAAGTCGAAGATGATCTCGCCGAGCGGCAGCGTGTAGCGGATCTCGACGCGGTCCTCCGACAGGTAGTCCATGCCGAGGAGCTGGCCGCGCCGCCCCTGGCAGATCTCCATGATCGCGCCGATGAACTCGGACGGCGCCAGGATCGTGGACTTGGTGACCGGCTCGAAGACCTCCGCGATCTTGCCGCCCGTGGGGAACTCCGACGGGTTGGTGACCGTGAGCTCCTTGCCGTCCTCCATGACCACGCGGTAGACCACGTTGGGCGCCGTGGAGATCAGCGACAGCCCGAACTCCCGCTCCAGCCGCTCACGCACGATCTCCATGTGCAGCAGCCCGAGGAACCCCACCCGGAACCCGAACCCGAGCGCCGCCGACGTCTCCGGCTCGTAGACCAGCGCCGCGTCGTTGAGCTGCAGCTTGTCGAGCGCCTCGCGCAGCTCGGGATATTCGTCGCCGTCGATCGGATAGAGCCCGGAGAACACCATGGGCTTGGGGTGCTCGTAGCCGGCCAGCATCTCCTTCGCGGGCTTGACCGCGGCCGTGACCGTGTCACCGACCCGCGACTGCCGCACGTCCTTCACGCCTGTGATCAGGTAGCCCACCTCGCCGACGCCCAGCCCGAGCTCAGCGATCTTGGGCTCGGGCGAGATGACGCCGATCTCCAGCGTCTCGTGGGTGGCCATCGTGGACATCATCAGGATGCGCTCCCGCTTGCCCAGATGGCCGTCGATGACCCTGACGTAGGTGACGACACCGCGGTAGGTGTCGTAGACCGAGTCGAAGATCAGCGCCCTGGCGGCCTTGTCGGCCTGGCCCACCGGCGCGGGCACGGTCTGGACCACGTGGTCGAGCAGCTCGCGCACGCCATCACCGGTCTTGCCCGACACCCTGAGCACCTCGGACGGGTCGCACCCGATCAGCCCCGCCAGCTCCTCGGCGAACTTCTCCGGCTGCGCCGCCGGAAGGTCGATCTTGTTGAGGACGGGGATGATGGTCAGGTCGGCGTTCATGGCCAGGTAGAGGTTGGCCAGCGTCTGCGCCTCGATGCCCTGGGCCGCGTCGACCAGCAGGACCGCGCCCTCGCACGCCTGCAGCGACCGGGAGACCTCGTAGGTGAAGTCGACGTGACCGGGGGTGTCGATCATGTTGAGGACGTGGCCGTCCCACGGCAGCCGCACGGCCTGCGACTTGATCGTGATGCCCCGTTCGCGCTCGATGTCCATCCTGTCGAGGTATTGGGCGCGCATGGAACGCTCGTCGACCACACCGGTGATCTGCAACATCCGGTCGGCAAGGGTCGATTTGCCATGGTCGATGTGCGCGATGATGCAGAAGTTGCGGATCAACGCGGGGTCGGTCTGGCCAGGCTGAGTGCGCACCGAAGTCCGTTTCGACAGGGTTGAGGGCAAGCAAGCTTTCATGGTGACATGCCCGGGTGATAGCCCGAACCGTCATCCGCCGCGGCCTGCGCCTGCTCGCGCTGGCCTTGGCCATCGTGGTCGCGCTGTGCGGCCTCCTCGCCGCGGCGCTTCGACTCCAGTTTACCGGTGCCCCGGCGGCCTGGGCGAAGAGCACCGGCAACGACGCTCTCTGGCTGGGCCACGCCTGGGTGGACGGCCGCCGCACGGAGCACGACGTCGAACAACTAGCGGTACGGCTCCGCGCCACCGGCATCAAGGATTTGTACGTCCACTCCGGCCCCTTCGAGTACGACGGCCGCTTAGATCCAGCCAAATACCCCAACGCCCGAAATTTCGTCCAATGGGTGCGCAAGTACCTACCGGGGCTCCGCGTCTCCGCCTGGCTCGGCCAGACCGTCAAGAACGGCCTCGACCTCGACGCCCCCAAGTCCCGCGAGAACGTCCTGGCCGGAGTCGCCGCCATCATGAGCCAGGGCTACGACGGCATCCACTACAACTTCGAGCCCATCGGCGACGGCGACACCGAGTTCCTCGAACTCCTGAACAGAACCAGGCAGCACACGAAACTCCTGTCCACCTCCACCCCGCAGATCGAGCCGTACCCGGGCATGCGCCTGACCGCCCGGACCATCCTGGGCCACGACAAATACTGGTCAGAAAATTACTTCCGCCAGGTCGTGGATCGGGTCGACCAGGTCGCGATCATGACGTACGACTCCTTCACCCCGCTCCAGTCCCTGTACGGCGGCTACGTGGCCCGCCAGGCGAGCCTCGCCCTGGACCTGGTCCCCGACGGGAAGGCCCTGTACATCGGCGCTCCCGCCTACCACGACCACGGCGTAGCATGGTCGGACGCCGCCGAGAGCGTCGAGATGGCGGCCGAGGGCGCCAAGCTGGCCCTGACCGGCCACGGCCGTCGCGAACTGTTCGGTCTCGCCCTCTATGTGGACTTCGCGGCCACTGAAGAAGATTGGCGCGAGTACATGACGCGATGGCGTTGATTTGAGCTGCCGCCTGAGTTATTGGTACCCTGAGCAACTGCGTGTGGCGCGCCCTCTCTCGTGAGCCCGCGCGCCCCATCCATCACTCAGACCTTCACCGAGGCTTCTTCGTGGCGAACATCAAGTCCCAGATCAAGCGCAACAAGCAGAACGAGAAGGCTCGTCTGCGCAACAAGGCTGTCAAGTCGTCTCTGAAGACGGCTGTCCGCAAGTTCCGCGAGGCTGCGGAGCAGGGCGATGTCGAGCAGGCCACGGCCCTTCAGCGGGTCGCCGCCCGCCAGCTCGACAAGGCCGTCAGCAAGGGCGTCATCCACAAGAACCAGGCCGCCAATCGCAAGTCCGCGATCGCCAAGCAGACCGCGGCGCTGGCCACCAAGTAAGACGGCACTTCTTGACGCCGCACCCCTGCGAGGGTGCGGCGTTCTTGTTTTCCGGCAGCGGTTTGTCACGGTTTCGATATCACACCGCCGTATCGGGTGAGTCACCGTTGCAAAGATCACCTTGCCCCTCGTCCTCCGCGTGCCCGAAGGTGCACTAAACGGGCGAAGGGGGACACATGCGGGGGCCGTTGGTCGTCAAAAGGGCGTTCAGCGAGCCGCTGCTCCTCCTGGCCGCGTTCGGCTCGATCCTGCTGGCGACCACCACGCTGGTGGCGCTGACCATGTACGCCTCCTCCATCGCCGAAGCCGGTGTCCGCAGGACGATGGAGACGGCCTCGTACGCGCAGACCGCCGCCACCATCAGCGCCCCCGTCACGGCGGAGACCTTCCCCCGCTACGACCAGTCGGTACGCGCCGAGCTGGCCAGGGCCTACACCAGCCCGCCCGCCATCACCACCAGCTTCCGCTCCGACTCCTACACCATGCCGGGCCAGGAGGACCGGGAGCGGCCCGAACTGCTCAGGTTCGGCAGCTACGACGGGCTCGACGGGCAGGCCAGGCTCGTCTCCGGCGCCTGGCCGAAGCCCGGTGACGAGCAGGTCGAGGCGGCGATCTCGTTGTCGGCGGCGTCGGCGACCGGGTTCGAGGTGGGGCGGGAGTTCACCACCCGCGGACGGCTCGACCCGCGCCCGGTCAAGGTGCGCGTGGTCGGGATCTTCCAGCTCAGCGACCCGTTCGGCGAGCGCTGGGCCGGGGAGCAGCTCCTCAGCCGCGGCGTCGATCGCGGGGACTTCACCACGTACGGGCCGCTCATGGTGGCGCGGGAGACCTTCATCGGCCGCTTCGCGACCAGCGTGAACGCGACCTGGACCGCCGTACCCGACCTCAGGACGCTCACCCCCGAGCAGCTCCGCCCGCTGGCCGGGCAGATCGCGCAGGTGGGCGAGCGGCTGAAGGCGGACGGCTGCGCGGGGTGCGTGGCCGCCAGCCGCCTGCCGGAGATGCTCACCCAGCTCGACACCGCCTCGCTGGTGGCTCGCTCCACCATGCTGATCCCGGTATTGCAACTGCTGCTGCTGGCCGCGTACGCGCTGATGCTGACCGCGCGACTGCTGGCCGACCACCGGCGCATGGAGGTGGCGCTGCTGCGCTCGCGGGGCGCGGGCACGATGCGGCTGGCGGCGCTGGCGGGCGGGGAGGCGCTGCTGGTGGCGCTCCCGTGCGCGGTCGTGGCGCCGTTCCTGGGGCCGCCGCTGCTCGCGCTGGTCAACCTGCTGCCCTGGATCAAGGCCTCAGGGGTACGGCTGGCGCCGGTGGCGGACGCGGGCACGTTCGTCGTCTCGTTCGGGGTGGCGCTGGCCGCGGCCGTGCTGCTGGTGTTGCCGGCGCTGGCGGGCGCGCGGCGTACGTACGTGGAGGAGCAGTCGGCGCGCGGGCGCGGCGGCGGGCGCGGGCTGATCGAGCGGGCGGGCGCGGACCTCGCTCTGCTGGTCGTGGCCGGGCTGGCGATCTGGCAGCTCCAGCGCTACGGCGCCCCCGTGACCACGACGGCCGCGGGCGGGCTGGGCATCGACCCGCTCATCATCTCCGGGCCCGCGCTGGCCCTGCTCACGGGCGGCATGCTCGGGCTGCGGCTGGTGCCGCGCATCTCGCGGCTGGCCGAGCGGCTGACCTCCAGGCGGCCCACGCTCGCCCCCGCGCTCGGGGCGTGGCAGGTGAGCAGACGGCCGCTGAAGTACGCCGGGCCCGCGCTGCTGCTCACCATGGCGATCTCGATCGGCATCGTGTCCCTGGCCACCGCCTCCACCTGGCGTTCCTCGCAGCTCGACCAGGCCCGCCACCAGACCGGGGCCGACCTGCGGCTGTCCGGACCGCCGGACGGGCCGGAACTGGGCGCGCTCGGACGAGGCACGGCGTTCACCGCGCTGCCCGGCGTCACCGCCTCCTCCCCCGGCTTCCGCGGGCAGAGCGAGGTGAGCGGCGAGAGCGGGCTGCTGCTCGCGCTCGACGCGGGCAAACTGGGCGAGCTTTACCACCTGCGTCCTGACTTGTCGGCCCAGAGCGTCGGCGAGTTGTCGCGGGCGCTGGCCGGCGACCGGGCGGGCAAACTCGACCTGCCGGGCAAGCCCACCGAACTGACCCTGCGCGCCGAGGCCAGCGCGGACCTGCCGCTGCGGCTGGTGGTGTCCGACGCGCTCGGCGTCTGGCGCGACGTGTCGCTCGGCGTGCTCAAGCCGGGCGCGAACCAGGTCGAGGTGGACCTGCGGTCGCTGGCCGGGCGAAGCGGGACGATCACCTACCCGTTGTCGCTGCGCGGCCTGGTCGCGGGCACGCCCGAGAACACCGCGAGCCTGAAGGTGACCGGCCTGAGCGCCGACGGCCAGGACGTGGCGGCGCCCGCGCTCACCCTGAACGTGCCCCGCACGGGCACGGCCGCCGCCTTCGTCCCCGGACCCGCGGCGACGCCGCTGCCCGTCGTGCTCACCGCCGACCTGGCCACCTCCCTCAAGCTGGGCGTCGGGCAGACCGGGCGGGCCAGCATCGACCGCAGGGTCATGCCGATCAAGGTCGTCGGCGTCGTGGAGACGATGCCGACCACGGCGGCCGGGCAGAAGGCCGTGCTCGCCGACTGGGAGACGTTGCAGACGCACGAACTGGCCGCGGCGCAGCCGCCGAGGCCCGCCACCGAGTGGTGGCTGGCCGACGCCGACACCTCCGCCGCCACGACCGCGCTCAAGGGCCATCCCGAGTGGGACGTCACCGCGCTCGACCAGCGCGAACTGGCCGCCACCCTGCGGGACGACCCGCTGGCCAGCGGGCTGCAGGGGGCGCTGATGCTGGGGTTCCTGGCGGCGCTGGTGTTCGCGGTGCTCGGGTTCCTGGTCAACGCGGCCGTGGCCGCGCGGGAGCGGATGGCCGAGTTCGCGATCCTGCGGGCGCTCGGGGTGAGCTCCCGGCAGATGTTCGGGATGCTGGCCATGGAACAGGCGTTCGTGATCGGGCTGTCGCTGGCGGCGGGCACCGGGCTCGCGGTGGTCGTCGGCGTGCTGGTGGTGCCGCACATCGTGCTGACCGGCCAGGCCGCCGCCGTCACGCCTGATGTGGAGCTCGACATCCCGTGGGCGGCCACCGGCGTGATGCTGGTGCTGGTGACCGGGGTGTTGTTCGCGATCGTCGCCGGGCTGGCACGCAACCTGCGCAGGCAAGAGCTCGGCCTTCGGGAGGAACAGTGAGGATCTGGCTGCTCGCCCGAGTGCACCTGGGCACGGTGGCCGTGCTCTTCGTGCTGACGTTGAGCGCGTGCCTGCTGGTGGCGGGGCTGCCCAGGGCGATGCAGGCGTCGTACGACGAGGCGCTGCGCCGCTCGCTGACCGCCGCCCCCGCCGTGCAGGCCGACCTGACCGTGGCCGTGGAGTCCGGCTCGCGGGAGGAGGACCTGCGCGAACGCGCCCAGTTCGACTCCCGCGCCCGCCTCTGGCGCGAGATCGTGCCCGCGGAGCTGCGCCCGCTGACCACCGCGCCCGGCCACATGAACGCCAAGACCACGCTCACGCCGATGACCGGGACCGGCGGCCAGACCTACCTCAACCTCGGCTGGCTCTCCGACGCCGACCGGCGCGTGGACTGGGTCCAGGGGCGCGCGCCCGGCGCACCCAACACGATGCGGTACGAGGGCGAGACGATCCCTGTGTTCGAGGCCGGGATCGTCGAGGAGGCCCAGCGGGAGATGGACCTCAAGGTCGGCCAGACGAAGATCGTCGGCGAGAACGACTACGCCGCCGTGAAGATCGTCGGCGTGTTCCGGGCGAAGGACCCCGGCGACCGCTACTGGTCCCACAACTCCGACATCCTGCACGTCACCAAGTTGCAGCCGCCGGGCGGGCTGGACTTCGAGAAGCACACCACCGCGCTGATCTCCGACGCCGGGCTGACCGCGCTCAGCGGCGAGGGGCGCCACCTGACCTACCGCTGGATCCTGCCGCTCGACACAGGAGCGGTCGGCGCGCTGGCCGCGCCCGGCCTCCAGGCGGCGGTGACCGAGTTCGACCGGGTGGTGGGGCTGCAGAGCACGAGCACCGCCAGCCCGTACCACGTCGAGACTGGGCTGCCGAACCTGCTCGACGGCTTCCTGACCGGGCTGTTCACCGCGCAGACCGTGATGTACCTGGTGCTCGGCGGGCTGCTCGCGGTGGCGCTCGGCGTGATCGTGCTGGCCGTGCAACTCCTGGCCGACCGGCTGGACCATCCGCTGACGCTGGCCAGGGCCCGTGGCGGGTCACTGGGGCAGGTGGCGGGCGCGGCGGCGGCGCTGACCGGGCTGGCCGTGGTGCCGGGGGCGGCGGCCGGGTACGCGCTGTCGTACCTCGTGCCCGGCCCCGTGCTGCCGATCGTGCACGCCGGGCCGGTGATCGTGGTCCTCGTGGCCGTCGGGTTCGCCGCCGTGCGCCTGGCCCTCTTGCACCGCACGCCGCTGCACTCGCGGCGCGACGACGTGGCCGCCGGGCGGGCCTCCGCCAAGCGGATCACGCTGGAGGTGCTGGTCGTGGTGCTGGCGCTGGCGGGGGCGTACCTGCTGCGGGCTCGCGGGTTGAGCGCGTCGGCGGGGCAGGACCCGTTCCTGCTGGTGGTGCCGGTCGCCCTGACGGTCGCGGCGGCGCTGGTCACCTTGCGCTGCTACCCGTACCCGCTGCGCCTGCTCGTCCGGCTGGCCTCGCGCGGCCGGGCCGCCGTGCCGTTCCTGGGGCTGACCAGGGCGGCCAGGGCACGCTCCGCCAGCGTGTTGCCGGTGCTCATCCTGCTTCCCGCGCTGGCCGTGTCGGTGTTCGCGGCGGTGGTCGGCGACGGGATCTCCGGCACGCAGCGGCTGGCGTCCTGGCAGCAGGTGGGCGCGCCGATCAGGATGACGTCGGAGATCGAGATCCCCGCCGACGCCCTCGAGCGGGTGCGCGGGACGGCCGGCGTGGAGCAGGTGGTGCTCGCGCAGACGGGACGGGTGCAGGTCGGGTACGCCGCCGAGCGCGCCGAGGCCATCGCCGTGGACGTGGCCCAGTGGCGCTCTCTCCTGGGCGACGCCCCCATTGACCTGCCCGCTCTGTCCGACGGCGGGGCACTCGTCTCCCCTGAGCTGCGGGGGCGGGGGACGCTGGAGATCGGGTGGCAGGCGCGGCTGAAGCTGGCCACGCGGGGCGTGATCTCCTCGGTGCCCGGCTTCTACACCCAGGGCAAGTTCATGGTCGTGCCGTTGAGCGTGCAGATTCGGCCCGCCGTGAACACCCTGCTGATCAAGGGCGACGCCTCCGTCTCCGAGCTGGCGCGGCTGGTCCCGTCGGCCACCGTGGAGTCCCAAGAGGGGGCGCTGCGGGCGATTCAGGACGATCCGCTGACGAGCACGGTGCGCTGGACGCTGGTGGTGGTGACGGGCGCGCTGGCCGCGTACGCGTTGATCGCCGTCGTCCTGTCGCTGGTCATCGGCTCGTCCGAGCGGGCCAGGGCCGTGTCGTTCCTGCGTACGCTGGGGCTGTCGGAGCGGCAGGCGCAGCGGCTGACCGTGCTGGAGATCCTGCCCATGATCCTCCTCACCGCGCTGGTCGGGCTCGGGCTGGGCCTCGGCCTGCCATCCGCGCTCGGCCCCGGCGTGGACCTGTCGTCGTACGCCGGCGACCTGCCCGTCGGCGACTACTCGCTCGACCCGTTCCTGCCGAGCGCGCTGGCGGCCGGGCTGGCCGCCGTGGCCGTGCTCGGCGCGTACGCGCACACCGTCATCAGCCGCCGTCGCAGCCTCGGCGCCGTCCTTCGAGTGGGGGACCTCTCATGAACCCGACCCTGTCAGAGCTGGAAGCCAAGGCCACGCGTCAGAAGGCCGCGTTCGGCGGCGACGCGCACATCGTGTGCGACAACCTGGTACGCATCTACAAGACCGAGGGCGTCGAGGTCGTCGCACTGCAGGGGCTCGACCTGGTGATCGACAAGGGCGAGCTGGTGGCCATCGTCGGCGCGTCGGGCTCAGGCAAGTCGACGCTGCTCAACGTGCTGTCCGGGCTGGACGTGCCGACGGCAGGGGTGGCCAGGGTGGCCGGCATGGACCTGCTGTCGATGAACGCCCGCGATCGGCTGCGGTATCGGCGCTCGGTGGTGGGGTTCATCTGGCAGCAGACGGCGCGGAACCTGCTGCCGTACCTGACCGGGCGGGAGAACGTCGAGCTGCCGATGAAGCTGGCCCGCTCCGCGCGCCGAGGGCGTGCCGACGAACTGCTGGAACTGCTCGGCGTCGCCTCCTGCGCGAACCGCAGGACTGCCGAGATGTCGGGCGGTGAGCAACAACGCGTGGCCATCGCCGTCGCGCTCGCCAACTCCCCGCAGCTCATCCTGGCCGACGAGCCGACGGGCGAGCTGGACAGCGACACCTCCGAGCAGGTGTTCGACGCGCTGCGCAAGGCCAACAGGGAGCTGGGGGTGAGCGTGGTCATCGTGACGCACGACCCGCTGGTGTCGGAGCAGGTGGACCGGACGGTGGGCATTCGCGACGGGCGTACCAGCAGCGAGACGCTCCGGCGGGAGGACGCCGAGGGTCAGATCATCGCCGAGGAGTACGCCGTGCTCGACCGGGTCGGCCGCCTGCAACTGCCGCGCGACTTCACGAACGCCCTCGACATGGAGCGGCGAGTACGTCTTGAGCTCGAATCCGACCATATCGGCGTATGGCCCGCCCGAGAGGAGCCCTCAAGTGACTGAAACGCCCCTGGTCGAGGTCGAAGGGCTGCGCAAGGTCTACCGGAGCGGGCCCAAGGAGGTCGTGGCACTGCGGGAGGTGTCGTTCTCGATCTTCCCCGGGGAACTGGTCGCGGTCCGTGGCCGCTCCGGTTCCGGCAAGACCACCCTGCTCAACCAGATCGGCGGCCTCGACCGGCCGGACGCCGGGCGGGTGGCGGTGGACGGGCACGAGGTCACGGCCATGTCCGAGGACGAACTGCTGGCCCTGCGCCGCGACGTCGTGGGTTTCGTGTTCCAGTCGTTCGGGCTGATCCCCGTGCTGTCCGCGGCGGAGAACGTGGGGGTGCCGATGCGGCTCCTGCGGGCACCGGTGGAGGAGCGGGAGGCCCGGGTGCGGATGTTGCTCGCCCTCGTGGGGTTGGAGCAGCATGCCAACCAGCGGCCGTACGAGCTGTCCGGGGGGCAGCGGCAGCGGGTGGCGATCGCCAGGTCCCTGGCCAACCGGCCGCGGCTGCTGGTGGCGGACGAGCCTACGGGGCAGCTCGACTCGCAGACGGGGCGGCAGATCATGGAGTTGTTGCGGGCGCTCGTACGGAGTGAGGGGGTTACGGCGCTGGTGGCCACGCATGATCCGAGCTTGATGACGCTGGCGGACCGGGTCCTGGAGATCAGCGACGGAGTGGTACGCGAGGCCGCCCTCACCTGACCCGCCCGACCCTCCCCCACCCGGCCCTTGCCGCCTCGGTCCTTCGTACTGCATGGGCGGTCTGGTCCTCAGCCGCTGCCCGTGGCGGCACCATGCGGTCCGGCAGCGACCTCCTCCGCCGGCCGCGCCCGACGAGGCGGCGACCAGGCGATCGCGGCGAGGTTGGCGGCGGCGACCAGCACCCCGCCCGTCACCGCCAGAGCCGTCACCCCGGTCAGCCCAGCCAGCGGCACCGCCACCGCCAGCCCGAACGGCCGCGACGCGAACGAGATGAGCTGGTCGAACGACCGCACCCGCCCCAGCGCCCCCTCCGGGATCTCCTCGGCCACGGCCGTCTCCCACAGCGGACTGAGCAACCCCAGCCCGAACATCGCCACAAAGTACGCCGCCGCCAGCACCACGACGTGTGCCGACACGGCCAGGGCCACCAGGGGCAGCAGGTAACAGGCGGCGCCTGCCTGCACCGCGGTCAACGGCCGCCGGATGGGCAGCCTGGGCGCGGCGAACACACCCAGGAACATCCCCACGGTGCCGCTCTGCACGATCATCATCCAGCTCGCCTCGCCCCCCAGGTGCAGTACGGCGGCCACGGGGCCGAGCGTCAGGAACAATCCGGCGACGAAATGCCACACACCATGACCGAGTACGCAGGCCAGGAACCAGGGCCGTTCCTTGATCTCCCGCCATCCGTGGGCGAGGTCCTGGCCGAATGACGAGAAGGCACCAGGCCCGAGGAGGCGTACCGGGCACGTACGACCTCGCTCGTCCAGAGCCGCATCAGAACGGGGGCGGGCCGCCGTACGAATGCCACCAAGCGTCAACGCCGAACAGGCGAACAACACCGCCGTGACCCCGGCCGCCCACCCCGGCCCCACTCCCACGGTGATCGTCCCGGCGATCGCCGGAGCAGCCACCGCCGACAGGCTGGTCACCACGCCGATGCGCGCATTCACCCGCAACCTGTCCCGTACGGGAACCACAGCCACCACCAGCCTCGGCACCGCCGGACTGCCGAACGCGATGGCCGCCCCCGCCAGCGCGGACAGCAGAGCCAGGTCGAGCAGGCGGTTCAGGCCGAGCAGGAGTTCGGCGGCGATGGCGGCCTGCGACAGACACCGCGTCAGGTCGGCGACCAGCACGACCCGCGCGGGCCTGAACCGGTCGGCCAGCACACCACCGACGGGCAGAAGCAGCAACATGGGGATCAGTTCGCACGCCAGCACGATTCCGAGCGCCCCGCCGTCGCCAGTCACGCGCAGGACCGCCAGGGTCAAGGTTGTCGGAATCAGCGCCGTGGCCAGGGCAGACAAGCATCGTCCGATCAGCAATCGGTACATCATGCCTCAGGACAGTATTTCGTCAGCGAATGTTTCGTCAACAAAATACTTGTCGGCGTATCATCCCTGGCATGGAGGACTCGGTCGATCGACACCTGGCCCGCTGGCGCGGCAAGGCCCCCTTCGACGAGCGGGTCGAGGCGGTCGTGACACGCATGCAGACCCTCGTGAAGCACCTGGCCCACACCAAGGAGGCGGCTCTCTCCGAGGTGGGGATGCAGGACTTCGAGTTCGAGACCCTCCACCGCCTGGTGGCACGCGGCGGTTCCGCGACCCCCTCCGAACTGGCCGCCGACCTCCTCCTCTCCCCCGCCGGGATGACAGGCCGCCTGGACACGCTGGAACGCTCGGACCTGGTACGGCGCCTACGCAGTACAGAGGACCGGCGCCGCGTGGACGTCGAGCTCACTCCCAAGGGTCACGACCTGTGGATGGACGCGATGACGATCCGCGCGGAGGTAGAGGCGTCCATGCTCAACGCCCTGCCCCCCAAAGACCAAGCCCTCCTGGACCGCCTCCTCAAACAACTCCTCGTAGCAACCGAAACCACCCGCCGCCAAGACCGGCGCAGAGAACCCTGACGCCGTACACGACGCAACCCAGACCCCCAAAAAGCACCCTGGACCCTCGCTCACCGACCACCACACACGGGGCCATCACCTACGGGGCCATCACACCCGAGCCACCGCAGGCAAGCCGTCGCAGGCAAGCCGTCGCACGCGGCCACCGCACCCAGACCAATCACACGCGAGGCCGTCGCAGCCCAGCCATCACACGCAGGCCACCGCGCGCCCATGAAGGCACCAGCAGCGACAGCGGCCCCCAGCAAGGATCAGTTCCTCAAACACCTCACTGCTGGCGCTTCGGCGGACGTCAGCCGCTACCGCCCCGTGCGGCTGGCCACGATGACCTGAACCGTGTGCTCCAACGCGTAAGCCGGGTCCGCTCCCCCGCCCTTGACCTGCTCGTCGGCACTGGCCACCGCCTGGATCGCCCTCGACAGCCCTTCCGGCCCCCACCCGTTGAGCTGCCGTTTCACCCGGTCCACCTTCCACGGCGGCATACCGACGTGGCTGGCCAACTGACCACCTCGAAGGTTTCTGGGCGCGCTGCCCACCTTGGCCAGCGACCGCAGCCCACCGGCCAGCGCACTCACCAGCAGCACAGGAGCGACCCCGGTGCCGAGCGCCCACCGCAACTGCTCCAGGGCATCCGCCATCCGCCCCTCGACCGCCGAGTCGGCCACGTTGAACCCGGTGACCTCGGCCCGCCCCTTGTGATAGCGCGCCACCGCCGCCGCACCGATCGTCTTGTCCTCGGCGTCGAACATCAGCTGACTGCACGCCGCCGCCAACTCTCGCAGGTCGTTACCCACGGCCTCGAGCAGCGCCTGAGCCGCGTCACCTGCGATGTTCCGCCCCGCCCGCTTGAACTCTCCCTTGACGAAGTCCAGCCGCTCCCCGGCCTTGGTGACCTTGTTGATCGTGACCACGTTGGCCCCGGCCTTCTTCACCCCATCGACCAGCGCCTTCCCCTTCACCCCACCAGGGTGCGACAGGACGATCACGGTGTCGTCGGAGGGCTGCTTGGTATACGCCACGATCTCGGCGATGACGTCCTTCGCCAGGTCCTGGGCCGACCGGATCACCACCACGGACCGATCCTCGAACAGCGACGGAGACGTCAGCTGCATGAGCTCACCGCCCGTGACCTTACCCCCCACAAGATCATGCACTTCGGCACCGGGATAAGCGGCCCGCGCCGCCGCGACGACACCACCCACTGCCCGCTCGGCCAGCAACTCCTCATCGCCGACGACCAAGGTCACAGGTGCTGGATCGGTACGCGCCATGTCAGGCAGCATGCCATGCGCCACCGACAACCCGGTACCCAATCGCCCTCGTGCGAGGCGAACCGGCACCGACATCCTCTGCAAGGCGAACAAGCGGCAGCATCCCCACGCGAAGGGAACAGGCAACAGCATGCTGCGCGAGGCAAACAAGCGGCAGCCGGCTTCTCACGTGAAGCAAACAGATGCCGGGTTCGTCCGGCTTCAGGCCACCGCCTCCGACCCCAGCTCGTCCAGGCAACCGTCACCAATTCAGCGGACCTGAAGCTGATGCCCGGCGCCACCCAGTTGGCGAACCCGCTCGATGACGTCCCGTTGAACTCCGATGACCGCATCGACCAGACCCACGGTGGCCCCAGATCAACCTGCCGCACTGCCGGCGGACCACGCCCCGCGGCATGAGGCGAATGCTGAGGTAGCTGGCCGGCAACGACGTTAGCTTTGCCCCTATGTATTCTCCGATTGAGCCATACGACCAGGGCATGCTGAGCGTGGGCGATGGCAACCAGATCTACTGGGAGGTCAGCGGCAACCCGGCGGGCAAGCCGGCGGTGATCGTGCACGGCGGTCCCGGGGCCGCGGCCTCAGCGAACTGGCGGCGATACCACGACCCCGAGGCGTACCGAATCGTCCTGTTCCACCAGCGGGGGTGCGGGCACAGCACGCCGGACGCCGGGCTGCCGGAGACCGATCTGTCGGTCAACACCACCCAGCACCTCATCACCGACATGGAGCTCCTACGCGAGCACCTGAGCATCGAGAAATGGCAGCTGCTGGGGATTTCATGGGGCTCGACCCTCAGCCTGGCCTACGCTCAGGAGCACCGGGAGCGGGTGAGCGAGCTGATCCTGTTCGCGGTCACCGCGGGGCGCCGCAAGGAGATCGAGTGGATCACCCGTGACGTCGGACGGATCTTCCCGCAGGGGTGGGAGCGCTTCCGTGACGCCGTACCCGTGCAGGATCGCGATGGGAACCTGGCCGCAGCCTACGCCAAGCTCCTGGCCGATCCGCAGACGCGTGATGAGGCGGCCCGCGCTTGGTGCGAGTGGGAGGACACGCATGTGAGCCTCGATCCCCGTTATCGGCCGAGCCCTCTCTTCCAGGATCCTTTCTTCCGCATGACGTTCGCCCGGTTGGTGACTCATTACTGGGCCAACGGCTGCTTCCTGCCGGAGAAGGAGGACCTGGTGGAGCAGGCGTACCTCCTGGAAGGCATTCCCGGGGTGCTGGTTCACGGCAAACTCGATGTGAGCGGGCCCCTTGAAACGGCCTGGGAACTCCATAAGAACTGGTCTGGCAGCGAGCTGATAGTCATCGATGAGGGGCATGGAGGGACTGACATGGTGGCGCAGGTGATCGCCGCAACGACACGGTTCCGCTGAAGGGCTTGGAGCAGCTGGTGGACGTGCCGCCTTCGCGACCCACCCTTCGCACAAACCTCGGAGTTGCCCTTCCCACAAACCTCGCGCTCACCCTTCCCACAAACCCTCGCGCTCATCCTTCTCACAAACCTCGCACTCACCCTCACAAACTGCGCTCACCCCTTCTCGCAAAGCCTCGAGGTTGCCCTTCAGCGCAAGGCCGTTCTTACATGCCTCCTCCACGCCCCAGAAGCCACCGCAGCTGAACAAAAACCTCAAACCCGCCAATAGCTACACGACAGCAAGCACCCATCCTCACAATCCACCACAACGCTTCTCCGGGCACGTGCCGGTAGGCTCGCCGCCCTGGTGAAGACGAGAGTGAGGGTCCGGATCGCAGCGGTGGGCGTATCCGTCCCATTCCTATCCAGGACTCACCAGACTTGACCATCGCCGCCATCTTCCAGCAGGACGACAACCGCGTGCTCGAAGGGCCGCGTCGACCACGGTGGCGGTTCCGTGGAGATCCCCCTCGGAGTTACGGTCCACGCGGAACCACCGCCATCCCTCCTCCTCCGGCTGCTTCTCCTCGTTCCACGACGGCGAGGTCTCCTGACTGGTCGGTCCGGTAGACGGTGAGTCCCAACCGGCGCAGGAGGCCCAGTGTGGACATGGCTGGGTGGCCGTAGCCGTTGTCGGCTCCGACGCTGATCAATGCGGCTCGTGCCCCGAGTGAGGACAGGAAGGCCGGTGACTGCCGGTTCGATCCGTGGTGCGGGGTTTTGAGGATGTCCGCTCGTACGGCGAAGCGGTGCAGCAGCTCTTCCTGTGCCTCCGTTTCCAGGTCGCCGCCGAGCAGGATCGAGCCGGACCGCCACCGTACGTGGAGGACCACGCTCGAGTTGTTGATCGCGCTACCCTCGCCATAACCGTTCATCTCGCCCCAGGCGGGATCCGGAGCCAGTACGGTCAGCTCCGATGGCCCGAACCGCCACCGCGTCCCTGGCGAGGCCGTCCATTCGGGTATCCGGCGATGCGCCAGTGTGGCTGAGATGCGTGCACCGGCTCGCACGCCCGTCCGCTGCGGGCTGACGACCACCGCCCCGACGCGCCGGTTCCTGAGGACGCCGGGCAGGCCGTCAACGTGATCGGCATGCGGGTGGGTGAGAACGAGCAGCGGTACGTCCTCGACACCGATCCTCCGCAGGCATCGGTCCATGGCGACCGGATCCGGCCCGGTGTCGACCACGATCCCTCGACCCGGCCCGGCCGAGACGACGAGACCATCCCCCTGCCCCACGTCGCACATCACCATCAGCCACCCTTTTGGAGGCCATGGACCTGCGATGGGCCGAACCACCAGCACCGCCACCAGAGCGGCACCGGCCGCCGTCAGCGCCATGACGCGCCAGGCACGGCGTCTCAGGATCGGAATCGCCACGGCCACAGCGAGCAGAAGCAGCCCCAGGCCCATAAAACCGGCCGGCCATGGCACGGTGGCGAAGGGCAGATTCACCGCCCAGCGAGCGACTGTGACGATCCAGCCGACCGCGTACCCGGCCGGTATCACCAGCAACCGAGCGCCATCGGGCCAGACGGGCGCCACCAGAGCGGCCCCGAAGCCGAGCAGGGTCGCGGGGGCCACTGCTGGTGCGACGAGGAGGTTGGCGATCACCGCGACAGGTGTCAGCTGTCCCGCCATCAGCACCAGCACGGGCGTCACGGCCACCTGCGCGGCCGCAGGCACAGCGACAGCCTCGGCCATCCAGCGCGGCATTCGGCGTGGTGGTTTGTCGCCTTTGCCCCGCGACACCTCACCCTTATTCGCGCCTGAGGCCAGGCGGTCAGAACCTGGAGTTCGGTCGGAATCAGGGGTGTGGCCGAGATCCGGAGCATGGCCGAGCCTCTCGGCGCAGGAGGAGCCAGGAGCATCGCCAGGCCCGTTGGCGCTGTTGGGACTGCGAGCGTGGCTAGGACTGTCCTTGCAGTTGGGACGGGGAGCATGGCCGGGCCCCGGAATCCGGCCGGGCCCCGGATTATGGCGGGGCCCCGGATTATGGCGGGGCCCCGGAGTATGGCCGGGCCCCGGAGTATGGCCGGGCCCCGGATTATGGCCGGGCCCCGGATTATGGCCGGGCCCCGGAGTATGGCGAGGTTCAGCGGCTTGGTGGGGTTCTGGATCTTGGGTTTCTGGTGGGTCGCTCTGCTCTTCCGTACCCGACAGCTTGTCTCGCCAGCGTGGCGCGAGGAGGAGAATGCCGGCGGTGGCCGTGACCGAAAGGGCGAAGCCGTACGAGCGGGCGAGGTCGGGGGCGAACAGCACCAGGAAGAGGACCGTCGCCGACAGGGCCGCGAAGCCGTCCTTCGAGCGGCCCGTCCCCATGGCGATGGCGGCCGCCAGGCCCATGAGGAGGGCCCGCAGGACGCTCGGGGAAGGGCGGGCCACCACGGTGAACGCGAGCATCGCGACAGCGGCGAAGATCGCCCTCACTGGTAGGGGAAGGCCGATCAGGCGGGAGAGCGCGAGGGTCGCGCCTGCCACGATTGCCAGGTTTGCGCCGCTTACGGCGTTCAAGTGGCTCAGGCCGGCTTCTCTGAGGTCGGCGGTCACTTGCGGGTCCATGCGGGAGACGTCACCGACCACCAGGCCCGGGAGGAGGCCGCGCTGGTCGGGAGGTAGGACGTCGGCGGCGGAGCGGAGGCCGGACCTGAGCGTGCCTGCTGCCGTCTGCAGGTCGGATGGGGGTGTCAGGACTCGTGGTGGGGTTCGGACAAGGAGGGTGGCTGCTACGAGGGTGCCGGGGGTTGGGCTTGCCAGACGGCCGCTGACTTCTACGTGTTGGGTGGGCAGGAGGGTGCTCCATGCCTGCCCGGTGGCGAAGACGGTGATGGGGATGTTGACGGCTTGCCTGGTTGTGGGCGTTTGGATGATCTTCAGGTCTGCGGGGACTACGTAGCCTTCTTGCGTGAAGCGTCCGCCTCGGTTGGGGCGGCGTTTGGGGTCGTCGGTCAGAGCGATCTGGGCGGTTATAAATGCGTTCTTGGTGGCGAGTTCTGCCACTGGGCCGGTGGTCAGGGCGTGAATTCGGAACGCGACCGAGGCCGATGCCGCTGCTGTACAGATGAGCGTGGCAATGGCGACGTTTCGCCAGCTGGCGCGTTCGAGACCTCGGCGTTCGAGACCTTGGCGTTCGGCGTACTGGCGTTGGTGGCTTGGGTGTTCGGGGCTCAGATGTTCGGGGCTCAGGCGATCAGGGCTCAGGTGATCCGAGCCCACGTGATCGGAAGATCTGGTGAGTGGTCGGGTGAGGCAAGCTGTCACTGCGGCGGCCAGGGCTGCCGATACGGCGACGATCATGCCGGCGCGAGCGGAGCAGGCGAGGAGGAGTAGGGCGCTGGCCCAGGCTGCTAGGGCGGGGAGGGTGAGGGGCCAGGCGTGATCGCGTCTTTCGGGGTCTGGGTTTTCTTGAGGCTCATGGGTTTGCCCCTCTCGGAGGACGTGCCCGCTGAGCTGCATGCCGCGTCGGGCATCGTTGGCGTCGCATCCGCCTCGCGGGCCGTTGCCGTCGCATCCGCATCCGGCTCGGGCATCGTTGTCGTCGCGGCCACTTTCGGGACCGTTGGCGGGCTCGTAGGCGTCGCGTCTGCCTCGGTGCTCGTTGGAATTGCGTCTGCCTCGGTGCTTGTGGTCGTTGCTGCCGTTGTCCGCGTTGACAGCTGTTGAAGGGGCGCCTGGTTCACGACCGTCTGTGTGGTTGTGATCGTCCTGGTGGGTTTGGTCGGTACGCAGTCTCGACATGTCAGATGCGGACCTTGGGCTTGATCTCTTCGAACTTTCGAGGACCGATGCCGCTGACTTCGCGCAGTTGGTCGACTGTGGTGAAGCCGCCGCGGGTGGTGCGGTACTCGGCGATGCGGGCGGCCAGGACCTCCCCGACGCCAGGGAGTTGTTCCAGTTGGTCGGGGGTTGCGGAGTTCAGGTCGAGGATGGTGGTGGCGGGGTCTGCCATTGGGGAGCCGGGGAGTGGCGCCTGTCCGGGCTTGGCGCCCACCACTATTTGTTCGCCGTCTATCAGGCGTCTGGCCAGGTTCAGTTGGCCTGTGGAGGCGCCTCGGGCGACCCCTCCGGCGGCTGTTACCGCGTCTGTCACTCGGGCGCCTGAGGGGAGTAGGTAGACGCCCGGCTTACGGATCTTGCCGGCGACGTGGACGGTCACTTTGGTGGTGGGCGATGGGGCCGTCGTGGGCGCCATCGGGGTGATGGGGGCCGGGGGTGGGAGGGGTTGTGGTGAGGGTTGTGATCGCCAGACGAAGAAGGCTGCTACTGCTGTCGCGAGAACGGCTATGACGAGCAGGACGCGTAGGCCTGGTTTGCCGGGGTCGAGGACTGGGCTTTGGGAGGAGATGAACTTGCGGAGTGCTTGTACGGAGGAGGGGATCGGGACGAGAGGTGCGGTGGGGAGCGACGCCTGAGCGAGGGCAGGAGCCGGGGCCGGAGCTGGGAGCGGGGGTGAGGCCGGGGCCGGAGCTGGGAGCGGGGGTGAGGCCGGGGCCGGAGCTGGGAGCGGGGGTGAGGCCGGGGCCGGAGCTGGGAGCGGGGGTGAGGTCGGGGCCGGGGCTGGGAGCGGGGGTGAGGTCGGGGCCGGGGCTGGGAGCGGGGGTGAGGTCGGGGCCGGGGCTGGGAGTGGGGCCGGGGGTGGGACTAGAGCAGGGGCCGGAGCAAGGGCTGGAGCAGAGATCGGGACCGGATCAGGGGCGGGTTCTGGCAGGGGTTGGGTCGGCGGTGGTGGGTCTTGGGGTGGCCAGGTTTGGGGTGATACGGGCTGCGCTGATGGAGGCTGAAGCGACGGAGCCTGGGGTGGTGGAGGCTGAGGCGACGGAGCCTGGGGTGGTGGGTATGGGTGGCTTTTGTTGCTGGGGTTGGCTCTCTCGGGTACTGCTGCCACGGGTATGGCTGCGCCGGTCCTGGATGTGGGTTGCCATGGGGTGGTTGAGGGTGGCGGGGTTCGGTCTTCTTCGTTGTGTGTGTTGTGGTGGCGTTCCCAGGGTCCGGGGCTCCCGGCGGGGCGGCCGAAGAGGCGGCGGGGGCGGCGGGCAGGGGTGGTGATCGACCGTAGCCGGGATATGGCTATGGCGCGCTCTGCCGTCGGATCGGGGGTTCGCACGGCAGCGAAGGTATGGGGTGGGCGGGTGCCGTGACGGAGCCGAACGGCGTTCTGGGGATAGTGGGAGGGGTCGGCGACGTGGCTGTGGATGACGATGTTCGCGGCGTATCAACGGTGCTGCCGGCGAGCTGAGCGGGTACCGGGGAGGAACGAACTGGCTGGCCATGGGTGGTCTGACGCGCTGAGCGGTCAGATTGCACGACGGGATTGAGCGATCAGAGGTGATCAGAGGTCCTGACCGCTCAGCTGGAGAGGAGGCGAACTGGCCGCCATCCTCGGGATCAAGAACATCAACGGCTTCCGCGGCCAACTATCCCAATGACCCTCCAGGGGCTACATCAGCAAGATCGGATCAGCCTTCGCCGGGACCCTGCAGGCGAGCGCTCAAGCCTTAGTCAGCAGGCTCGTAGAGGTTGCGTGACGCGAGATATGCAGTCACAGGCCGCGTGGACGCGACGGGCCGTTAGAGGTCGCATGAGGTGATGGTGAGGCCGAGCATGCCTGGGCCCACGTGTACGCCGATCACCGCCCCCACCTCGACCACCCGGAGTTCCACCAGACCTGGCACCCGCTTCGACAGGCGTTCGGCCAGGGCTGCGGCTCGGTCGCCTGCCCCGAGGTGCTGCACCGCGACCTCCACCGGCCCGTCCCCGGCCGCTTCCACCGCCAGATCCTCCAGGCGGGCGATGGCGCGGGATGCGGTACGGACCTTCTCCAGGAGGGAGATACGGCCGTCCACGATGTGGAGCAGCGGCTTGATCATGAGGGCCGAGCCGAAGAGGGAGGCCGCCGTGCCGATGCGGCCGCTGCGGTGGAGGTAGTCGAGGGTGTCCACGTAGAAGAACGTTCGCGTGGCCTCCATGCAGCGGCGGGCGGCCGACGCCACCGCGTCCAGAGGCGCTCCGCTCGCGGCGGTACGGGCTGCGGCCAGCACGGGGTAGCCCAGGCCCATGGCGATCGAGCGGCTGTCGATCACCTCCACCGGTACGGGTGCCTGTCTCGCGGCGGCGCGGGCGGACTCGACGGTGCCCGACAGCTCGGCGGAGAGGTGGATGGAGACGATGCCCGTGGCGCCGGCTGCGGCCAGGTCCGAATAGCACGAGGTGAACCGGGCGGGTGAAGGGCGGGAGGTGGCGGCCGAGGCGAGATCCCCGGTGAAGGCGTCCTCATCGAAGTCCGTGGTGGAGGGGTCGTCCCCGTACGGGCGAGGGCCGCGCGCCATCACCTGTACGGGAACCACGGCCACACCGGCCACAACCCCCAGATAAGCAGTCGAATCCGTGACCACAGCAACCAAGCCCGACATACCCCGAGATTAGCTACTGAACAGGCGTCCCACCCCGCCAAACCCGCCGCGGCTTGAGGCCGAAGGACCAGGCGAAGGCGCCCTCGTGGTCGGCGTCCCACTGCACGATGTCCGCCAGCCGCCCAGGAGCCAGCACCCCGCGGTCCGGCGCTCCCAGGACCGTGGCGCCGCCGAGCGTGGCCGCGCGGAGCGCGTCGTTGACGCTCATGCCGAAGGCCGACACGGCCATGGCGATGACCAGGGACATCGAGGTGATGCCGCAGTAGCCGGGGTTGTGGTCGCTGCCGAGGGCGATCTGCACGCCGTGCTTGATCATCTGGCGGACCGGCGGGAGGTGGCCGCGCTGGAGGGCGGTGGCGGGGCAGACGACGGCGGGCACGCCGTAACGGGACATGATCGCGATGTCCTCGTCGGACATGTGGTGGAGCCCGTCGGCGGAGGCGCAGCCGAGCTCGGCCGCGAGCTGGACGGCGCCACGGCGGCTGTAGAGGCCGGCGTGGATGCGCGGCAGCAGGCCGACGTTGCGGCCGGAGGCGAGGACCCAGCGGGATTCCTCGGTGGTGAAGTGGCCCTCGTCGCAGTAGACGTCGACGCTGTCGGCGCCGGCCGCGGCCGCGTCGGCGCACCAGGCGCCCACGGCCTCGACGTATTCGCGCTGCCTGCCGAAGTATTCCGGCGGCACCACCTGCGCGGCCAGGAACGTGACGTGCACGCGCGGCATCATCGGCTCCTTCTCCAGCTCGCGCAGGAGCCGCACGTCGGCGAGTTCGCCGTCGCGGGTGAGGTGGTAGCCGGTCTTGGCCTCGACGGTCGTGGTGCCGCTGAGCAGCCAGCCGCGCAGCCGCTCGCGCACGCCGTTGCAGAGGGTCCACGGGTCGGTGCCGCGGGTCACGGTGACGGTGGAGCCCACGCCGCCGCCCGCCGCGGTGATCGAGGCGGAGGTGGAGCCGCCGGTGCGGATGGCCAGCTCGGCGTAGCGGTTGCCGGCGTAGACCGGGTGCGTGTGGGCGTCGATGAGCCCAGGCGTGACCAGGGCTCCGCCCAGGTTTTCGACGTGGTCGACGTCGACGATGTCGTCGACGACTCCTGGCACGCTCTGCGGCAGGTCCGGCGCACGGCCGACCCACGCGATGCGGTCGTTGTGCACAAGGATGGCGGCGTTGCTGAGGACCTCGTTGCCGGTCCAGAGGCGGCCGATGTTGGTAAGGAGTCGAACGGTCACCGCATCACCACCCAGCGGGGCTCCCCGCGCGAGCGCAGAGCCCAGCGCACGGTCTGTGCCGCGCCCACTGAGTCCGCTCCGGGTCCGGACGACATGGGGGGTCTCCTGCTCTCATCCGCATCTGGTTGTGCGGTGACCGTATCGCCGGACCCATGATCCGGCGATTTCAGTTCAGTTACGTTATTTCACATGTTGGGCTGCTGTACAGGGTTATTCGGAAGAAAGACCACACATCCCAACCGTCACGCAGCCCCGCATCGTCCCCATGGCCCCCGCTGACGACTTCAGCACTTGTAGTCATCATCTGAAAACCTAGAACCCGAACCAAAAATCCAGACCAACGTTAGGTCTGGACAATCCTAGCAATCCCAGGGTTCGGGGACCACTGCCGCTTTTGGGCAGCCCTGCCTGCTTTGCGGCGAGAGCTGCCCAACCGTACTGATGTACGGGCCGGCTAGAAGACGTGCTCCACGGGCTTGCCCGCCCGCAGGAGCTCCTGCGACAGGCTGGGGAGCACCCGGGCGTGCAGGATCGTGCCGTCCTCCACGTGCTCCACCGAGAGCACCTCGCCCTCCTTGTGGGCCCGGGAGATCAGGTCACCCCTGTCGTACGGCACCAGCAGGTGAACCTCGTGGTCCAGCCGCGGCAGCCGCTCCTCGATGAGCGCCAGCAGGTCGGGGATGCCCTTGCCCGTCCGCGCCGAGACCACGATGTGGTCTCGCTCGCGCCTGGCGATGCGGTCGAGCACCTCCTGGTCGGCCGCGTCGGCCTTGTTGATCACCACGATCTCGGGCACCTCGGAGGCGCCCTCGATGTCGGCGAACACCTCGCGTACGGCGGCGAGCTGCCCCTCAGGGTCAGGGTGCGAGCCGTCGACCACGTGCAGGATCAGGTCGGCGTCCGCGACCTCCTCCAGCGTGGAGCGGAACGCCTCGACGAGCTGGTGCGGCAGGTGCCGGACGAAGCCGACGGTGTCGGCGATCGTGAACACCCTGCCCTCCGCCGTGCGCGCCCGGCGCACGGTCGGGTCGAGGGTGGCGAACAGCGCGTCCTCCACCAGCACGCCCGCGCCGGTGATGCGGTTGAGCAGCGAGGACTTGCCGGCGTTGGTGTAGCCGGCGATGGCCACGGCCGGGACCTCGCGCCGCTGGCGCTGGTAGCGCATGGTCTCGCGTGAGGTGGACATGCCGCTGATCTGGCGGCGCAGCTTGGCCATCCGCTCGCGGATGCGCCGGCGGTCCAGCTCGATCTTGGTCTCACCGGGGCCACGGCCGCCGATGCCGACGCCGCCCGCGGCGCGACCGCCGACCTGCCTGGACAGGTTGCCACCCCAGCCGCGCAGGCGCGGCAGCAGGTAGGAGAGCTGGGCCAGCTCGACCTGGGCCTTGCCCTCCCGGCTCTTGGCGTGCTGGGCGAAGATGTCGAGGATCAGCGCGGTGCGGTCGATGACCTTGACCTTGACCGTCTCCTCCAGCTGACGGAGCTGACCGGGGGCCAGCTCTCCGTCGCAGATCACGGTGTCGGCGCCGGTCGACTCGACCACGTCGCGCAGCTCAAGGGCCTTGCCGGAGCCGATGTAGGTGGCCGGATCGGGCTTCTGACGGCGCTGGATGAGCCCGTCGAGCACCTGCGACCCAGCCGTCTCGGCCAGGAGCTTGAGCTCCAGCAGGGAGTTTTCCGCGTCCTCTGACGTGCCGGAGGTCCAGACGCCGACGAGAACGACCCGCTCGAGCCGCAGCTGCCGGTATTCGACCTCGGAGACATCCTGAAGTTCGGTGGAAAGGCCCGCCACGCGCCGTAGCGCCTGGCGCTCCTCAAGGTCCATGTCGCCGGTCTCGAAATCGTCAAGCGCGGTGTATTCGTGCATTCGTGTCATCTCTATGAGGGAACGTCTGGACACCTCGGTGTCTTCCCCACGATGGTGGCATGACACGCCTGGCGCAATCACCTGGTTATCCAGCGGAGACGGTGACGTCTCCTGACCCCGCCTGCAGGGAGATCTTGTTCGGCGCGGATCCGTCGGACTTGACCGAAACGTTGGCGTCGCCGGACCCCATGTCCGTCTTCACATCATAGGCGCCGTCGGGCACGTTGAGCGTGATGTCTCCCGACCCGTTCTTCATCTGGGCGCTTTCCGGCGCGGAGGCGTACTTGAGCTCCATGTTGCCCGAACCCGCCTCGGCGATTATCTTCTTGCCGCCCAGGTCGGCGGCGTCCACGTCGCCCGAGCCCACGTGCAGGTCGATCTGCCCCGTCAGGCTCCTGAGCGTGAGGTTGCCCGAGCCGCTGTCCAGGTCGACGGCCAGCCCCTTGGGGATCTCGATCTTGTAGTCGACGCTGCAGCTACCCCAGTTCGAGGCGCAGTCATAGGTGAGGAGCAGTGCCTGACCCTCGACCTTGTGCTCGGGCTTGGGCTTGTCCTCGCCGCGCCAGCGCAGGGTCTCGACCACGCGTACGGCGCTGCCGTCGGTCTCGGTGACCACCGCGTCGCCCGAGTTGTTCTTGAGCTGAAGCTTCGTGACCTTGTCCGTCACCTGGTACGTGGCAGTGTCCTCGTTGCTGGGGCCTGCCACGCTCGCGAGCCCGCATCCGGTCAGCAGTACGGCGGAGGCCAGCAGACCGCCCGCGATCACCATGGTTCTCATAGCGGAAATCCTGTCGTGTCGCGCGGGCGGCCACATCGGGGATCCCCCGGGGGGAACCCCACCTTTGACCCTGGAAGACCAGGGGAGTAATTTCGATTCCACAATCCAGAACTCATTTTCCACATCGCGGAAACGGAAGAGGTCCCATGGAGATCACCGGCCCGATGCTCGACCGGTTCGACGAGATCCTCACGCCGGAGGCGCTCGCATTCGTGGCGGCTCTCCAGCGGGAGTTCGGCGCCAGGCGGCTGGAGTTGCTCGAGGCCCGCCAGGCGCGCCAGGCGGAGCTGTCGGCGGGCGGCATGCTCGACTTCCTGCCGGAGACGAAGGAGATCAGGGAGGGCGACTGGCAGGTCGCGCCCCCGGCGCCCGGTCTGGAGGACCGCCGCGTCGAGATCACCGGTCCCGTCGACAAGAAGATGACCATCAACGCGCTCAACTCCGGCGCCAAGGTGTGGCTGGCCGACTTCGAGGACGCCAACTCTCCGCTGTGGGAGAACTGCGTGTCCGGCCACCTCAACCTGCGCGACGCGCTCGACCGTACGATCGACTTCGAGACCGGCGGGAAGTCCTACGCGCTCGGGCCCGACGCCGGCCTGGCCACGGTCGTCGTGCGGCCGCGCGGCTGGCACCTCGACGAGAAGCACGCCCAGGTGGACGGGCAGCCGGTCTCGGGGTCGCTGTTCGACTTCGCTCTCTACTTCTTCCACTGCGCCCAGCGGCAGATCGACAAGGGCAGGGGCCCGTACTTCTACCTGCCCAAGATCGAGTCGCACCTGGAGGCGCGGCTCTGGAACGACGTCTTCACCAGGGCGCAGGAGTTGCTCGGCATCCCGCACGGCACGATCAGGGCGACGGTGCTCATCGAGACCTACCCGGCCGCGTTCGAGATGGAGGAGATCCTCTACGAGCTGCGCGACCACTCGGCGGGGCTCAACGCGGGGCGCTGGGACTACCTGTTCAGCGTGATCAAGAAGTTCCGTACGCGGGGGCGTGAGTTCCTGCTGCCCGAGCGGAACGCGGTGACGATGACGGCCCCGTTCATGCGCGCGTACACCGAACTGCTGGTGCGCAGCTGCCACAAGCGGGGCGCGCACGCCATCGGCGGGATGGCGGCGTTCATCCCCTCGCGCCGGGATGCCGAGGTCAACGCGGTGGCGCTGGAGAAGGTGCGGGCGGACAAGACGCGCGAGTCGGGCGACGGGTTCGACGGGTCGTGGGTGGCGCACCCTGACCTGGTGCCGGTCTGCCGTGAGGTGTTCGACGGGGTGCTGGGCTCGCGGCCCAACCAGCTCGACCGGCTGCGCGAGGACGTGAGCGTGTCGGCGGCGGAGCTGCTGGCCGTGTCCGAGACGCGGGGGGACATCACCGACACGGGGCTGCGCAACAACGTGGACGTGGCGCTGCGCTACCTGGCCGCCTGGATGGGCGGGCTGGGCGCGGTGGCCATCCACAACCTCATGGAGGACGCCGCCACGGCCGAGATCTCGCGTTCGCAGATCTGGCAGTGGATCCACAACGACATCACGCTGGCCGACACGGGGCACCCGGTGACGAAGGAGCTGGTCGAGCAGATCATCACCGAGGAGCTCGCCAAGATCGCCATGGATCCGGGCTACGACGAGAAGCTGTTCGGGCAGGCGACGGCGCTGTTCAAGGAAGTGGCGCTGGATGACGACTTCGCGGAGTTCCTGACACTTCCGGCCTATGCTCAAATGCCATAAGGAGGGGGATCGGTGATAGACACCCTGATAGCGGCTCTGCGGTCGTTGCTGCCCCACGACTCGGTGATCACCGATCCGGTACGCCTGCGCACCTACGAGTGCGACGGCCTCACCTACCACCGGGCGACCCCCGGCGTGGTCGTGCTGCCGGACACGGCCGAGCAGGTCGCCCGCGTGGTACGCCTGTGCAACGAGTTCGGCGTGCCCTTCGTGGCCAGGGGCTCTGGCACGGGCCTGTCGGGGGGCGCGCTCCCCCGCGAGGACGGCGTGCTGATCGTCACCTCCAAGATGCGCTCGATCCTGGAGATCGACCTGGACAACCGGCGGGCGGTCGTGGAGCCGGGCGTCACGAACCTGGCCATCACCGAGGCCGTGCGCGATCGTGGCTACTACTACGCCCCCGACCCCTCCAGCCAGCAGATCTGCTCGATCGGCGGCAACGTGGCGGAGAACTCCGGCGGCGCCCACTGCCTCAAATACGGCTTCACCGTCAACCACGTCGAAGCCTGCGAGATCGTCACCCCCGACGGCGACCTGGTCACGCTCGACCGCATGGACCCCGGATATGACCTGCTGGGCGCCTTCATCGGTTCCGAGGGCACGCTGGGCATCGCCACCAAGATCACGGTACGGCTCTGCCGCGCCCCGGAGGCGGTGACCACGGTGCTGGCCGCGTTCGAGAGCATCGAGCAGGGCGGGCAGGCCGTGTCGGCGATCATCGGGGCGGGCATCGTCCCGGCCGCGATCGAGATGATGGACGCGCTGGCCATCGAGGCGGCCGAGGCGGCCGTGGCCTGCTCCTATCCCGCCGGGGCAGGGGCCGTGCTGATCGTCGAGCTGGACGGGCCCACGGCCGAGGTGGAGCGGCAGTTCGCGCAGCTCAGGGAGATCTGTTCCGGGGCGTTCGAGCTGCGGGTGGCGGCCGATCCGGCCGAGCGGGCGGCGATCTGGAAGGGCAGGAAGTCGGCGTTCGCGGCGGTGGGGCGGATCAGCCCGTCGTACATCGTGCAGGACGGCGTCGTCCCGCGAACCTCCCTGCCCGCCGTGCTGGCCGCCATCGACCGGCTGTCGCGGGAGCACGGGATCCGGGTGGCCAACGTCTTCCACGCGGGTGACGGCAACCTGCATCCGCTGGTGTTGTTCGACGACGCGGAGGCGGGGGCCGGCGAGCGGGCCGAGGTGGTGTCGGGGGCGATCCTGGACCTGTGCATCGAGCATGGGGGTTCGATCACGGGCGAGCATGGGGTCGGAGTGGATAAGTCCCGATATATGCCGAAGATGTTCAGCGAGGACGACCTGGACACCATGCAGCTCGTCCGGTGCGCGTTCGACCCCCGGGGACTGGCGAACCCGGGCAAGGTGTTCCCCACCCCGCGGCTCTGCGGCGAGGTGCCGGGCGTGCGCAAGGGCGTGCATCCGCTGGTCGAGTCGGGGAAGGCGGAGCAGTTTTGATCGGGGGCGTGACGACACGGCAGGCCGACGCGGACGACGCGGTCAACGGGGTGCTCCCCCGTCAGGTCGCGCTGCCGGAGAGCGTCGAGGAGGTCGCGGCCGTGCTGCGCGCCTGCGCCGAGCAGGACCTGGCGGTGGTGCCCGCGGGCGGCGGCACGAAGCTGCACTGGGCGCCGCCGCCGTCGCGGTGTGACGTGCTGCTGGACATGTGCTGCATGAACCTCGTCCTGGAGCACGCCGCGGGCGATCTCGTGGTGCGCGCGCAGGCCGGGGTGACGATGGACGCGCTGGCCTCCGTGCTCGCGGACAAGGGGCAGGAGCTGGCGCTCGACGTGCCGTTCGCCGAGGACGCCACGGTCGGCGGCACGCTGGCCGCCGCGCTGCCCGGGCCGCGCTCGTTCCGCTACGGCACCGCCCGTGACCTGCTCATCGGCATCACGGTCGTGCTTCCCGACGGGACGATCGCCAAGTCCGGTGGCAAGGTGGTCAAGAACGTCGCGGGATACGACCTGGGCAAGCTCTTCACCGGCTCGTACGGCACGCTCGGCGTCATCGCGGAGGCCACGTTCCGCCTGCATCCGCGGCCCGTCGATAGCCGCTGGGTGGTCGCGGAGCTCGATCGCGCCGAGGTGCCCTCGATCTGCGCCGCGCTGGCGGCCTCGCAGGCCGAGCCGAGCGCGGTCGAGGTGGACCGGCCGGATCCCGTCGGGCCGGTCACGCTGGCCGCGCTGGTGGAGGGCACGGCGGCCGAGTCCAGGGCCCTGACCCTGCGCGAGCTGATCGGGAAGGGCTCGCTCACCGAGGAGCCGCCCTCGTGGTGGGGGCTGGTCACGGGTGACGAGGTGCTGGTCGAGGTGCGGTTCCCGTCTTCCGCCACGGGAGCCGTGCTGGACGCGGCGGCCGAGACCGGGATGGCGTTGCGTGGCTCGCCCGTCTACGGGCACGCGTTGCTGGAGACCTGGCAGGACGTCGAGGAGCCCGTGCTGAGTGGCGCCGTGTCCGGGTTGCGGGAGAACGTGGAGGCGGCCGGGGGCCGGGTGAGCGTGCTCGCCACGCCGTACGAGGGCGTCGACCGGTGGGGGCACGTCAGCGGGCTGCCGTTGATGCGGCGGGTCAAGGAACGGTTCGATCCCGGGCGCAGGATGTCTCCCGGCCGGTTCGTGGGAGGGATCTGACATGGATCCGGAACTGATCAACGACTGTGTGCACTGCGGGTTCTGCCTGCCCACCTGCCCCACCTACGCGTTGTGGGGCGAGGAGATGGACTCCCCGCGCGGGCGCATCCACCTGATGTCGCAGCACGTGGAGGGCACGCCCATCACACCCGAGATGGCCGGGCACTTCGACGCCTGCCTGGGGTGCATGGCGTGCGTGACGGCGTGCCCCTCCGGCGTGCAGTACGACAAGCTGATCGAGCAGACCCGGGTGGAGGTGGAGCGGCAGCACGTGCGCGAGCCGCGCGAGCGGGCTGTGCGCGGCATCGTGTTCAACCTGTTCCCCTACCCGCGGCGGCTGCGGTTGTTGCGGCCGACGATGTGGCTGACCGAGCGGATGGCGCCGTTCCTCACCCGGGTGCATCCCAGCCTGGGCGCCATGGCCACGCTGGCGCCGCGGGTGAAGCATCGGCAGCGGATGCCGCGGGTGGTCAGGGCCAGGGGTGAGCGGCGGGCCGTGGTCGGGATGCTCGTCGGGTGCGTGCAGGGCGAGTTCTTCCCGCAGGTCAACGCGGCCACGGCGCGGGTGCTGGCGATGGAGGGCTGCGATGTGGTGATCCCGCGCGGGCAGGGTTGTTGCGGGGCGCTGAGCGTGCACTCCGGGCTGGACGGGCAGGCCAGGCGGCTGGCGCGGCGGACGGTCAAGGTGTTCGAGCGGGCCGGGGTGGACACCGTCGTGGTGAACGCGGCCGGGTGCGGGTCCACCATGAAGGAGTACGCCGAACTGCTCGGGCAGGAGCCGGGGTTCCGGGTCCTGGATCTGTCGGAATACCTGGCGGAGCTGGGGCCGGTGGCCAAGCGGCATCCGTTGCCGTACAAGGTGGCCTACCACGACGCCTGTCACCTGGCCCACGCTCAGGGGGTGCGGTCGCAGCCGCGTGAGCTGCTGGGCGCGATCCCGGAGCTGGAGGTGCGGGAGATCCCGGAGTCGGCGATCTGCTGCGGGTCGGCGGGCACGTACAACCTGCTGCAGCCCCAGGCGGCCCGCGACCTGGGCGACAGGAAGGCCGCGGCGGTCCGTACAACCGGCGCGGAACTGCTGGTCTCGGCCAACCCGGGGTGCACGATGCAGATCGCCTCCGCGATGCGGCGCGGAGGCGCGGACATCAGGGTGGCGCACACGGCCGAGGTGCTGGACGCCTCGCTGCGCGGGGTGATGTTGTGAGCGACGCGGGATCGACGGGGGCGGGCCGGTGAGCGTCCAGTCGGTCGAGCGGGCGCTGGACGTGCTGGAGGCTCTGGCGGAGCACGGGGGCGCGGCGGGGCTGTCGGAGATCGCCGCCAGGACCGGGCTGCCGTACGGGACCATCCACCGGTTGTTGCAGACCCTTCTGTCGCGCGGTTACGTACGCCAGGAGTCCGACCGGCGCTACGCCCTGGGCGGCGGGCTCGTCCGGCTGGGCGGCATCGCGGAGGGCATGGTCGGGGTGTGGGCGCAGCCGTACCTGACCAAGATGGTCGAGCTGTCCGGCGAGACCGCGAACCTGGCCGTGCTCGAAGGCGACTTCATCGTGTACGTGGCGCAGGTGCCCTCGCCGCGCAGGTTGCGCATGTTCGCCGAGGTCGGGCGGCGGGTGTTGCCGCACAGCACGGCGGTGGGCAAGGTGCTGCTGGCCGGGCGGCCCGCGCCGGAGGCGGTCGCGGTGTTCGAGCGCACGGGCATGCCCCGGCGCACGCCGAACACGATCATCGACCTGACCTCCATGCTGGCCGAACTCGGCGCCGTCAAGGGCCGCGGCTACGCCATGGACCTGGGTGAGGAGGAGCTCGGCGTGCACTGCCTGGCCGTGCCCGTGTGGGACGGCGACCGGGTGGTGGCCGCGATGTCGGTCTCCGGCCCCGCAGAACGCATCGACGCCCTCGACCGCGACGACCTGGCCGAGGGCATGCGCAAGATCGCCCTCGACTTCGGCAACGAACTCAGCCCGGTGGGCGGCGCAGGCTGACGCGGCTCGGTCCTGTGGCCGGCGCAGGCTGACCGGGCTCGCTCCTGTGGCCGGCGCGGGCTGACGGTTCAGATCTGTGGTTGTCGCAGGCTGAAGAAGCCGCCGCCTGCCGGGTGATGGACGACGGCGATGCGGCCGTACGGCGAGTCGAACGGCTGGACCGGCACCTCGGCGCCCAGCTCCCCCGCCCTGGCCACGGCGGCGTCGAGGCCGGCCACATCGAAGTAGATCATCCAGTGCGGCGGGACGCCCGCCCAGTGCTCGTCCATCAGCAACCGCCCGCACACCGGCTCCCCGACCACGCTGTAGACGGCGTAGTCGATCCCACCCGGCACCGCCGCCATCGCGTAAGGGAACAACGCCCCGTAGAACGCGTCGGCCACCGCGCCGTCGGGCACGTTGACCTCGGCCCAGCTCATCGCCCCGGGCTCGGCCACCACCCCGGCACCGGCGAACTCCCCCGGCTGGTAGATCGCGAACTTCGCCCCCGCGGGATCGCTCGCCAGCGCGTAACCCTCGAACGGCCCCTCGATCACCTTGCCACCGGCCGCGTCGAGCCTGGCCAGGGCCGCCTGAAGGTCGGAGGTGGCGAGGTAGACCGTCCAGGCCGCCGGGTCGTCGGCCTGCGGGTCGGGGGTGATGGCGGCGACGGGACGGCCGCCGAGGTGGGCCATCGACCATCCGCCCTGGTCACGGCACTCCCACCCGAACAAAGCGGTGTAGAAGCGCTCCGCGGCGACGGCGTCTCTCGTCAGGAGCTGCGCCCAGCAGGGCGCGCCGTCGGGATGACCGGCTCTGTTTGCCATGCTCGCGACCCTTTCACACGGCACCGACAAAGTAGTCTGTTGCGCTATGAGCAACAGCACGACGGTTCAGTCAGTCGACCGGGCCATCGCGATCCTGGAGATCCTGGCCCGCGACGGCGCCACCCGCGTGACGGATCTCGCCGTGCAGCTCGACGTGCACAAGTCCACGGCGTCCCGGCTGCTGGCGGCGCTGGAGCACGGCGGGCTGGTCGAGCAGAGCGGCGATCGGGGGCGTTACCGGCTGGGATTCGGCGTCGTACGGCTGGCGGGGGCGGCCACGGCGCAGCTCGACCTGTCGCGCGAGAGCCGCCCGGTGTGCCTGCGCCTGGCGGAGGCGGTCGGCGAGACCGTCAACATCGCGGTGGCGCGCGGCGGCGACACGGTCAACATCAGCCAGGCGCGCGGCCCGGCCGCCATCAGCGGCCACAACTGGGTCGGCCAGCGCACCCCCTCCCACGCCACCTCCAGCGGCAAGGTGCTGCTGGCTTTCGGCGCGCTGCGACTGCCGGACGACCTGGAGCGTTACACCCCGCGCACCGTCACCTCGCCGGCCGGGCTGGGGCTGGAGGAGATCAGGGAGCGCGGCTGGGCCGCCACGGAGGAGGAGCTGGAGGTGGGCCTGAACGCGGTGGCGGCGCCGGTCAGGAGCGCGGACGGCTCGGTCGTGGCCGCGGTCAGCGTCTCGGGGCCCTCGTACCGGCTGACGCCGGGGCGGCTGCCGGAGGTGGGGGCGCTGCTGGTGGAGGGCGCACGGGAGATAAGTCAGCGCATCGGCTATTACGGTTGAGGCATGTGTAGAAGCATCAAAACCCTCCGGCCGCCGTACACCGAGAGCGTCACAGAAGAGGACGTGCGGGCCGCCGCGTTGCAGTACGTCAGGAAGATCTCCGGCTTCCGGTCACCGGCCTCGCACAACGCGGAGGCCTTCGACCGGGCGGTCGAGGCGATCACCAAGGCGTCGGAAGAGTTGCTGGCGGCGCTCCAAGTTCGCGGGAGTCGTTGACAGGACCTGCCCGCGGGAGAAGTGTCCCTGGGTGTAACCCCCAGCGAGCCCCAGGGAGCTCCCATGATCAGCGGGTTGTACGAGGGACAGGACGGCGACTCGCGGCTGGCGCTCCGCGTCGATGTCGACGGGCCTCGGCCCACCGGGCGGATCAGCGGCGACCTGTTCACGGTGGCGGGCGCGACCACCTCCTACGTCGGCTCCTTCGTGGTCGGCACCCCGGCCGTCGACGGGGAGCGGATCCAGGGGCGCGGGGACTTCACGGCCGGCACCGCGGTCCGGGACGTGAGCGTCACGATCACCGGCGGGACGGGTACGGCGGCGGTCGCGGGACGTACGTACCAGGTGTCGTTCGTCTCGCCCTTCTTCCGTAGCGTGCTGCTGGAGCAGGACTCCGTGGTCGGGTCCGTGCCGTTCGTGTCCTACAGGACCGGCACGCTGCCCGGGCCGACCGGCTCGCCGGCCAGGGAGCTGACGGTGCCCGCGGCGTACGCGGAGGCGGGCGTCGAGCTGCGCCTGACCGAGCCGGGGGTGGTCCCGGTGGACGGGTCGGGCGCGGACCTGGCGTGGGACGACGCCGAGCTGCACCACGCGATGACCAGGCACTTCAGCGTGTTCGGCGACGCGCCGGCCTGGCGGGTGTGGCTGCTGGTGGCCAGCAAGCACGTGGGCGGCTACCGGGGGATCATGTTCGACTACGACGACGCGCACCAGCGGCAGGGCTCCGCGGTGTTCTACGACGCGATCAAGGGAACGACGCCGGAGGCGCAGCGAGGGCAGTTGCGTACGTACGTGCACGAGCTCGGGCACGCCTTCAACCTGCTGCACTCCTGGCAGAAGAACCTCGGCACCCCACCCCAGCCCCTGGGCCCCAACGGGGGCTTCGGCGATCTGTCGTGGATGAACTACGTGCAGAACTATAGGCCCGGCGGCGAACCCGGCTACTGGGCGGCCTTCCCGTTCCAGTTCACCGACGCCGAGCTCGTGCATATCCGCCACGGCTTCTACCGCGACGTCGCCATGGGCGCGAACGCGTTCGGCCGGGGTGCCGCCGAGATCGCCCCCTTCGAGCAGCCCGTCGAGGACCGTTCGGGGCTGCGGCTGGAGCTGCGCGCCAAGGAGTCGTTCGAGTTCGGGGAGCCGGTGATCGTCGAGCTCAAGCTCTCGTACACGGGCGAACCGCGTGTCACGCACGGCCACCTGCACCCTGACACGGAGTTCACCCAGGTCTCGATCACGCAGCCGGGCGGCAGGACCGTGTTGTACCGGCCGATGATGCGGCACTGCGTGGACACCTCACCGCAGATCCGCCTCGACGAGGGCAACCCGGCCATGTATCGCAGCGCGTTCATCGGGCACGGCCGCGACGGCCACTACTTCCAGCTGCCCGGCGAATACCACGTCCGCGCCCAGTACATCGCCGCCGACGGCTCCCGCATCGTCTCCCCCGCCTGCCTCGTCAAGGTCCGCCTGCCCATCACCCGCGACGACCACGAGGTGGCCGAGCTGATGCTGGGCGAGGACCAGGGCAAGCTGTTCTCCCTGCTCGGGTCCGACTCGCCGGAGCTGCGTTCGGGCAATCTGGCCCTCGACGAGGTCATCAGCCGCTACGGCGGCCACCCGCTGGCCGTCTACGCCCGCCTGGTCAAGGGCCTGAACGCCGAACGGGAGTTCAAGGAGCTGACCCCCGGCAACAACCTGCGCATCCGCCCGCCGGACCCCAAACAGGGCATCGAGCAACTCACCCACGTCGCCCGCGACCCCGGCCTCGACAACATCACCCTCAACCTGGTGCTCCGCCGCCTGGCCAGGGCGGAGGCGCGGCAGGGGGATCTCGGGCGGGCGAACGCGGTCATGGACCGGATGGTCACCACCTTCGAGGCCAAGGGCGTCAACCCCATCGTCATGGGCCAGATCCGCCGCCAGGCCGAGCTGACCAAGGCCGCGCTCAGCGCCGAAACTTCCTGAGTTCGTCGTCGGCGCATATGTGCTCCTCGACGAGCGCGGCCCACACGCGGCGGGTGTCGGCGTAACGGCCGCGCCCGGCCTCTTCACGGCCGCGCTCGCCGAGACGCAGTACGAGGTAACGGCCACCTTCCGAGCGTGAGGGCATCCTCGCCTCGCGCCCAGGAACGGGAACGTTCGTCCGCGAACGCGCACAACGCCGGACCCTTTTGTCCGCAACTGGCTCCAGGATCCCCTCGCACATCAACTGGAGCAACAAGGTCGCCAAGGAGCGAAGACCTACGCGTCCGACACCGTGCAGGCGCCACCCGAGATCCGTGACCGGCTCGGCATGGGAGATCCGGACGCCCACCGTCACGACGTGATGCGCACCTTCTACGAATTCTCATCCGGCAACGGCGACGACCCCTGGGTGCTCTGCACCAGCTGGGAACCCCTCAGGCTGACCAAGGGCACCGTCATCGCCTCCCCAGAGGCCGGACCGTACGCCGGGCTCGGCAGCCCGCACCGCATGGCCGCCGTCGGCGTCACCGTGGACACCTGGCACGAGGACGTCTGGGCGCGCCCGGCTACGTCCGACGAGGCGAAGCGGCTCGGGATCGGCGCGGGCTCGATCGTGATGATGATCGCGCGTGCCTACCACACCAGTGAGCAGGTGGTTGAGGTCGCCGACATCATCGTTGCGGCGGAGTCGACGAAGCTCGCCTGCAACGGCCCGGTCGGCGACCGGTGAGCGCGCCGCCGCTACGATCAAGCTGGGCTCAGGGCGGTCTACGGACGGTTACCCTGGCCGTACGCTTTGAGAGGAGGACACCTTGCTGCTCAGATTCCGCACGGCGAACGTACGGTCACTGCGTGACGAGCAAGAGTTGTCCTTCGCCGCCCCGGCAGATGAGCCAAGTGCGGCGGCGCATGAGCTGGAGCTCGCGGGGAGCCGCCCGCTACAGGTCTTCCCGCTGGTCGGCATTTTCGGCGCCAACGCCTCGGGCAAGTCCAACGTCCTCGCCGCCCTCACCGATATGCGTACCGCGGTTCTCGATTCTTACGCCGGATGGGCAGCTCTGGGCGACACCCTGCGTGAGCCTTTCCGACTGAGCTCCACGTTCGAGAGTGAGCCGAGTTTCTTCGAGGTCGATGTGGCGATCGACGGGATCCGCTGGACTTACGGCTTCGAACTGAATTCAGCTCAGGTGCTGGCCGAATGGATTCACAGCTACCCCCGTGGCCATCGTCAGGTATGGCTTGACCGCGACGTCTCCCGATCCGAGGTGTACGAATGGCCCGGAGGCCGGGTCAAGGATCGGAGTCAGTTGGCGCGGCGCACCCGGCCGAATGCCCTTCTGCTGTCCACGGCCGGCACGGACAACCATCCTCAGCTTTCGGGGCTGTTCCATTGGTTTCGCCGCAATCTACGGCTCGTCACCCAAGAGAACGATCGCGAGGAGCGCGAGCAGTTCACCGTGCGGGAGTTGTCGGGCAGCCGTGCGGAGCGGATCACCGAGTTGCTCAGGGTCGCGGATCTGGGAATCACCGGCGCGCACGTCGTCCACGACGACAAGAGACGGCCTGAAGTAAGACTGGCCCACCAGTCAGCCAACGGGGAGATCTCCCTCGATTGGCGGAACGAGTCTTTCGGGACACGTTCATGGTTCGCGCTGCTCGGCCCTCTGTTGCTGGCGCTCGATGAGGGGGCGGTGCTTCTGGTCGACGAGTTGGACTCGAGCCTGCACCCACGCTTCGCGGCCGAGGTTGTCAGACTTTTCCGTGATTCACGTGCCAATCCCAAGGGAGCGCAACTCGTCTTCACCTCGCACGATTCGTCGCTGCTCACCACTCCGAGCGGTGAACGCCTGCTGGAGCCGGGCCAGATATGGCTGACGGAGAAGGACGCGGAAGGGGCCACGGAGCTTTACCCCCTGACCGCCGCCGCACCGACGGAGGACGAAGACCTGATGAGGTCTTATCTGGCGGGAGCCTTCGGTGCGGTCCCCTCGATTCTGGAAGGCCAGGTCGTTCGGCAATTGCTGGTCGTCAGCGAGCATGAACCTGAGCGGGATCGATGACGCGCACCAGAGGAAAGGACGCGTTGAGGTCTGCTCAACAATGGCGAGGGCGACGCCACAGAGTCGTCTACGTCTTCACCGAAGGTGAGGTCACTGAGCCGTCGTACATCGACATCATTCACCGCCGAGGAGTCTTCGCCGACCCGGCGATCCCGGTCGAGGTGCGGATCGCGAATGCCAGCGCGCCGGGATCCCACCGTAAGCCCGTCAAGCTGGTCGAAGCGGCGGCGCGACTTGCGCATGAGAAATTGCAGGAAGCGAAACGGACCAGGTTGCAGGAGGAGTTCTGGCCCCAGATGTGGTGCCTTTTCGACCGAGATGATCATGCGATGCTCGGCCAGGCTCTGAAACAGGCCCGGGACGGAAACGTCCGGGTCGCCTTTCCCACCCTCGCTTCGAGGTGTGGCGGCTACTGCATCACAAGGCGGTGACGGGCACCTTCGGCCAGGTGTGCGAGTTGGCGACGGCACGACTTCCCTTCGCCAGGAACGTTGCGAATATGAAGATCGTGCTGCCGGGACAGATTCCGGCGGGCAGCTTCGAACTGGCGAAGAAACGTGCTCTCCAGATGAACGCGACTCATGACGATCGTGTGCCGCTGGAGAATCGGGATCCGTACACTGATGTCTTCACCTTCGTCGAGCAGGGACTCGGCATCTTGTCCTATTGACGGGGGATCAGTTGCCGCTGCGGGAGACTGGCACACCGTTCGCGCAGGTGATCTTGAGCTCGATCTCTTCGCCTTCTCCCGGCTCGAACTCCACCTTCGCCTCCCTGGCCGGTCCGGGCTCCACCTCGTCCACCGAGTAGTCCTGGGCCGGGCTCCACGAGCGGAGGGTGACCAGGTCGCCGTCGCACGAGGCGATGACGGTGCCGCCCGCGCTGCGGATCAGCTTGCTCTGCGACGTCTGCGACGGCGCGGGGCTTCCCGGGGCGGCGGCCCGCGTGGTGGCGGTGGCCAGGGCGGCGTGGATCTCCGGCTGGGTGAGGACGTGGCTGCCGGTGCCGGTGAGGCTGTTGCCGAGGAGGCCGAGGACCGCCACGGCGGCGCCGGTCGCGGCGAGTGCGGTGACGGCCCAGGCAAGGATGAGCTTCTTCATCGGTGCCAGGTCCCCCCATCGACGAGCTTCTTCATCGGTGCCAGGTCCCCCCATCGAGCAGCTTCTTCATCGGCGCCAGGTCCCCCCATCGAGCAGCTTCTTCATCGGCGCCAGGTCCCCCCATCGAGCAGCTTCTTCATCGGCGCCAGGTTCCCCCATGTACGGCTAAGGCCAGGTTAAGGCGATGCTAAGGGTGCCCAACACATCGCCGTTGACCGTCTACGTTCGGTATATGCCCGACATCTTGCTCATCGAGGATGACGTGACGATCCGCACGGCGCTCAGCCGAGGGTTGCGGGAGCTCGGCCATGCCGTCTCCTCCTCCCCCACGGCGCTGGACGGGCTGCGGCTGGCCGTACAGGACAGGCCCGATCTGATCGTGCTCGACCTCGGCCTGCCCGACATGGACGGGGTGGAGCTGTTGCGGATGTTGCGGGCCGTGAGCCGGGTGCCGGTCATCGTGGCGACCGCGCGCGACGGGGACGCCGAGATGGTGCCGGTGCTGGATGCGGGGGCCGATGACTACGTGGTGAAGCCGTACAGTGCGGCGCAGCTCGACGCGCGGGTGCGGGCCGTGTTGCGGCGGGTCGGTGGGGCGGCTCCCGAACCGCTGGCGGTGGGGGCGTTGCGGGTGGATCCGCGGGCGCGCACGGCCATGCTCGACGGCGTGGCGCTGGATCTGACGCCGCGGGAGTTCGACGTGCTGCACTATCTCGCGGCGCGGCCCGGCGAGGTGGTGACCAAGCGGGAGTTGCTGACGGAGGTGTGGCAGTTGCCGTACGGCGGCGCGGACAAGACCGTGGACGTGCACCTGTCGTGGTTGCGCAGGAAACTGGGCGAGACGGCCGCCGAGCCGCGCTACCTGCACACGGTGCGCGGCGTGGGCGTCAAACTCGTCGAGCCGTCATGAGGCGCTGGCTGGCGCTGCTCGTCGCGGCGACGACCTCGCTGGTGCTGATCGCGCTGCTGGTGCCGATGGCGCTGCTGATCAGGGCCGTGGCCGAGAACGGCGCGATGAGCAGGGCCACGGCCGCCGCCGAGTCCGTCGCGGTCGATGTGGGCGCGCCCGACCTGACGCTCGCGGTGGAGCGGATTTCGCGGCCCGTGACGGTGTTCCTGCCCGGCGGGGGCACGGTGGGGGCCCAGGCCGCCGAGTCCGACGCGGTACGCCTGGCCGCGACCGGCCGCAGCGTCACCGCGGAGACCTCCGGGGGCAGGGAGGTGCTGGTCTCGGCGCAGTCGCCGGACGGCACGGCCGTGATCAGGGTGTTCGTGCCGGACGCCGAGCTGATGCGGGGCGTGCGGGAGGCGTGGGCGGCGCTGGCGCTGCTCGGGCTCGGGCTGGTGGTGCTGGGGATCGTGCTGGCCGACCGGCTGGCGCTGGCCGTGACGCGGCCGGTGGACGGTCTGGCGCGGGTCTCGCACCGGCTCGCGGGCGGTGATCTGAGCGCTCGGGCCGAACCGGGCGGGCCTCCCGAGGTGCGGTCGGTGGCGCTGGCGCTCAACCATCTGGCGGGGCGGATCGACGAGTTGCTGGTGGCCGAGCGGGAGTCGGTCGCCGATCTGTCGCACCGGCTGCGTACCCCGTTGACGGGTCTGCGGCTGGACGCCGAGTCGCTGCGCGACCCCGAGGAGGCGGCGCGGGTGCAGGCCAGGGTGGACGCGCTGGAAAGGGCCGTGAGCTCGGTCATCACGGAGGCGCGGCGGCGCTCGGCCGGGCGCGACTCGTGCGACGCCGCACAGGTCGTGGGCGAGCGGGTACGGTTCTGGTCCGTGCTGGCCGAGGACCAGGGACGCGAGGTGTCGATCTCCCTGCCCGACGGCCCGCTGCCGGTCGCGGTGGGCGCCGAGGAACTGGCCGCGTGCGTGGACGCGCTGCTCGGCAACGTCTTCGCGCACACCCCGGAAGGCGTCTCCATGTCCGTACGGCTCCGGCCGCGCCCTCCCGGCGCCCTGCTGACCGTGGAGGACTCCAGCCCCGGGTTCGAGCCGGCGCTGCTGGAGCGGGGGAACAGCGGGGGCGGCTCGACGGGGCTCGGGCTGGACATCGCCCGGCGCACCGCGGAGTCGGCGGGCGGCGGCCTGACCATCTCCAGGTCGCGGGACGGTGGAGCCCGGGTGGAGGCCGCCTTCTCCTCGCCTTAACCATCGTTTAGCGCGTGATTACCGGAGATGGCGCTTTCGTGGAGTCATGCAGATCACGAAGAAGCTCATCGTCGCAGGTGCCGGAGTCGTCGCGCTGGTCGCGGGCGGTGGCGCCGCCTACGCCGCCACCGCCGCCGCGCCCGCAGCCGCCCCCAAGATCACGGCCGAGCAGGCCATCGACATCGCGCACAAGGCGGTGCCGGGGGCCTGGGTCAGCGAACTCGACTTCGACCGCCGGGGCACTGGCCCTGAGGTGTGGGAGCTCGAACTGACCAAGGGCACGGACAAGCACGAGGTGGACGTGGACGCCGCCTCGGGCAAGGTCGCCAAGCACGAGACCGAGCGGAACGACGACAACGACGACTGATTCCCCGACACCAAGCCCGGCCCGCCGAGAAGGCGGGCCGGGCTTGTTCCGGTTGAGAGCGCCGCTCAGCGAACCATTCTCATGACGAGCGGACGGTGGTCGGACAGCGTGCTCGACAACACAGAACCGCTGGTCGTGGTGACGCCTCGGGTGTAGACGTAGTCGATGCGGGCGGTGCCGTGGGTGGGCTTGTTGGCGTACTTGGCGCCGGTATCCGTCCAGCCCGTGCTGACGAACTTCTTCGACAGCGCGTCCGTCGGCGGGGCGTTGAAGTCGCCGGTGAGGATCAGCGGGGAGCGGGAGCCGAAGTAGTCGCGCACCGTGGTGGCCTGGGCCTCGCGGCGGCTGGTGGAGGTCGCCGACAGGCCGGGCGACAGGTGGGTGGTGAAGACCCGGATCTCCGCGCCGCCGCCGAGGTCGAGCTTGACGCCGGCCAGCGAGCGGTTGACGGGGCAGGTGGCGAAGTCGCTGATCGGGATCGTCACGCGCTCCACGATCTTGTACGACGACAGGATCGCGTTGCCCGCCTTGCCCGGCTGCGGATCGTCGCACGGCCCCGGGTTGTCGCCCGCGCCGAAGTGGGCGTTGGCCGTGAGGTCCCAGCCGAGCTCGTCGGCTAACTGCTTCACCTGGTCGGCGTCCGGCCTGCGGTGGACCTCCTGGAGCGTGACGACGTTGGCGCCGTTGTCACGGATCACCTTGGCGATGGCTTTCATGTCGGCGATCTCGCCCTGGATGTTCCAGTCGAGCACGACGACGTTGACGGCGGCCTTCGCCTGGGCGGGCGTCGGCGTCAGGGCGGCGGTGGCGAGGAGGGCGAGGGCGGCGGTCACACGGGATCTAGTCACACGCATGCTTTGTGATCTTACGTACCGGTCAGCAGTTGTCCAGGATGCCTTCCATCGCGGTCTTCTCCGCCGAGGTCAGCCACACCTCGTACTTCGACTTCACGTCTATCTGCTTGGCGATGTACGTGCAGCGGTAGGCCTTGCGGGGCGGCAGCCAGGTGGCGGCGTCGGAGTCGCTCTTCTGGCCGTTCAGCGGGCCGTCCACGGCCATGAGGTTCAGCGGGTCGTTGGCGAACTCCTTGCGCTTGGTCTCCGACCACTTCGCGGCGCCCTTCTGCCAGGCGTCCGACAGCGGGATCACGTGGTCGATCTGGACGGCGGTGCTGGTGTTCTGGCCGCGCTCGAACTTGATGGTCTTGCCGCTGTACGGGTCGTGCAGGGTGCCGGTCAGGACGATGCAGTCATGGGTGCCGGACTTGAACGTCTCGTCCTCCATGTCGCGCTTGAGGATGTCGTTGCGGGTGTCGCAGCCGTTGTGGTCCACGTCGGACCAGGGGGTGCCGAACTCGTCGCGGTCGAACCCCGTCTTGGGGGCACGGCCTTTGACCGTGAGTTTGCCCAGTTTCTTCTTCGCATCCGAGATCGAGGCGGAGTCCGCTTTCGTGCTCTTCCCGCCGCCCGTCGACTGCGCTTCGAGCCCTCCGCAACCGGCCAGCATCGCCACCGTGGCCGTACCGGCCATGAACGCTCGTACCCGCACACCCGCCCCCAGACTTTCCGTTTTTCGTAAAGTCTAGGTAATGCCCAGATATATCCCTAAAACGCGTGAATCGCGTCAAGGAGCCACTCCGCCAGGTAGCTCGTGAAGGAAGACCTGACGTAGATCCGGTAGGTGTCCGGGGCCCGGCGTTCGAGGATGACCGCGGTCTTGCCCAGGAGGGTGTGGGCGTGGCCTTGGAGGGTGTGCAGGTCAAGGGGGCAGCCGGTGATCAGGACGTCCTCTGCCGCCGAACCCGACAGCTCCAGGATCGTCCGCTGTCCCGAGACGTCCACCCACCCAGGACGAGGCACGATATTTCCTGACACAAGCCACCAGGTCGGCCCCAGCCGCAGCCCCACGCCCGGATCCGCGCCGCGCACCTCCCACATCGGCTCGAACGGCACCTCCCGCAGCCGCGCCTCAGCGCCGCTCGCCTCCTCGAACCTCGCGGCGAACGCGGCGGCGGGACTCTCCGCGCGGACCTCGCCCTCCCACGGAGGCGGCGCGGCCGGGTCGCCGTCACGACGGGCGTTCTCCGGGTCGTAGAAGACGGGCTCCACGACGGTCACCGGCTGCGCCGGTCCCCCGGACACGGCGGTGAGCCGGTCACCGGGCTCGACGTCCTTCACCAGGGCCAGGCCGAACGTGCGCCCGAGCGCCGCGCTGCGGTAACTGGAGGTCACGTACCCGAGCATCGGCGGGGATCCGCCGGGAGCGAGGAGTTGCGCGCCCTCGTCCACGAACGCCGCCGGATCGTCGGGCAGGACGCCGACCAGCCGTTTGCGACCGCTCCGCACGGTGTCGGGGCGGGCATGGGAGCGCTTGCCCACGTAGTCGGGCTTGCGGCGGGAGACGATCCACGACATGCCGAGGTCCTGCGGGGTGACGGTGCCGTCGGTCTCCTGGCCGACGATGGCGAACCCCTTCTCGGCGCGCAGCACGTGCATGGTCTCGGTCCCGTACGGCACCGCGCCCAGGCCCAGCACCGCCTCCCAGAGCGCCCTGCCGTACGCCCAGGGCACGTTCACCTCGTACGCCAGCTCACCCGAGAAACTGATCCTGAACACCCGCCCCGGCACACCCAGCACGTCGGTGGCCGCGTACCGCATGAACGCCAGGTCGAGCGCCTCCGGCGCGACGGCCCCGACGACCTCCCTGGCGCGCGGGCCCGCCACGGCCACGGTCGCCCAGTGGTCGGTGACCGAGGTGAACGACACCTCCAGGTCCGGCCACTCCGTCTGGTGCCACTCCTCCAGCCAGTCGAGCACCGCGGCGGCGTTGCCCGTGGTCGTGGTCATGAGGAAGTGGTCCTCGGCGAGCCTGGTCGTGGTGCCGTCGTCGATCACCATCCCGTCCGCCCCGCACATCAGCCCGTAGCGGCAGGCGCCGACGGCGAGGGTGGAGTACATGTTCGTGTAGATCCGGTCGAGGAACGCGCCCGCGTCCGCGCCCCGCATGTCGATCTTGCCCAGCGTCGAGGCGTCCATGGCCGCCACGGAGGTCCTGGTCGCGTGGCACTCGCGCCGCACGGCCGCCTCCATCGGCTCGCCGTCCCGGGGGAAGTACCAGGGCCGTTTCCACTGGCCGACGTCCTCGAACACCGCTCCCGCGGCGACGTGCGCGTCGTGCATGGCGGTGGTCCTGACGGGGTCGGACAACGCGCCGCGGTCGCGTCCCGCGAGGGTGGCGAAGGAGACCGGCGTGTACGGGGGCCGGAACGTCGTCGTCCCCATCTGGCCGGGTGCCGCGCCGAGGAGCGCCGACATGACGCCGACGACGACAGCGCCCGACGTCTTACCCTGATCGGCCCCGGTGCCCGCGGTGGTGTACCGCTTGACGTGCTCCACCGACCGCATCCCGGTCCCCGCCGCTCTGGCCAGATCGGCCACGGTCACGTCCCGATGCAGGTCCGCGAACGCGGGCTCGTCCGAGGTTCCTTCAACGGTCCAAAGGGCGGCCGGCGGCCTGAGGGGACTCTCGTCGCACTCCGGCACCCGCAACCCGTGCCCGTCCGCCCCAGCGGCGTAGCCGTCGGCGATCGCCTCCCGCGTGCCGTACAGGCCCCTGCAGGCCCCGGCCGACCGCTCGGCCTGCGCCGACGTGCCCGGCACGAACGCCTGCAGGTCCTCGTCGAACCGCACCCGCCCCTGCGACTGGCTGAACAGGTGCACCGCCGGGTTCCAGCCACCGGCCACGGCCAGCAGGTCGGCCTCGTAGTGCGCCGAGCCCACCTGGACGCCGGTCAGCACGCCGTCCGCGTCACCGGTCGTACCGGTCACCACCTGGGACGCCTCGGCGCGGGGATCGACGACGGCGGCGATCTCCACGCCGGCCGCCGCCAGGTCCCGCGCCGCCTCGTACCCGGAGTCCGCGCACGCGAACACCACGGCCCGCCGCCAGGGCGCGACCCCGTACCGATTGGCGTAGGCGCGGGCGGCGGAGGCCAGCATCACCCCGGGGCGGTCATTGCCGGGGAAGGCGAGCGAGCGCTCGTGCGCCCCCGTCGCCAGCACCACCCTGCGCGCCCGGATGTGCCACAACCGCTCACCGCGCGAGCGCCGTTCCACCGCCACCACGTAGTTGTGGTCGTAGTAGCCGACGGCGGTCGTCCTGGTGAGCACGCGACCGGGCAGGTCCAGCCCGTCCACCCAGTCCAGCGCGGGAGCGCCGTCGAGGAGCACGCGGGAGTTCAGCAGGTCGCCGCCCAGCCGGGGCTGCTCGTCCAGGAGGATCACCCGCGCGCCGTCCCGCCCGGCCGCCACGGCCGCGGCCAGCCCGGCGGGCCCGCCGCCGACCACCAGCACGTCGCAGTGCAGGTACCCCTTGTCACAACGGCGCTCGTCCACGGCGTCCAGGTCCACCCGCCCTTTGCCGCGCAGGCTCCACGCCTCCAGGCCGTCGTACAGCTCCACCGTCGTCGCCGCCAGCATCGGGTCGGCGCCCACCCGTACCAGCGCGTTCGGCTCCTCGGGGCCGGCGGTGAAGACGCCGCGCGGGCGGCCGAGCTCCACACTGCGGCCCACCACCTTCACCCCGTTACGCAGGAGGGCGGCGGCCAGCGTGTCACCGGGCTCGCCCCGCAGGGGACGGCCGTCGAAGGTGAACCTCATGGAGCCTTCCTGATCTCGTGGGTGACCGTGTGCCGCTCGACGTCGAACCAGGTCCGGCAGCCGTGCACGTGGAACCACCGCTCGTGGAACCAGCCCTTGGGGTTGTCGCGCAGGAAGACGTAGGCGGCCCACTCCTCGTCGGAGGTCTCCGTCCGCGGGTAGGCGATCCCGGCCTGGCCGCCGTAGTGGAACTCGTTCTCGTCGCGGGTCCCGCAGTGCGGGCAGTCGATGAGCAGCATCAGTGGGCCACCGCCGCCGCGCCGTGCTCGTCGATGAGCGCCCCCGTGGTGAACCTCTCCAGCGCGAACGGCTCGGCCAGCGGATGGGGTCGTTCGTGGGCGAGGGTGTGGGCGTACACCCAGCCGGAGCCGGGGGTGGCCTTGAAGCCGCCGGTGCCCCAGCCGGCGTTGATGTACAGGCCCTCGACCGGGGTGGGGCCGATGATGGGCGAGGCGTCCGGGGAGACGTCCACGATGCCGGCCCAGGTGCGCAGCACGCGTACCCGGCTGAAGATCGGGAACAGCTCCAGCGCCGCCGCCATCTGCGCCTCGATGACGTGGACACCGCCGCGCTGCCCGTAGGAGTTGTACGCGTCGATCCCCGCCCCCATGACCAGCTCCCCCTTGTGGGCCTGGCTGACGTACACGTGCACGGCGTTCGACATGACCACGCAGTCGAGCACCGGCTCCAGCAGCTCCGACACCAGCGCCTGGAGGGGGTGCGACTGCAGCGGCAGCCGGATCCCGGCCCGCGCGGCCAGCACCGAGGTGTGCCCGGCCGCCGCGAGCGCGACCTTCCCCGCGGCGATCCGGCCGCGCGAGGTCCGCACGGCCGTCACCCGGTCGTCCGTGATCTCGAACCCGGTCACCTCGCAACCCTGGATGAGGTCGATCCCATACGCGTCCGCCTTGCGTGCCAGCGCCCAGGCCACGTGATCGTGCTTGGCGATGCCCCCGCGCCGCTGCAACGTTGCCCCCATGACGGGATAGCGGGCCCGCTGGGACACGTTGATGACCGGACAGAACTTCTTGACCTCGTCCGCGTCCAGCCACTCGGCGTCCACGCCGTTGAGCCGGTTCGCGTTCACCCGGCGCCTGCCCTCGCGTACGTCGCCCAGGTTGTGCGCCAGGTTGAGCACGCCGCGCTGGCTGAACTGCAGGTCGTAGTCGAGCTCCTCGCTCAGTCCCTCCCACAGCTTCAGCGAGTGCTCGTAGATCGCGGCGCTCTCGTCCCACAGGTAGTTGGAGCGGATGATCGTGGTGTTGCGGGCCATGTTGCCGCCGGCCAGCCAGCCCCGCTCCAGGACGGCGACGTTCGTGATGCCGTGGTTCCTGGCCAGGTAATAGGCGGTGGCCAGGCCGTGCCCGCCGCCGCCCACGATCACCACGTCGTAGGCGGGCTTGGGGTCGGGGTTGCGCCAGAGGAAGTCGGGGTGGGTCAACGCCTGATCTTCTCCATCCCGGGGTCGTACAGCGGCTCGGCGGCGACCTCCGCGGGAACGCGGCGGCCGAAGTAGGAAATATCCACGTGCGTCCCGGGCTCTGTGAGCTCGATCGGCAACCAGGCGTAGGCGATGGGGTGCTGGATGGTGTGACCGTAGGCGGCACTCGTGACGTACCCGACCGTGCGGCCGTCGTGCCCGACCGGCTCCTTGCCCATGACCACCTCGGCGCTGAGCAGCGGGACGAGCTTCCTGGTGACCTCCTTGGCGAGGGCGTCGCGGCCGATGAAGTCCTTGTCCGCCTTGACGGCGAACCCCAGCCCCGCCTCGTACGGGTTGTGCTCGCTGGTCATGTCCACCCCCCAGAGCCGGTACCCCTTCTCCACCCGCAGACTGTTGAACGCGGCCCGTCCGGCGGCGATCGCCCGCCCGGGCGCCCACAGGGTGTCCCAGAGCTTGAGTCCCATGTCGGCGGTGGTGTACAACTCCCAGCCCAGCTCGCCGACATACGAGACGCGCAGCGCCAACACCGGAACATGCCCGACATATCCGCTCTTGCAGCCGAAGTAGCGGAAGTTCTCGTGCGACAGATCCATGTCGGTCAGTCCCTGCACGAGCTCCCTGGCCCACGGCCCCCACACGCCGACACAGCACGTGCCCGGCGTCAGGTCCCGCACCCGCACCCCGCCCGGCGCGTGCCGGGTCAGCCAGTCGAGGTCGAGGTTGCCGTTCGCGCCGACCTGGAACGTGTCCTCCTCCAGCCGCGCCACCGTGAGGTCCGACCGGATGCCGCCCTTGACATCGAGCAGCAGCGTGTAGGTGACCGAGCCGGGCTTCCTGTCCACGTTGTTCGTCGTCATCCGTTGCAGGAACGCCGCCGCCCCGGGCCCGCTGACCTCGATGCGCTTGAGCGGAGTCATGTCGTACAGCGCGACCTGCTCCCTGGTGGCGTACGACTCCGCGGCGGCGATCGGCGACCAGTAGCGGCCCGCCCACGCGTCCCGCTGGGCGGCGCCCACGAGCGCCTCGGAATCGTGACGCTGAGCGAGATCCTCCAGCAGGGGCGCGTTCGCCTCGAACCAGTGCGGCCGCTCCCACCCGGCCGCCTCCAGGAAGTGCCCGCCCAGCTCCCGCTGCCGCGCGTAGAACGGGCTCGTCCGCAACGGCCGCGGCGACTCCATCGGCTGCAGCGGATGGATGACGTCGTACACCTCGACGAAGTTCTGCTTGCCCCGCTCCTCGACGAACGCGGGCGACACCTGCGTCTGCTCGAACCGGTTGAGCTCACATTCATGCAGGTCGAACCCGGAGTGCCCGTCCACCAGCACCTCGGCCAGCGCCCGCGCGACCCCCGCCGAGTGCGTCACCCAGACGGCCTCGGCCAGCCAGAACCCGTCGAGATGCGGCGCCTCGCCGATCAGCGGGAAGCCGTCGGGGGTGAAGGAGAAGACGCCGTTGATGCCGTCCTCGTACTTGGACTCGGCCAGCGCGGGCAGCAGTTCGACCGCGTCGCGCCAGGCGGGGTCGAAGTCGTCCGAGGTGAACGCCTGCACCGACGGCATCGTGGTGCCCTTGGGGCCGATCTCGTCCTGGGTGACCGGCATGGGGCGGTGCGCGTAGGAGCCGATGCCGATGCGGTCGCCGTGCTTGCGGAAGTACAGGTCGCGGTCCTGGTGGCGGAGGATCGGGCCCTGCCCGTCCATGGCCAGGGGGCCGGACTTGGCGTACTGGTGGGCCAGGGGCAGCAGCGGCACGGTCAGCCCGGCCATCCTGCCGATCGAGGGCCCCCAGAAGCCCGCCGCGCACACCACCACGTCCGCGGCGATGGTCCGGTGCTCTCCCGAGGCCACGACCGTGACCCCGGTGGCCCGCCCGCCCCGCTGTTCGATGCCGACCACCGTGTGTCCGGGCAGGAACCGGGCCCCGCGCTCGATGGCCCGCTCGGCCTGCGTCTGCCCGCAGGCGACCGCCGCCGCCAGCCCGTCGCTGGGCACGTGGAACCCGCCGAGCACCTTGTCCCGATCGAGCAGCGGCCATAATCCGGCGCACTCGGCGGCGTCGAGCAGCCGCCCCTCGACGCCCCACGACTCGGCCCAGCCGTGCTTGCGGTGCAGGTCGGTCCAGCGCTCGGGGGTGGTGGCCACCTCCAGCCCGCCGACCTGCTGGAAGCACCGCTCGCCGAGCTCCGCGTACTTCCCGACCGTGTAGGCGGCGAACTCGGTCATGGTCTTCGACGGGTTCGTCTGGAAGACGAGGCCGGGGGCGTGTGAACTGGAGCCTCCGGCGGCGAAGAGCGGGCCCTGGTCGACGACCGTGACGTCCGTCCACCCCCGCTCGGTGAGCTCGTCGGCGAGGGCGCAGCCCACGATCCCCGCTCCCACGATCACCAAACGAGGACGACTCATGGTGCCTCCGGTTGTTCCTTAATGCGCAACAAGAACCGGACTACGCAACGACCATAGAGTCCAGGACTCGCCGGAACAAGAGCTACCCAAAGGGCGAGGCGTCCCGCCCCATGCATGTCCTACACGGCGTCCAGTCTGGGGACTGGTACGAACGCACGTAAGGGGAGATCATTCGCGGCAACGTACCAGTACGCTGATGGTTCACCGCAGGGGAAAGGGCGACATGGCGCAGCGGCGCTTACTCGAAGGGCTCGGCGTCACCGTCGCCGAGGAGACCGCTTACCGAGCCCTGCTCCGGCACGGCCCGGCGACGCTGAGCCAGCTCGCCGCCGAGACCGGCTCCTCCGCCGCCGCCATCCGCCGCATGTTGCCCAGGCTGGAGGACCTCGGCCTGTTCTCCCGCGTGGCCGGCCGCCCCCTTCGCGTCGTCGCCACTCCCCCGAACGTCGCCATCGACATCCTCGTCGCCCGCCGCCAGGAGGAGATCACCCACAGCCGCGCCGCCGCCGCGCTCCTGGCCACCGAGGTCGCCGAGCGCAGCGGCCCGCACCCGGAGGAGGTCCTGGAGGTGGTGACGGGCCGCGACGCCGTGGCCCGCCGCTATCTCCAGCTCGAACGCAACGCCGGCCAGGAGATGCTGGTGCTGGTGCATCCGCCGTACGCGGTGGACATCAGCGACGACCGCGAGAACCGTCAGCGCGCCGCCCGCCAGGGCGCCCCCGTCACCCGCGGCATCTACAGCCCGCTGGCCTTCGAGCAACCCGGCATGCTCGCCCACACCCGTCGCGCCATCGCCGACGGAGAGCAGGCCAGGCTCGGCCAGGTCCCGGTCAAGCTCGCCATCGCCGACGCCCGCACCGCGGTCCTCCCGCTGGTCTCCGACGAGGACCGCGCCGTGGAAAGCGCCCTGGTCGTCCACCCCTCGGCGCTCCTGGACGCCTTGGTGGGCCTGTTCGAGACCCTCTGGCGGGCCGCCGTCCCCCTGCGCCTCACCGCCGACTCCCTGGAACCGGAATCCTGGCCCCAGGCCGCCGACACGGAGGTCCTGGCCCTGCTGGCGGCCGGCATGAAGGACGACGCCATCGCCCGCCAGCTCGGCCTCAGCCCCCGCACGGTGCAACGCCGCGTCCAGGTGCTCTGCGAACGGCTGGGCGCCAGAACCCGCTTCCACGCCGGCTACCTCGCCGCCCAGCACAACGTGCTCAAATGACCTAGGTGATCAGGATCCCGCCGTCCACCGGCAGCGTCACCCCGGTGATGTACGAGGCCGCGTCACTGGCCAGGAACACCGCCGCCGTCACCAGCTCCACGGGATCCCCGGCCCGCTTCATCACGACCCGCGTCTCCGTCACCCGCTCCAGATAGTCCGGCTTGTACTGCTCGGTCATCTCCGAGGAGAAGAACCCGGGCTCCAGGCAGTTGACCCGGATGCCCCGCCGCCCGGTCCACTGCTGGGCCAGGTCGCGGGTGAGGCCGATGATGCCCGCCTTGGACGCGCTGTAGGCGGCCTGCGGGAGCCCGGCCGTGGTCTGGCCGAGCACACTGCCGATGTTCACGATCGAGGAGCCGGGCCGCATCACCCGCGCGCACGCCTGCGCCATCCAGTAGCTGCCGTACAGGTTGACCTCGATCACCTGCCGGAACTCCTCGGGCGTCTCACGCAGCGCGGGCACGGCAGTCCCGATGCCCGCGTTGTTGATCAGCACGTCGACGCCGCCCATGGCCTCGACGGCGGCGGCCACGAGCGCGTCGCAGTCCTCGGGCCGCGACACGTCCGTCCGGACGGCCAGGCACCGGCGGCCGGTCTCCTCGACCAGCCGCCGCGTCTCCTCCAGCCGCTCCTTGCGCCGCGCGGCGACCACCACGTCGGCGCCCGCCTCTGCCAGGCCACGGGCGAAGGCGACCCCCAGCCCGGCGGAGGCGCCGGTGACGATCGCGACCTTGCCGTCGAGCCGGAATCGCTCCAGCATGCGAGACTCCTAGAGCCCGTATTCCTTGACGATCCGCTCGTGCCGCTCGACCTCGACGTCGATCTCCCTGGCCAGGTCGAGCCAGGCCAGCGGATGCACCCAGCGCTCGGTCGCGTCGTCGAGCAGCGCGTCAACCTCGGAAGGCGACACGTCGGGCGGCACCGCGACCCAGCCGAACACCCCCGGCAGCGGATCGGAGCTGGTCGGATGGGTGATGGTGTAGTTCTCGTCGCTGTAGACCCACATCGGCCACCCGCGCTCGGCCATGACCTCGGTGAACTCCGCCCAGTCCTCCTCGCTCGGCGCGGCGCCGTCGAAGAAGTAGCTGGTGTAACCACCGGGCCGCAGGATGCGCACCGCCGCGAACGGCGGCACGAAGTTCTGCTGCTCCTGCGGGTCGTCGGGGACAGGCTCAAGGAGCTGCGGGTCGAACACGACCAGGTCACCGGCGTTGTAGTCCATGCCGCGCGGCTGCGGCAGGGCCAGCCTGGCGGTGGCGGGACCGGTGCGGATGGACAACACCTGACGCTGGCCGCCGTCGGGCGCGGGCAGGATGAGCCTGATGAGGCCCATCTCCTCCTCGATCGGCCCTTCCTTGCTCTTGACCGGCATGCCGATCTTGGCCGCGCCCTTGCGCACGGTCTCCCAGTCCTCCGCCGAGGTGGCCATGACGATCATGCGCCAGACGTCTTCCTCGACCAGCTCGTCGAGCACTTCGAGCAGCACCTCGGCGGCCCTGGCGTTGTGGTCGAGCTGCTGGGCGGAGCCGGACAGCAGGCGACGGGCGTCGAGCCCGGCCCCGGCCGTGACGGCGTGCTCGGCGGCGTCGAGCGTCTCCTGCCAGCGCTCACGGGCGCTGTGCAGGCGGGCGAGCGCGAGGTATTGGGCGGCGTGCGGCAGCAACGCGGCCATCTGCTCCAGCCGCTCGTCCTGGCGGGCCTCGACGAGCAGCGTGGTCAGGTAGGCCACGTCGTCGGGGTCGGCGGTGGCGATGTCGCCGGTGTCGACGAGCAGCTTCCAGTAGATGTCGGCGCCCGTGGCAGGGTAGCCGAGGAAGCCCAGCGTGGTGGTGTGGCGGCGGGTGGCCTCGACGTCCTGCCCGGACAGCGGGGCCAGCCAGCCCACCCACTTCTCGGGGTCGGCGTTGAAGCCGTCGGCGGCGTCGAAGAGACCGACCCGCTCGGTCAGCGGGCCGGGCGGCGCAGGCTCGGTGGCGGCCTCGGTGGCGGCGCGCAGCGCGGCGATGCGCTCGGTCACGTCACCGGGCTCGCGCAGCTCCGCGGCGCCGGACTCGGCGACGTCGGCCAGCAGCCTGGCCTGCCACACGCCCTGCCTGGCCAGGGCCAGGTCGCCCGCGACCAGCGCGAGCTCGACGCGGGCGCGGTAGCCGCCCATCATGCCGAAGTAGTCGGTCCACTGACGCAGGACGCGGCCGAGCTGCCAGGTGTTGGTGATCTGCGAGGAGGAGGCCAGCTTGTCGACGGCCCGCGCCCACTCGACCCACACGCGCGGGTGGTCGCCCACGACGTCGAGGTCGGGCAGCGCGTCCACGGCCTCGGCGATGCGGTCCAGCGTGGCCAGGATCAGCGCGCGGCGCACGCCGTCGCGGTGCTCCTTGGCCACCGGGTCGTCGGCCTGGAAGCCGGCCGCGGACTGCAGCGCGTTGAGCGCGTCTTCCGGCCGGTCGGCGGCCAGCAGCGCACGGGCGCTCTCCGCGCCGAGCTCCCAGCTCGCCTCGCGCCCGGCCGTGCGCAGCCGCTCGACGGCGGACTCGGCGTAGGTCACGGCCTCGCCGGCCTTGCCCGCGTCGATGAGGGCGGCGATGTACTGGGTCACGAGGCCGGCGAAGGCGGGCTTCTCCGGGCTCATGTCCTCGAGGTAGGCCCCCAGCGTCTCAAGACGCTCGGCCGCGTGGCCGGGCCCGTCGGCGTTGGCCCACACGATGGCCAGTGCCTCGACCGCGGCCGGGGCGGCGGGGCATTCGCGCACGTCTTCGCGCTGGGCGAACGTCAGAAGCTGCCGGGCGTCGTCGATGGCGACGGCCCCCTGCGCCCGGTTGCCGACGCGGCCGATCAGGTGCCAGTAGCGGGCGTAGAACTCGAGCCAGGGCAGCTCCAGGGTCTCGGCCTGCTGCGCGATGGCCGGGGCCATGACGTCGAGCTGGGGATATCGGCCCTCATAGGCCTGTGCAGGGAGGTCTCCCAGCGCCATGGCGAGGCCAACGTTGCCCGCCTCGGAAAGCTGCTGCTGGGTGTCGCCGACCCAGGCCCAGATGTCCACGTCCATGGGCAGTCAGTCTGCCAGGTCAACGGGCGTGCCCAAAACGCAGAAGCTCGATCAGCTCGTCCGATTCGCCGTCGGCGAGGACCGAAAACACCTCCGCCATGAGATCGTCGGTGGTCTCCTCCACGGCCGCGCGTACCGCGATGACCTCCGCCCCGGGTACGGCGTACGGCTCCGGCCACTCGAAGAACCTGGCGATCGCCTGGCCGGCCGACTGCCCGAACGGCGTTCCGCCATGATCGGTGGCGAGTGTCGCGTCCAGGGGGTGCAGCCCGGCCGCGATCACGGCGTTGGCGTGCAGGCCGCCGCGCAACTCGCGTACGACGTGCATGAGCTGGGTGGCCCTGGCGGGCGGGTCGCCGGGCAGCGGCACGGCCCGCCAGCCCGCGAACAGGGGCGCCCCGACGGGCGAGGCATGCTCGACGACCGGCTGGAGCAGCTCGGCGATCCTGGCGCAGCCCTCGTAGTCGCCCAGCTTGCGCCTGCCCCAGGCGTGGCACGCCTCGGCGTAGAGCTCGACGGCGCGGTCGGCGGCGAGTTTGCGGCCGCCGTTCCAGTTCTCATCGACGTGGTTGGAGGGGAAGAAGACGGCGACCGCGGTGACCACGTCCGCGTCGCACTCGCCGAGCACGCCGCAGCGGCCTCGGAAGTAGAGCTCGCGGGGGCGCAGGCCGTACTCCTCGCAGACCGCCTTGGCCTCCCGGGAGATCATGAACCCGCCGCCGATCTGACCGATCGGCCCCTTGACCTGGATCGCGGTGGTGCGTGGGTCAGCCATGTCCACCTCTCAGTTCGTGAAGTAGACCCAGCATCCCCTATTAGAACTTCATTCTGCAAGCATCAGTTCGCCGCGGGCGACGATGGCAGCGGGGCCCGACAGGTAGCTCGTGTCCTCGTCGAGGATGACCGTCAGCGTGCCGCCCATCACCTCGATCGTCCACGTGCCGGTGGTGTCGCCCGACAGGTGCGCGGCGGCGACGGCCGTGGCCACCGCGCCGGTGCCGCAGGAGCGGGTCTCGCCCGAGCCGCGCTCGTGGACGCGCATGACGGCGCGGCTGGTGCCCACCGGGTTGAACAGCTCGATGTTGACCCCGGTGGGGAAGACGGCGGGGTCGAAGCCCGGCTGGTGGTCGAGGTCGAGCTGGACGACGGGGTCGCCGATGGCGCACGCCAGGTGGGGGTTGCCCATGTTGACGTGGAGCCCGGGGTATTCCTGGCCGCCCACCGATGCCACGCTCTCGCCGTGGACGACGGGCCTGCCCATGTCCGCCGTGATGTCGCCGTTCGGCTCGACGCGGATCCTGCGTACGCCGCCCCTGGTCGCCACCCCGAACTCCGAGGAATCCTCCAGCCCCGCGTCGAGCAGGTAACGGGCGAACACGCGCACACCGTTGCCGCACATCTCGGCCATGCTGCCGTCGGAATTGCGGTAGTCCATGAACCACTCGGCCGCGGACGCCTGCTCGGCCACCTCCGGGCTCTGCTTCGTACGCGCCACCCGGAGCACGCCGTCGGCGCCGATGCCGGCTCTCCTGTCACAGATCTTGGCGACGAGCGCGGCCGAGACATCGACCTCGCCGTCGGGATCAGGCAGGATGACGAAATCGTTCTCGGTGCCGTGCCCCTTGAGAAAGCGCATTGTAGGAGTTTATGCGTACGGGTGTCCGGTGATTCGCGCGAGGGATCGGTCAAGTAGATCCGGGGCGTCGTACGGCAGCCAGCACACCCGCGGATCCCGCCGGAACCAGGACTCCTGGCGGCGGGCGAAGCGCCTGGTCAGCCTCACCGTCTCGGCCATGGCCTGTTCCTCGCTCCACTCGCCCTCCAGGAAGCGGATGACCTGGGCGTACCCGAGGGCGCGACCGGCCGTACGGCCCTCGGCCAGTCCTTGGCCGAGCAGCGCGCGTACCTCGTCGACCAGGCCCGCCTCCCACATGCGCCCGACCCTGACCTCGATCCGCTCGTCCAGCACCGGCCTGGGCACTTCGAGGCCGATCTGGACGCTCGGGTAGACGGCGTCGTAGGAGGGCATGGTGGCCGAGAACGGGCGGCCGGACAGCTCGATCACCTCCAGCGCGCGCACGATGCGGCGGCCGTTGCTCGGCAGGATGACCGCGGCCGCGGTGGGGTCGCTCTCCCGCAGCCGCTCGTAGAGGGGGGCCGGGCCGCGCTCGGCCAGCTCGGCTTCGAGCCTGGCCCTGATCTCCGGATCGGTGCCGGGGAACTCCAGCTCGTCGATGGCCGCCCGCACGTACAGGCCGCTGCCGCCGACCAGCACGGGCACCTCGACGGCGTCGATCACGGACCTGGCCAGCTTCTGGTACTCGGCCACGCTGGCCGCCACGGTCACGTCCCAGACGTCCAGCAGGTGGTGCGGGACCCCGCGCCGCTCCTCGGGAGTGAGCTTGGCCGTGCCGATGTCCATGCCGCGGTAGAGCTGCATGGAGTCGGCGTTGACGCACTCGCCCCCCAGCCGGAGGGCGAGGTCCACGGCGAGATCGGACTTTCCTGCCGCGGTGGGACCCACGACGGCGATGACTGGCTGCTGGCGCACACGACAAGTGTGCTAGAGATCAAGGAGTGTCGGTTGCAGGTAACCCTCGTGGGTCAGCAGCCACCGCTTGGTCTCCACGCCCTCGCCGCCGCTGAACCCGCCCAGCCCGTTGCCCGCGATGACGCGGTGGCAGGGCACGACGATCGGGATCGGGTTGGAGCCCATGATCGAGCCGATGCCGCGGGCGGGCACGCTGGAGCCGGCGCGCCTGGCCAGCTCGCCGTAGGTGACGGCGGCGCCGTACGGGACCTGGTGCAGAGCGCGCAGCACCTGAAGCCGCGAGCCGGACATGAGCCGCCAGTCGATCGGCGTCTCGAACGTCTTCAGCCCGCCGGCGAAATAATCGTTGAGCTCGGCGACGGCGGAGGCCGTACGATCCGCATCATGAACTTCAGGCAGGTCGAGCCCGCCGACCAGCCGGGCGCGGGATCCCCAGCCCGACGCGACGAGGCCGACCTCCGTGACGGCCAGCACGAACGTGCCCACAGGCGTGGGCACCTCGGCGAAAGAGACCGTGGTCATCGTGTCCTCACGTGAGCTCGTGGTGCTGGGCACGTCCAGCGCTGTTCCTACCCGACACCGTAACCACAACGGGTACCTTCTGCGCTGGGACGGACAAGGCTTCCTGTTCGACCCGGGCGAGGGCACGCAGCGGCAAATGGTACACGCGGGGCTGAGCTCGCACGACGTCCACTGGCTCTGCCTGACGCACTTCCACGGCGACCACTGCCTGGGGGTGCCGGGCGTCGTCCAGCGCATCGCCCGCGACCGGGTCAGGCACCCGGTGCGCGCGGTCTTCCCCGGCTCCGGCGAGACCTACTGGCGCAGGCTCCGCCACGCCGCCGCCTTCGCCGACACCTCGGTCATCGCCGAACATCCCCTCTCCGGCGCCCTGGCCGGCGTCGGCCCGCTCATCGCCCGCCGCCTGTCACACCCCGTCGAGTCCTACGGCTACCGCGTCCAGGAGCCGGCCGGCCGCCGCATGCTCCCCGAGAAGCTGGCCGCCCACGGCATCCGCGGCCCCGAGGTCGGCGAACTCCAGCGCACCGGCTCCGTCCGCGGCGTCACCCTCGACGAGTGCAGCGTGCCCAAACCCGGCCAGAGCATGGCGTTCGTGATGGACACCCGGCTCTGCGACTCCGTCTTCGAGCTGGCCTCCGGCGTGGACCTGCTGGTGATCGAGTCCACGTTCCTGTCCTCAGAGAGCGCGCTGGCCAAGGAGCACGGGCATCTGACGGCGTTCGAGGCGGGGCTGGTGGCCGCGGACGCGGGCGTGCGCAGGCTGGTGCTCACCCACTTCTCCGAGCGGTACGGCTTCGCCGACGAGCCGGCCTTCACCGCTGAGGTACGCCGCAGCTTCGACGGCGAGGTCGTGCCGGCCCGCGACCTGATGAGGATCCCGGTGCCGAAGCGTCAGGTCGTCCACAGCCCCGCGAGATAACCCACGCCGTACGGCGCCGCGGCCATCAGCAGCCGCCCCTCGAACGTCCCCGCACCCGCGGCCCCCGCCAGCACCTGCAGCGCGGCCCGGCCGCCCACCCACAACCGGTCGGCCTCCCCGGGGTCGAGGGCGGCGAGCGCGGCGGGGTCTCCGTCGGCGACGGCCCTGCCTATGCGGTCGTTGTACGGCCCTGCCGCGTCGTCGTACCTGCCCGGCGCCCTGGGGCTGAGGCAGGCCGAGCCGTCGGCCATGACCAGCAGCGCCACCCTGTCCGCGCTCTTGCCCAGTTCCTCGCCCAGCTCGCGGCATTCGTCGGTCGTGGCGTCTGAGGCCACGCTCTGGAAGCCGTCGGGGGCGTCGTTCATGAGCAGGCGGGCGACGGTCAGCGACAGCGGGAGCACGGGCTCGCCCGGGCCCGTGGTGTGGTCCAGGCCCCAAGGGCGCAGGGTGCCGGCCGCGGTGGCGTCGTACGCGGTGGTGGTCTCTGCGCCGCCCACCACGAGCAGCGCGTCGGGACGGGCCGCGCGCAGGGCGGCGATGGCGGTGTGGCAGGCGGAGCGGAGGTCGGGCATCACCTGCACGACCAGCGGGGTGGGCGGGCAGACGGCCGCGGCGACAAGCACGAGCGCAAGCGTACGTCCGGCACGACTCAGACAGGACCGCGGGCTTCCCCGTTGGTCAGCAGGGGTTACGGCCCTCCCGTCCAGCAGGGGTTACGGCCTTCCCGTCAGTAGGGGTTGTGGCCTTCCCTGACCTTCGCGAACAGGCCCTGGGCGTAGGAGTGCGTCGCCTGGTGCAGGCCGCCCCCGAAGCTGATCCTGGCCACGCCCAGCTCCGCCAGCCTGCCGAGTTCCGGGGTCCCGGGCCTGAACAGGACGTTGACCGGCCCGCCCAGCCCCGCGGCCAGGGCCCGGATCTCCTCCTCGTCCGCCAGCCCGATCGGGTACACGCAGTCGGCCCCCGCCTCCAGATACCGCCGCCCGCGCGCGAGCACCTCCTCGCGGGGCGCGGGACCGCGCAGGTAGGCGTCGACCCTGGCATTGATCACCAGCGCGTCCCCGGCGGCGGCGCGCACCTCGGCCAGGAAGTCCGCCTGCTCCGCCGGGTCCACCATCTCGCCGCGCCCCGGCAGGGAGTCCTCCAGGTTGCAGCCCACGGCGCCGGTCGCGAGCAGCCGTTCGACCAGTTCGGCGGGCTTGAGTGCGTACCCGCGCTCGACGTCGGCGGTGACGGGCACGTCAACGGCCCTGACCACGCGGGCGATGGCCGCCATCATCTCGCCCACCGGGGTGCCCTCGCCGTCGGGGTACCCGAGCACGCGCGCGACGGCGGCGCTGCCGGTGGCGACCACGGGGAACCCGGCCTCCTCGACGGCACGGGCGGAGGCGGCGTCCCAGATGTTGGGCAGGACCAGCGGGCTCCCGGGAACGTGCAGCGCCCGCAGTTCGGATGCTCTGTCAGTCGTCATGACTTCGACTCTACGGACGCGAGTGGCTCCCGCCGAAGGTCCAGTACACCCCAGAAGTGGCAAGCCACTTGCCGGTCAGCATCCGCTGGTGGCGCACTGCCCGTTGACCATGCCCCCCGGGCCGTCGGCCGGAGAGTCGGCCGGGGTGTCGTTCCCCGACGACTGCGGCACCTTGGTGGGCGGCGTCGTCGCCGGCTTCTTGCCGTTGCCGGTCTTGGCGGTGTCGGTGCCCGTTCTCGCGGTGTCTGTGCCCGTGTCGGCGGCCGGGTCGCCGCCCGATCCCGGGTCCGCGACGTCGCCCATGGAGCCGTCGTCGGCGGCGGGCCGGCCGTCGGTGGGGGCGTCGGTGGCGGCGTCTCCCATGGTGGCGTCGTCGCCTTGGAGGTCGTCGGCGCCGCCGGTGCTCTGGGCGGGCGCGGGCCGGCCGCCTTGCTGAGCGGTCTCGCCGGGGTTCGCCGCCAGCATGTAGCCGACGCCGCCGGCCGCGAGCACGGCCACGAGGGCCGAAGCGACGATGAAGAGGGTTTTCTGGCTCTTCTTCGTCGCCCTGTTCTCCGAACGTCTATTTCTCGTCGCCAGGCGGGTGTCTCCCGGCCCGGACAGGATCTCCTGACGATCCGTCTCCGTCGGATCTTGCATGGTGCTGCAGCTCCCTGCGGTCGTATCGGGGAAAGCTCGCCGGCTTCCGCGGGTGATGGACCACACTAGCCGCAACAGTTGAATGCTCGCACACCAATCACAAAGGAATCACGACTTGTCCCCCCTTAGATCCATTCGCGCAGGTAGCCGCGCCAACCTGGCACCCGTGGCCGGAGTCACCGGGGTGCTCGTCACGGCCACGCTGGGAATATTCCTCGCATTCACCAACATGCAGGAAAGTCACCAAGAATTCGATCAGGAAACCCCCGTTACCCCAAGATCGAATTCGCGGACTTCGCCACTCAGGGCGTCGAACATGACACAAACAGCGACCATGGCCGCGCATTCGCCTGGATCGCTCCATTTCTCCTCGCCCCAGCCGGTCGAGGCCATGTTCGGCCCTCTCTCACCGCCCTGGATCGAGTCCGTACCCCCATGGGACTCCGCGCCCGCCGCGCCCCCGTGGGAGGACGCCACCACCTTGCCGCCATGGGAGGAGGTGCTCCCCGCGCTTCCCTCCGCGACCGCCGGCCCGGCCATCGAGGTCTCCGTCCCCAGCCGCTCGCCACGCGGCAACGGGCCGAGAAAGCACCTGACGCCCCCCGACGACCGGGCGGTCAAGCCTCTGGTGCCCCCCGGCGAGCGCCCGAGCCCGCAAGGGCAGCCATCCCCTGAACCCCCGCCGCCCTCACAAGAACCTCCGGCACGCCCACAGGGCCACGGCATGCCGGACCCCTGCGCCACGTTCGACGACTTCCGCCGCGGCCCCTGCTACGACATCCTCAAGCGCCTCACCCGCTGAGACGCCGAAGGGCGGCCCGGAGTGACCCGTGCCGCCCTTGAAGAAAAGCGTCAGTGCGCCGAACAACCTCCCGTAGCGGCGGGCAAGGGAGCGGGCCGCCCAATGGCGGGCATCCCCAGCAGAACCCCGGAGCCACCCCCGGAACCGCCCCCGGAACCGCCCTGCCGGGCCTCCCAGGCGTCGCCCGCCCGGGTGCGGCGCACCCCGAGCACGGCTCCGTCCGCCACAAGGTGGTGCGGCGCCGCGTACGTCACCTCGGCCGTCACCATGTCCCCCGGCCGGGGCGTCTCGGCGCCCACGGCGAAGTGCACGAGCCGGTTGTCGGCCGCGCGGCCGGACAGCCGGTGCGTGCTCTCGTCCTTGCGCCCCTCACCCTCGGCCACCAGCACGTCGAGCGTCCGCCCGACCTGCTTCTTGTTCTCCTCCCACGAGATCTCCTCCTGCAGGGCCACGAGACGCTCGTAGCGCTCCTGCACGACCTCCTTGGGCACCTGGTCCTCCATGGTGGCCGCGGGGGTGCCGGGACGGATGGAGTATTGGAAGGTGAAGGCGTTGGCGAAGCGGCTCTGCCTGACGACCTCCAGCGTGCCCTGGAAGTCCTCCTCGGTCTCGCCGGGGAAGCCGACGATGATGTCGGTCGAGATGGCCGCGTCGGGCATGGCCGCGCGCACCCGCTCGATGATGCCGAGGTAACGCTCGGCCCGGTAGGAGCGCCGCATCGCCCGCAGCACCCGGTCGGAGCCCGACTGCAGCGGCATGTGGAGCTGGTGCATGACGTTGGGCGTCTCGGCCATGGCGGCGATCACGTCGTCGGTGAAGGCGGCGGGGTGCGGCGAGGTGAAGCGCACCCGTTCGAGCCCGTCGATGCCGCCGCAGGCCCGCAGCAGTTTGCCGAAGGCCAGCCGGTCGCCGAACTCCGCGCCGTAGGTGTTGACGTTCTGGCCCAGCAGCGTGACTTCCAGCACACCCTGCTCCACCAGCGTCCGCACCTCGGCGAGGACGTCGCCGGGACGGCGGTCCTTCTCCTTGCCGCGCAGCGAAGGCACGATGCAGAACGTGCAGGTGTTGTTGCAACCGACAGAGACGGCCACCCAGGCGGCGTAGGCGGACTCGCGCTTGGTGGGCAGCGTCGAGGGGAAGACCTCGAGCGACTCCTTCAGCTCGACCTGCGCCTCGCCCTCGACGCGGGCGCGCTCCAGCAGCACCGGCAGCGAGCCGATGTTGTGCGTGCCGAAGACCACGTCGACCCACGGCGCCTTGCGGACGATCTCGCCCTGGTCCTTCTGCGCCAGACAGCCCCCCACGGCGATCTGCATGCGTGGGTTGCGCACCTTGGCCGGTCTGAGATGGCCGAGGTTGCCGTAGAGGCGGTTGTCGGCGTTTTCCCGCACGGCGCACGTGTTGAACACGACCACGTCGGCCGTCTCATCGTCGGGAGCGGGCAGGTAGCCGGCGTCTTCCAGCAGGCCCGACAGCCGCTCGGAGTCGTGGACGTTCATCTGGCACCCGTATGTGCGCACTTGGTAGGTGCGGGCGCCCTCCTGGGTCACAGTCATGGCATGTTCAAGAGTAGTCGTTGTCCGGCTTGGCACGGCCCGTACCGATCTAAAAGGCCAGCTTGATGGCATGATGTGATCGGATCGGTACCGCTCGGTTAGTGCACAGCGTTCTAATGCCCTCTACGTTTTACTGCATGACGGAGAACGGCGACGTCACTCCACTGGTGCAGATGGAGAACGTCAACAAGCACTTCGGGACGTTGCACGTCCTGAAGGACATCAACTTGACCGTCTCTCGTGGTGAGGTTCTGGTCGTCATCGGCCCTTCGGGCGGCGGAAAGTCAACGCTCTGCCGCACGATCAACAGGTTGGAGACGATCAACGACGGGAGGATCGTCTTTGACGGCCAGGTGCTGCCCGCCGAGGGCAAAGGGCTGGCCAAACTGCGGTCCGACGTCGGAATGGTCTTCCAGTCGTTCAACTTGTTCGCTCACAAGACCATCCGGGACAATGTGACGCTCGGCCCCATCAAGGTGCGCGGCACGACCAAGGACGCCGCCAACAAGCGGGCCATGGAGTTGCTCGAACGGGTGGGCATCGCGGCACAGGCGGACAAATATCCGGCCCAGCTCTCCGGCGGTCAGCAGCAGCGCGTCGCGATCGCCAGGGCGCTGGCCATGGACCCGAAGATGATCCTGTTCGACGAGCCGACCTCTGCGCTGGACCCCGAGATGGTGCAGGAGGTGCTCGATGTCATGATCGGGCTGGCACGTGACGGGATGACCATGATGGTCGTCACGCACGAGATGGGGTTCGCCCGCCGGGCCGCCAATCGGGTGGTGTTCATGGCCGACGGGCAGATCGTGGAGGAGAACACCCCCGACGAGTTCTTCACCAACGCGCAGACGGACCGGGCGCGAGACTTCCTCTCGAAGATCCTCACGCACTGACTTATTGAGGCAGGTATACATGCACATGCGTCGAATGGGAGCAGTGCTCTCCATAGCGGCAATGGCCGCGGGCCTGGCCGCTTGTGGCGGTGGAGACGCGACGTACGCCACCGTGGCCGACAAGATCACGGGCGGCGGCACGGTCGTGGTCGGCACCAAGTGGGACCAGCCCAGCCTGGGCCTGAAGATGGGCAACGAGCCCGAGGGCTTCGACGTCGACGTGGCCAAGGCCGTGCTGAAGGAGGTGGCCGGCGGCAAGGACGTGAAGGTCACGTGGAAGGAGTCGGCCTCGTCCAACCGCGAGCCGTTCCTCGCCAACGGCACGGTCGACATCATCTTCGCCACCTACTCCATCACCGAGGAGCGCAAGGCCAAGGTCACCTTCGGCGGCCCCTACGTCGTGGCGCACCAGGACGTGATGGTCCGCAAGGCCGACGCCTCGATCACCAAGCCGCAGGACCTCACGGGCAAGAAGATCTGCAAGGCCGCGGGCTCCAACTCCTACAAGCGGATCACCGACCCGCCCCCGGACGGTGAGCTCGACCTCGACGCGACGACCGTCGACGCGGCCAACTACTCCGAGTGCGTGCAGAAGCTGAACGGCAGCAACCTCGACGCGGTCACCACCGACGACCTGATCCTGGCGGGCTTCGCCAAGCAGGCCGGCGGCAACTTCAAGGTGCTGGGCCAGGGCTTCACGGACGAGAAGTACGGCATCGGCCTGAAGAAGGGCGACACGAAGACCTGCGAGGCCGTCAACAAGGCAGTGGCCACGCTGTGGAGCAACGGCACCATGAAGACGCTGCTCGAGAAGTGGTTCGGCGGCATCGAAGGCCTGAAGGTGTCCGACGCCGCGCCGCCGGCCGAGGGTTGCGCCTAATCACGTCGGCGACGGCGGCCGGACCTCCGGCCGCCTTTCGCCCTTGCGGTGGAGCACGATGGACGAACTAATCAAGTACGCCCCCGATCTCGGTCTGGGATTCCTGGAGAACGTCAAGCTCTCGCTTGTGGCCGCTGTCGCCTCCTTGATCCTGGGCACGATCCTCGTGGCGATGCGAGTATCACCCACGCCGGTCCTGCGCGCGGCCGGCACCTTTTACGTCAACGTAGTGCGCAACACCCCCCTGACACTGGTTCTGGCGTTCTCGGCGCTGGGCCTGAGCGACCAGCTCGGCCTGGTGTTCTCGGAGACGCCGCTGACCAACTCGTTCTGGGTCGTCGCGATGGGCCTTTCGCTCTACACCGCGGCCTTCGTGTGCGAGGCGCTGCGGGCGGGTGTGAACACGGTGCCGATGGGCCAGGCCGAGGCGGCCAGGGCGATCGGGCTGACGTTCATGCAGTCGCTGCGGATGATCATTCTGCCCCAGGCGTTCCGCGCGGTCATCGCGCCTCTGGGCAGCGTGATGATCGCCATGATCAAGAACACCACGGTCGCGACCGCGGGCGGGTTCCTCGCCGACGCCGCGGCGGTCATGAAGATCACTTTCGACACGACAGGCGCGTCGATCCCGATCTTCCTCGGTGTCGTCGTCGCGTTCATGGTGTTGACCATGCCCGTCGGCTTCTTCACCGGCTGGCTGGCACGACGTCTGGCGGTGGTTCGATGAGCACCTCCGTCCTGTTCGACGCTCCCGGGCCCCGCGGGCGTGTGCGCAACGGCATGCTCACGGCGGTCAGCGTCGTCCTCGTGGCCGCCGTCCTGTACGGCGTCTACCTCGGTTTCGACGCCAAGGGACAGTTCGAAGGCAAGATCTGGCAGCCGTTCCTGCAGTGGGAGACCTGGGAGTTCTACATCATCCCCGGCCTCATCGGCACGTTGGAGGCGGCCGCGGTGGCGGCGGTCTTCGCCCTGCTGTTCGGCGCGATCTTCGGCCTGGCCAGGCTCTCCGACCACCGCTGGGTCCGGGTTCCGGCCGGCGTGGTGGTCGAGGTGTTCCGCGCCATCCCCCTGCTGCTGCTGATCTTCTTCATCTTCTACCTGGCGCCCACGCTGATGGGCGGCGGCGACTACGCGTTCATGGCGGTCATCCTCGGCCTGACGCTCTACAACGGCTCGGTGCTGGCCGAGGTCGTCAGGGCCGGCGTGCACGCCGTGCCCAAGGGGCAGTCCGAGGCCGCGTACGCGGTGGGCATGCGCAAGAACCAGGTGATGCGGCTGGTCCTGCTGCCGCAGGGCGTCACCGTGATGATGCCGGCGATCGTCAGCCAGCTCGTGGTGCTGCTGAAGGACACCGCGCTCGGCTACATCATCGCCTACGTCGACCTGCTCAACACCGGGTTCAAGATCCTGCCGGCCCGGTTCTTCGGCTCGCTGATCCCGGCGGCGATCGTCATCGGGATCATCTACGTGGCGCTCAACATGGCGCTGAGCTACCTGGCCACGTGGCTGGAGCGGCGTAGCAGGCGCAGCCGCAAGACGGCGGCGACCCCGATCGCGGCGCCCGGCTCTGCCGAGGTCGGCATCGGCGCCGGGCAGGGCCCCGAGGGCGGTGGCCTGGCGCCCGACCGTCCCCTGGAGTGACCTCCGGG
>NZ_JBHSPA010000022.1:144890-339578 GCF_042656245.1 Nonomuraea insulae
GCACGTCCGTGCCCGCCGCCCGCGTCGCACGATGGGCCACGTGGTGCTCGCCGCCCGCGTCCGCACGGTGGGTGCCTCGTGCTCGCCGTCTGTGTCCCCATAGATCGCCAAGAAAGTCCCACGTCTGTGTTGGGTAGGCGCTGATCCTGGCCCGCGCGGGTTACCCATAGTCGTGGGGGGTGACCATGCTCAGGGCGGCGCTCGCGGGAGCGGCTGTGACGATGGGCCTGGCCGCGTGTGACGGCGGAGGCTCGTACGCCACCGTCGTGGACAAGATCAAAGGCACCGGCACGGTCGTCGTCGGCACGAAGTGGGACCAGCCGAGCCTGGGCCTTCGTACGGGGAAGGGCGACCCGGAGGGCTTCGACGTCGACGTCGCCCGGTACATCGTCAACCGCCTCTCAGGCGGCTCCCCTGTCAAGATCACCTGGCGGGAGTCTCCGTCGTCCACCCGCGAGGCCCTGCTCCAGAACGGCACGGTTGACATGATCGTGGCCTCGTACTCCATCACCAAGTCCCGCCTGCCCAAGGTGACCTTCGGCGGCCCGTACATCATCGTCCCCCAGGACACGATGGTCCGCGCCGACGACACGAGCATCCGGAAGGTGGGCGACCTGCGGGGCAAGCGGATCTGCCTGGCGGAGGGCTCGAACTCCTACCGGCGGATCGTGGACCCGCCGCCGGACGGCAAGCTCGACCTGCCGGCCAAGCTGGTGCCAGCGAGCAACTACTCCGACTGCGTACGCAAGCTCGCCGCGAACCAGCTCGACGCCGTCAGCACCGAGAACCTGGCCCTGGCCGGGTTCGTCCTGAACGACCCTGGCAAATTCCGGCTGCTCAACGATCCCATCACGGACGAGAAGTGGGGCGTCGGCCTGAAGAAGGGCGACACGAAGACCTGCGAGGCGGTCAACCAGGCGATCATCGAGATGTGGCGGGACGGCACGACGACCCGCCTGCTACACAAGTGGTTCGGCCGGGCCGACATCAAACTCCCCTCAGCCCTGCCCCGCCCCGAAGGCTGCCCCTGAGACCCCCAACGCCCAAGACCTCAGCCCGCCCCCTCAGAGACCTTGACCCGCCACAATCGGTCACCTCGGAAACCTTGACCCACCACAACCCCCACCCCCTCAGGAACCTCAGCGCGCCACAACCCGGGGCTCCAGGGCCCTCGCCCGGCGCCTCATGTGCTCTGAACTGTGGGGACCGTGCCACACTCCCGTCGATCTTCCGGCAGGATGCGGAGTATGCCTTTCTGGCCCTCCCCCATTTCGACCAGAGACGTGGCCGGTTCCGGCGTGCGCCCCAGCTGGCCCACCGCCCGGGACGGCCAGGTGTGGTGGACCGAAGACCGTCCCGACGAGGGCGGGCGCACCACGATCGTGTGCCGCGCCGCCGACGGCACCCGCCGTGACCTGCTCCCCGCCCCCTGGTGCGCGCGCACCAGGGTCCACGAGTACGGCGGCAGACCCTACGCCGTGACCCCCTCGGGCGAGGTGCTCTTCACCAACCTGAAGGACCAACGCCTGTACATTCTGGGAGAAAACGGCGAACCGAAACCCCTAACCCCCGAGGGCTACCGCTACGCGGACCTGCTGGTCCACGACGGCCAGGTGTGGTGCGTACGCGAACACCACGCGGAGGACGGCAAGGTCACCCGAGCCATCATCTCCATCCCGTTGGACGGCGGCGGCGAGCCCCGCGAATGGGCCACCGGCTGCGACTTCTACGCCTCTCCCACCATTTCCCCCGACGGCCAACATCTCGCCTACGTCTGCTGGAACCACCCCCGCATGCCCTGGGACGGCACCGAACTCCGCATCACCCGCCTGTCGGGCGGAGACTCGTGGACGGTGCGCGGCGGCCCCACCGAGTCCGTGCTGGCCCCGGTCTGGAAGGACGACTCCCGCCTCTACCTGATCTCCGACTCCTCCGGCTGGTGGAACCTCCACGAGATCGGCCTGCACGGCGACGGGGCGCGGGCGGTGTATCCGGCGTCCGAGGAGTTCATGCTGCCGCCGTGGCGCCTGGGCGGAATGCCGTACACAGTGCTCACCGACGGCCGGCTCGCGGTCCTGCACGGACGCGGCGACCTGCGGCTGGGCCTGCTCGACCCCACCTCGGGCGCGCTCACGGACCTGGAGCTGCCCTACACCGGCTGGGACGCGTCACTGATCGCCGACGGCCCATCCGTGGTCGGCATCGGGTACGCCGCCACGACCCCCCGTTCGGTCGTCACCGTGAACACGGAAACGGGCGAACACCGCCCGCTCAAACACGACCTCACCTCCTTGCCCGACCCGGCCTACCTGCCGATCCCCCGCGCCGTCCGCGTACGCGCGTCGGAGATCCACGCCGAGAGCCCGGACGACCACGCAGAGGTCCACGCGTTCCTGTATCCGCCCTACGCCCCGGCCGCCGCCGAAGGCCCGCCCCCCTACGTGATCTTCGTGCACGGCGGCCCGACCGCCCACGCCGGCACCTCGCTCGACCTGGAGAAGGCGTTCCTGACCTCGCGCGGCATCGGCGTGCTCGACGTGAACTACGGTGGCTCGACCGGGTACGGCCGGGCCTACCGCGACCGGCTCAAGGGCCAGTGGGGCCTGGTGGACGTCGAGGACACGATCGCCGCCGCCAGGTGGCTGGCCGCCGAGGGCCTGGCCGACCCCGCCAAGATCGCGGTACGCGGGGGCAGCGCGGGCGGCTGGACGGTGATGGCGGCCTGCTGCCGCTCGGACGTGTTCGCCGGAGGCGTGTCGTACTACGGGGTCAGCGCCCTGGCCCCGCTCGTCGCCCACACCCACGACTTCGAGTCGCGCTACGTGGAGGCGCTGGTGGGGCCGGAGGATCCGCAGGTGTACGCCACCCGGGAGCCCCTGGCCCTGGTGGACGGCGTGACCTGCCCGATGCTGCTCCTGCAGGGCCTCGACGACCCGGTGGTGCCGCCCGAACAGTCCACGGCCTTCGCCGACGCACTGTCCGAACGCGGCATCCCGTGCACGTACCTGGCCTTCGAGGGCGAATCACACGGCTTCCGCCGTACGGAGACGAGAGTAGCGGCCTTGGCCGCAGAACTGGCCTTCTACCAGCAACTCTTCGCCTGACAACAACCACCGGCAACGCCCCTGCCCGCCGTCCCCCCGCCGACCACCAGCGGAATCGGCGGGCTCGGCCTGCTCAGCTGGCTCGGCCTGCTCAGCTGGCTTGGCGGGCTCGGCGGGCTCAGCGGGCGAACTCGGTGGCCCGAGACTCCCTCACCACAGTGATCCGAATCTGCCCCGGGTAGGTGAGCTCTTCCTCCACCTGCTTGGCCACATCCCGCGCGATCACCTGAGCCTGGATGTCGTCGATCGCGTCCGGCTTGACCATGACCCGGATCTCCCGCCCGGCCTGCATGGCGAACACCTTCTCCACGCCCTCGTACGACTGCGCGATCTCCTCCAGCCGCTCCAGCCGCTTGACGTACGCCTCCAGGGACTCCCGCCGCGCACCAGGGCGGCTGCCGCTGATCGCGTCGGCGGCCTGGGTGAGCACCGCCTCGACGGTACGGACCTCGACCTCGTTGTGGTGCGCCTCGATGGCGTGCACCACGTCCTCCTCCTCGCCGTACCTGCGAGCGATCTCCGCTCCGATCAGCGCGTGGCTGCCCTCGACCTCGTGCGTCAGGGCCTTGCCGATGTCATGGAGCAGGGCGCAGCGCTTCAGCAGCGTCTGGTCCAGCTTGAGCTCGGCCGCCATGATCCCGGCGATGTGGGCGGACTCGATGAGGTGCTTGAGCACGTTCTGCCCGTAGGAGGTGCGGTAGCGCAACTGCCCGAGCAGCAGCGTCAGTTCGGGGTGCATCTCGGTGATCCCCAGCTCGACCAGGGCGTCGTCACCGGCCCGCGCGCACAGGTCCTGCACCTCCTGACGGCTGCGATCGTGCGCCTCCTCGATCCGCTGCGGATGGATGCGCCCGTCGAGCACGAGCTTCTCCAGCGTCAGTCGCGCCGTCTCCCTGCGTACCGGATCGAAGCACGACAACAACACCGCCTCGGGCGTGTCATCGATGATCAGGTTGACCCCGGTCGTGGACTCGAAGGCGCGGATGTTGCGCCCCTCCCGCCCGATGATCCGGCCCTTCATCTCATCGCCAGGCAGGTGCAACACGCTGACGACCGACTCGGCCGTCTGCTCCGCCGCCAGCCGCTGCACGGCCAACGTCACGATCTTCGTGGCCCGCTTCTCGCCCTCCTTGCGGGCATCCCCCTCGATCTCCCTGATGATCAGTGCGGCCTCGCGCTTGGCCTGGTTCTCGATCTCCTTGACCATCTCATTCTTGGCCTGCTCCCCGGTGAGCCCGGCGACCCGCTCCAGGATGACCCGCCGCTCCTCCTCGACCTGGAGCAGCTCCTCGCGGCGGTCGGCCAGCTCGACCTCGGTCTCGGCGAGCTTCCTGTCCCGCTCCGACTGCCGCCTGGCCTCCTCGTCCAGCCGCTGCTCCCGCTCGGCCAGCCTCGCCTCCCGGCGCTCCAGGTCGGCCCGCAGCTCCTTGAGCTCGGACTTCAGTATCCGGCTCTCCTCCTCGACCTCCCGCCGCATCTGCCCGGCGCTCTCGGCCGCCACCTCGGACCTGCGCAGGATCTCCTCGGCATCGGTCTCCGCCTTGAGCCGGATCTCCCGCGCCTCGTCACGCGCCTGATCCAGCTCCTCGTGTACGGCTTCCACCTGCTCGGGGCTCGGCTTTCCCGCACGAGGCAGGCCGCCCGAGGTGCGTCGTATGACGACGAGGAGCGCCACGATCATCCCGAACGCGAGCACGAGCACCGCCACCATCAGCACCACGACCAGCGGCCCCATGTGTGCCCCGCCCTCCTCGCGTCGTCAAGAACTCGTAACGCGGCCACAAAACGGAGGGGTCACAAGAGCGCTGCGGAAAGCCCAGTCGGCGTCATCACCAGGATCGATGTCAAGCCAAGACCGACCGGGCGTCGACCCCCAAAGCCGACACCTCGCCTGCCCCGCCCGACCAAGCTCGTTCGTCCGTCGTTCACCGGTATGGCAATCCGCGCTGCGCGGAGTAACTCCTCACTGCCGTCGAGGTTATGCGTCGAACAGGTCACGAGCAAGCAAACGCGTCATCAAGCGTGTCTTACAGGCTCGCATCTCCACATTCGGCCCGATATCCCCCATTACCGCCCGAATTGCCCTCTAAGTCGAACCCACACGTCTTGTCTCCCCTCAACCCCCAAACCACCCACCGACCTGTGAAGACGAACGCAGAGCCCGCCCCGCGGCGCCGTGAACCGGCACGCCTGCACCTTCCGCGTCCTGGAGCAGTTCGGTGCGGCCCCGCCGCCCCGGTGGGCGGAGGGGCCGTGACCTGCTGGGAACCGATCTATCCGAACACCGGGTAGTTCGCGCGGAACACGTTGTGCGGGTCACGGGCCCGCTTGATCTCCCGCAGCCGCGCGAGCGCGCTGCCGGAGAAGGACTGCGCCGCCGTGTCGCCGGGGGACAGCAGGGTGTACGGCTTGCGGCCGCTGACGTAGGCCTTCAGATCGGCCACGACCTCGGCCTGCTTGGCGCGCGTCGCATCGGCCACGTGCGGCAGGCCGAGACCCAGCAGGCCGAGCAGGTACGGCTCAGCCACCGCGCCGCTCGCACCGGCCCCGCCGCCCGACTCGGCGAGCGCCCCGCCCAGGTGCCTGATCTGCACGTTGATGAGCGGTTCGACCGGCTTGGCCAGCAGGAGCTCCACCGCGTCCGCGTCCAGGCCGGTGAGCAGCTCCGCACGAGCGATGGATGGGGCCGGATCGGTGGGCTCGGCGGTGATGCCACCCAGGTCGGCAACCGGGACGACGCCGCGGCTGTCGGAGATCGCGCCCTCGATCTTGTCGATGCGCGCCAGCAGGTCCTCCCCCTGAGCCGCCTCACCCAGGTAGGCCAGATCCAGCGTCACCATCGGCGGCGCGCCGGGTAGCTGGAGCCGGTTGATCCAGACACTGAGTTCACGCGGCGCCTCGGTGGTGATCTCCAGGAACGCGTCGTACACCTCCCTGGTCCGGTGCTCCGGCCAGATCACGCGCCCGCCGTACAGGACTGGCGCGGGATACAGTTCGAGTTCGAGGGCGGTCACCACCGCGAAGTCCCCGCCACCGCCGCGCAGCGCCCAGAACAACTCGGGATCGGACTCGGCGCTCACCCGGCCCGGCTCGCCCTCGGCGTCCACGATGTCGATAGCCCGCACGCTGTCGGAGGCGAAGCCGTACTTGCGGCTGAACCAGCCGACCCCACCGCCCAGCGTGTAGCCGGTCACGCTGACCCCCGGCGCGCTGCCGGACAGGCCGGTCAGACCCAGCGGTCCGGCCGCCGCCAGCACCTGCCCCCACTTCACGCCCGCGCCCACCCGGACCACGCGCTCCTGCGCGTGTACCTCCACCTCGTTCAGCAGGCCGGTACGCAAGAGGATCAGGCCTTCCACATCACCTGAGGCTCCATGCCCGCTCGGCTGCGCGGTCACCGTCATACCCGCCCGCCGCGCGTATCGCACGAGCGCCGCCACGTCGTCGGCATCCGCGGCCTCCGCCACGGCCGCCACAGGCTGTCTGACGGTCAGATTCCACGCGCTGGCCGCCTGTTGGAAGCCGTCGTCATCGGGCAGGAGCACGCGCCCCTTGAGGACACCGCGCAGATCGTTGATGGTCATCGTCGTCTCTCTTTTCGAGTTGTCACCAAAATGCGAAGGAATACCGTGCCGCACTGCGGGGAGGTCAGGCGAGCTGCGCTGCGGGCGCTGAGGCGGCGGCCTCCTGGGCCTTGCCGGCCTCGCGGAGGATCAGCAACCCCGTGACCGCGATCAGCGCCGAGGTCAGGCCGTGGATGCCCAACGCGGCGGCCACGGAGCCGTGGTGGGCCAGGACGTTGACCATGTCGCCGAACGGGGCGACGGCCACCATCAGCAGGACCCAGCCCAGGGCGCGGCGGTGGCCCGTCACCAGCAGGATGCCCATGGCCAGGCCCATCGCGAGTTCGCGGCTGCCCTTCACGACAGGGAAGCCGCTGTCGTCAGAGGGCCAGTCCGGCAGGCCAGGGAAGGACGTCCCGAGGGGCAGGACGAAGGACAACCCGAGGTAGAGGGTGAACAGGACGACGACGGCGGCCAGGACGGTGTTGAGCTTCTTCTGCGACATGGTTGTTCTCCTTTGATGTTCAGACTGGGCAGGGTTCAGCCGCGGACGCGGCGGATGTGGTGGGCGTAGCGGGGGCGGCCGATGACGTGCCAGATGACGCGGACCGGGGCGGGGAGGCCGCTGAGGACGATGGCGCGCTCGGCCGGGTTCGCGTCTTCCAGGACGGCGCCGAAGAGCGTGAGCAGGGTGAGCTTGGGGGTGTTGGCGACCAGGTGGTCGCCCATCGAGGCCCATTCCTCCTGGGAGATGTGCTTGGCCGCGAGCGGGAGGAGGGTCGCCTCCTCGTCGTCGAGGTGTTCCAGCAGGACTGCGCGGTGGTCGGTGAGGGCGGCCACGAGCACGTCGCGTTCCTCGGCCCCGGCGGTCGCCTCCCACGCGGGGAACGCGGCGTCCAGCCTGGCCAGGGTGGCCACGACCCGTTCGTGCTGGGCCTCCATGCGCAGAACGATGTCGGCCTCCAGGTCCACCCGGGCCAGCAGCGGCGGCCACAGCAGCTCGTCCTCGCCCTCGTGATGGTTGTGCAGGCCCAGCCGGTAGTCGCGGTAGTGGTCGGCGATCACCCTGGCGCGAGCGGTGTCACCCGGGGCGACGGTCGCGACGAGCTCCACCAGCAGTCGTGACTCGCGGCGGAAGGCGCGGTGGACGATCTCCATCTCCTGGGTGTTGACACTCATCTGTTCCCTGCCCTTCATCGGTTTCGACGTGTTAAGGCTGCTCCCGGGGGTTTGGAGGGCACTTGGAACCGATTTGGAACGGCCCACGTACGATGTGTTCTCGTCATGGTCTTGATCCGGGTATTGGGCTCCTTCGCGGCCGAGGTGAACGGCGAGGCCGTTTCCCTGGGCGGGCCGCGGCAGCGGGGCGTGCTGGCCCTGCTGGTGGCGGCGCGCGGGCAGGTCGTGCCGGTCGACCGGATGATCGAGGACCTGTGGCGCGGCGAGCCGCCCGCACGGGCGCTGATGTCCCTGCAGGCGTACGTGTCCAACCTGCGCCGGCTGCTGGAGCCCGGCCGCCCGCCACGCACCCCGGCCCGGCTGCTGGTGAGCGCGGCGCCCGGTTATGCGCTGCGGCTGCCGCCGGAGTCGGTGGACGCGTGGCGGTTCGAGGACCTGCTCGACCAGGCCCGTACGGACACCGACCCGCGCGCCGCCCAGGCCCGGCTCGCCGAGGCGCTCGGACTGTGGCGGGGACCGGCGTTCGCCGAGGTCGCCGACGAGCCGTGGGCCGCCGCCGAGACGGCCCGGCTGAACGAGCTGCGCCTGGTCGCCACCGAACTGCACGTCGCAGCGGGTCTGCGCATCGGCGACCCCGCCGCGGTCGTTCCCGAGGCCGAGCGGCTCACCCGCGACGAGCCCCTCCGCGAGGAAGGCTGGCGGCTGCACGCCCTGGCGCTGTGGAGCAGCGGCCGCCAAGGCGACGCGCTGGCGACGCTCCGCCGCGCCCGCGGCATCCTCGCAGAGGAGCTCGGGCTCGACCCCGGCCCGGACCTGACGGCGTTGGAGGAGGCGATCCTCACCCAGCGCACGGACGTCATGCGCGCGACCGTGCCCCCGCCCCCGCTTCCGCCATCGCCATCGCCATCGCCATCGCCATCGCCGACCGCACCGCTGCCGCGGCCGGCTCCGATCATCCAGGCGCCGTTCGTCGGACGCGAGGCGTCGTTCGTCGGACGCGAGGCGACGTTCGTCGGACGCGAGGCACAGCTGTCGGCACTGGTCACGGCCGCCGCCGAGGCCGCCACCGACGGCGCCCGCATAGCCCTTGTCACCGGCGAGGCCGGGCTCGGCAAGTCGACGCTGCTGGAACACCTCGGCAGGCGGCTCGAACGTGACGGGTGGCTGGTCGCAGTCGGCCGCTGCCCCGAGGTCGACAGCGCGCCGCCCGCGTGGGCCTGGACTGAGGCGCTGAGAGCCGTCGCCGCGACCACGTCCCCGGGCGAGTTCGCGGACGACCTCGCGCCGCTGCTCACCGACACCGTTCCGGTGAACGACGACGCCACCGCGGGACGGTTCCGGCTGCGCCAGGCCGTGTGGAAGTGGCTCGCGGCGGTCACCGCGGAACGCCCGGTCGCCGTCGTGCTGGACGACCTGCACTGGGCGGACGCCGCCACGCTGGAGCTGCTCGGCGGCGGCCTCGGCCTGCGGGCCCCGATCCTGGTCGTCGCCGCGTACCGCGCGGACGAGAGCGGGCACCTCACCGAAACGCTGGCCTCCCTCGCGCGCGCCACGCCCCTGCGCCTTGCGCTGCCGGGGCTGAACGACGAGGCCGTCGCGGAGCTCGTACGGACCGAATGCGAGGCCGACGAGGAGACCGTCGCCGGGATCGCCGAACGCACCGGCGGCAACCCGTTCTACGTGCGCGAAAGCGCGCGGCTGCTGAACGGCGAAGGCGCGCTGGTCGCCCTCTCCGAGGTCCCCGAAGGCGTACGGGACGTCCTGCGCCGCCGGCTCGCGCGCCTGCCCGAAGGAGGCGTGTCCATCCTCCGGCTCGCCGCGATCGCAGGCCGGGAAAGCTCGGTGGACATCCTCGTACAGGCCGCCGACACCGATGAGGACGGCGTGATGGACGCGCTGGACGCGGGCGTGATCGCCGGGCTCCTCGACGAGCCCGGCCCAGGCCTCGTCCGCTTCGTCCACGCCCTCGTCAGGGACACGCTCGTCGCCGACGTCAGCAGATTGCGTGCCACCCGGATGCACGCCAGGATCGCCGCCGCTCTTGAAGGCACCGGCGACATCGCGGCGCTGGCCCACCACTACGCGCGCGCCGGCTCGCCGAAGGCCGTCGGCTACTGCGTCCGGGCCGCCGAGCTCGCCGAGGCCCGCTACGCCCACGACGTGGCGGCCGACCTCCTCACCGACGCCGTCACCAACTCGACCGGACCGGACGAACGGGTCGAATTGCTCGGCAGGCTGCTGCGCGCGCAGATCCGGGCGGGAGCCGTCGGAGCCGCCCGCGAGACCCGCCGCGAAGCCGTGGAGTACGCAGAGTCCCTGGGCCGCGACGACCTGATGATCGCCGCATTCACCGCGTGGACCGAGCCGACCTTCTGGCAGGCCCGTACGTACGGCACAGTAGACCGGCCCATCGTCGACCGCCTGAGCCGCCTGCTGAAGCGTGACCTGCCCCCTTCGGTGCGGTCCCGGCTCCTGACGGCGTACGCGGACGAACTGGTCGGCGAGGACGACCCGACCGTTCTGGAGGCAGCGCAGGAGGCACTCGACCTGGCCACCGGACCCCGGCTGCGGGCCGCGGCACTCCAGATCCTGACCCGAGTCCACGGCGACGCCGAGCTCTGCCGGGAACTCGTGGAGATCGGCACCGAGCACGACCTGCCGGTCTACCGCGTCACCGGCCTGCTCAACCATGCCGGCGGCGCCGCCGCCGCCAACGATCCCGTGACCATACACCAGGTGATCACCGAGGCCCTGGACCTCGCGCGCGCCTACCGAATGCGCGAGGCTATCGCCGTCGCCGAGATCACGCTGGCGGGCCTGGCGCTCATCGAAGGCCGATTCGCCGACGCCGAACTCCTCTTCCTCAAGGCCGACGAGGGCATGCGGCGCGCCGGATCGGTACACGCCACGGGCTTTCTCCAACTCGCCCTGGCCACGATCTGGCTGAACGACGGCACACTCGGTGCGCACCTGGACGACGTGCGCGCCCTCCACGCCACGCTCGGCCCCATGGTCTCCGACCTGCTCGCGCTCGCCCTCCACGCCAACGGCCTGGACGCCGAAGCCCGCGAGGTCCGCGCGTCACCCAGCCCGATCCGCCCCGACTTCTTCTTCACCTTCTTCACAACGTTGCGCGCGATGGCCATCGTCGCCCTGAACGACCGCGACGCCGCCGAGGAGATCTACGCGACGCTGCTCCCGCACCGCGACGGCCCCCCGGCAGGCGCCACGGGCCTGTCGGTGGCGCTGCGCCCGGTCGCCCACACCCTCGGCGAGCTGGCCGTCCTCCTCGGCCGCGACCACGAGGCCCCCGCCCACTTCACCCAGGCCGCCACCATCGCCGACCGATGGAACGCACCCCACTGGGCCGCCGAGGCCCGCTCGCGAACGACCACCTAGCCTCTGCCCACGGCGCCGCACATCTGTGACACAGCGCCTCGTTCGTGTGCCACGGGAGCGCTGCCGGGGCACCCGCGGCATCCAGCCGGGAGAATCGACGGGAAGAACAGAGCCGGGCAGGTTCGACGCCCACCGCCGGGCGGCCCGCCGCGCCTCCCTTCCATCCTTGCCGAGCGGGCCTCCAGCTCTCGCGCATTCGTGCGGATCCAAAGATCGTTACAGGTGGCCTTCAACCGAGCCTGCCGGGCGGTCGGCAGCGTCCCGTGAACTCGTTTCCTGACTTGTGTGAAAGACGGGCGACACACTACTTCCTTGAAAAGGCCCACCCCCATGCCGCTCAGTACGACCCTGTCTGACGCCGCCCTGATCGAACGGTCATGGCGAGATCCCGAGGATTTCGCCTTGCTGTTCGACAGGCACGCAGGTCACATCCACCGTTATGTGGCCCGCCGGCTCGGCGACGACACGGCCGACGACGTCGTCTCCGAGACGTTCCTCGCCGCGTTCAGGCAGCGCCGCGACTACGACACCGCCCGTCCGGAGGCCCTCCCCTGGTTGTACGGCATCGCGACCAACTTCATCCGCCGGCATCAGCGCGCCGAGATACACCGCTACAAGGCGTACTCGAAAATGGGCGTGCTTCCCGACGCCGACGACGCCGCCGAACAAGCTCTTGAGCGGGCGAGCGCGCATGCCGTACGCCGCCCTCTCGCCCAGGCGCTCGCCTCGCTGAAGGCCCGCGACCGCGACGTCCTCCTTCTTGTGGCCTGGGCCGACCTCGCCTACGAGGAGGTCGCCAACGCCCTGTCCATCCCGATCGGGACAGTCCGTTCCCGCCTCAACCGCGCGCGGGGCATCGTCCGCAACGCCCTCGGCAGCACCGACCCCACGACGGAGCAGAGCTCATGAACGACCTGACCGAACTCCGCGACCTGTTCGCCGACAAGCCGCACCCCACGGCGGACCGCCTCGCCCCAGCCCGTACCGCCCTCCTGGCCGAAGCCCGCACGAAGCGGCGGCCCCGGGCCCGGGTGGTCGGCCTGCGGCGTCTGATGCTGGCGGGCGGCCTGGTAGCGGCGATGACCGCAGGAGTGATCACCGTCCAGACGCTCAACCCCTCCGCGCCCGCGAGCGCCGCCGAGGTCCTGAGGCTGGCGGCCGAGGCCGCTACCGCCACCCCGTGGACGGAACCCCGCGACGACCAGTACCTCCACTACGAGCGGATCGCGAAGACGCGCAGCGAGAACGGGGTTCCCAACGTCGGTCCGCGCCACATCACGGGCGAGGTCTGGCAGTCCGTCGACGGCTCCCGCCCAGGACTCCTCTGGCACAAGCCGTCGAAGTCCATCCCCCACGAAGACCACGAGTACAAGGAACTCCTGACCCGGTGCCCCGAACGCGGCGCGGGGCGCCCCGCCTACGCCGACCTCCGAGGATGGCCGACCGACCAGGAGCAGCTCCGGCACAAGCTGGCCGAACGCGGTAACGAAATGGTCCCCAACAAGGACACAGTGACCCAGACCTGGAACGGCGTCCTCAACATCCTCGGCAGCCCGGTCCCGCCCGAGCAGCAGGCAGCCATCTTCAAGATCGCCGCGACCCTGCCGGGCATCGAGACGGAAGAGCTCCAGGACGCCACCGGCAAATCGGGCATCGCCGTGACCCGAGTGGACAACCGAGGCCGCGGGGGCGCCATCTCCCGCGAATCCCTCATCTTCGACAAGACCTCCTACGTCCTCCTCGGCGGCCAGGAACTCGTGCCGGGGCACGGGCGCGAACTCTGGTCCATCACCCGTCCGCAGATCACCGACGTACTCCCGGCCTGGTCCAAGTCCGTGAAGCAGCGAGGCTGCGTCTGAACCTGCGCTCATCGGACGACGGGCAGGCAGGCCGCGTCGGCTGCCCGCCTGCCTGATCCAGCAGCCGGGCGGTCGGCGCCGCTCCCCAGCACCACCCCGAGTCGAACGCCTCGTGCGAGATCGGCGACGGGATCGGCAACCATGGCCTTGTGTCCGCCGTCGCAAAGGCACCGCTCGGGCCTCTCCAGGCCGACGGCCGCATGATCGTGATGATGTTCGAAAGGGGACCCCTCAGCGGAACACCGCGCAACCGGGACAGCCCCCAGGTCAGGGCGTTCCGCATGCTGTTCCGGTGAAAGTCCCCTATCCGGGAACACTTGAGCGCGTGATCGGGACCAGGGTCGGTCACGCGCGCGCACGGGCACAGGTCACACGGGCACAGGTCACACGAACAGGATCACACCAACGGGGCCGCACGGGCACAGGTCGCACGAACGGGGCCGCACGGGGTAACGGACGGCGACGGGCTCTACGAGAAGTCCTCGTCCATTTCGATGCCCTCCTGTTCGAGAGCCTCCCGAATCACGCGGAAGGCCAGGCCAGAGGAGTAGCCCTTGCGGGCGAGCATGCCGGCCAGCCGCCGCGTGCGGGTCTGGGAGTCGAGGGACCGGGTGGCGGCGAGCTTACGTTCCACCAGCCGTCGAGCTGTCTCCTCCTCCTGGTCGGGATCGAGCCGCTCCACGGCTTCGTTGACCGTGTCGTTGTCCACGCCCCGATGGCGCAGCTCGGCCGCCAGCGCGCGCTTGGCGAGCCCGCGACCGTGGTGCCGGGAATCGACCCAGGCCGCCGCGAACGCCTCGTCGTTGATCAGCCCCAGGTCTGAGAACCGGCTGAGCACCGCCTCGGCGGCCTCCTTCGGCACTTCCCGCTTTCTCAGGGCTTCGGCAAGCTGAGCACGCGTCTTGGGCGCCATGGTGAGCAGGCGAAGGCAGATGGCCCGAGCCGCCGCCTCCGGATCGGCAGCACGCCTCGGCCCGGCCGTACTCTCGGCATCCGGCTCATCAGGCGACCAGCCCCGCCCCCGAGCGCCCTTCCCGCCCCTTCTCCCGCGCCGCCCAGCCCTCTCACCGCGCTGCCCAGATCCCCCTTCAAACGGCCCAGCCCCGTCACTGCTCCGCCCAAACCCCTCTTCGAACGATTCAGCCTCGTCACTGTGCCGTCCTGGTCTCTCTTGGAACGGCCCAGCCCCGTTACCGCGCTGTTCAGATCCCCTCCCGAACCGACCGGCCCCGTCGTCGAACAGCCCAGAATCCCCACCGGAATCGGCGGATTCTCCACCGAACGGCCCGGGCTCCCCTCGGTCGGATCGCCGCGACTTCCCGCCGGAGCGCCCAGCCTGGCTATCGGACCCTCCGGATCGGCGACCCTTGCCCGATCGCCGCTTCCCGCTGTCACTCTGATCGGCGGCGAACCAACTGCTCCCGGCCAGCACCTCGGAATGCCACTCGTCCCCAGGCCGACCCCTGGGCGGGGTCTCCACACGAGCACTCCCGCCGTCCTGACCCCCCGGACCATCCGTCCCACCCAGGCCGCCGCGAACGTCCTGGCCGCCCAGACGACCCTGCCCCACCTCGCCACCATGACCGGCCTCGCCACCATGGTGGCTCGTGTCGGTTGGCCGCTCCGGCTCTTTGTGACCGTCCTCAGCAGAAGGCGTGGCAGTACGCGATCCGGCGGTGTCCGGGGTCCCGGCCAAGGGCTCCGGCGCCGGACGCGCACCTTCGCCAGCAGCCGGAGGATGGTCGTCGTGAACCTGATGGCCAGACCTCGCCTGGCCGTCCTGATCAACGCCGTCCTGATCGACGCCGGCCGGGTCGGGGGCCGGAGTCGGGTTGGGCGGGGCGGCGGGCTTGCTGGGGTGTCCGCCGGCCTCCCGGGGCGGGTCGGCGGTCGCTTCTTCAGGAGGAGGGTCCTGGGTGCGTTGGCGGGTGCGCTGTTCGCGCCATTCGTCCACCGAGGGCCAGGCGTCCGCGGACGAACGAGCCAGGTCGCGCCCGCGGGATGACGTGGGTTCGGGCCAGGCGCCCCGGTCCGGTGGATGGGGCGCTTGCGGCCGGTCCGTGCTGCTCATGCGTGATCGATCAGACGTCACCCGGCTTGGGGGTGGACTTCGAGCCGCGGCCCGAGGAGGCGGCGGCCGGGACCGGGACCGGAGCAGCGGCGGCGGCTGTTTCGGCGGGAGCGTCGAGGCGCGGACCCACACCCAGCTTGTCCTTGATCTTCTTCTCGATCTCGTTGGACATGTCGGGGTGGCTGCGCAGGAAGTTGCGAGCGTTCTCCTTGCCCTGGCCGAGCTGCTCGCCCTCGTACGTGTACCAGGCGCCGGACTTGCGGACGAAGCCGTTCTCCACGCCCATGTCGATGAGGCCGCCCTCGCGGGAGATGCCTATCCCGTAGAGGATGTCGAAGTCGGCGACGCGGAAGGGCGGGGCCATCTTGTTCTTGACGACCTTGATCCTGGTGCGGTTGCCGACCGCCTCCGTGCCGTCCTTGAGGGTCTCGATGCGGCGGATGTCCAAGCGGACCGAGGCGTAGAACTTCAGCGCTTTACCACCGGTCGTGGTCTCGGGGCTGCCGAACATGACGCCGATCTTCTCGCGGAGCTGGTTGATGAAGATGGCGGTGGTGCCGGTGTTGCTGAGGGCGCCGGCGATCTTGCGCAGGGCCTGGGACATGAGGCGGGCCTGGAGGCCGACGTGGCTGTCGCCCATCTCGCCCTCGATCTCGGCCTTGGGCACCAGGGCCGCCACCGAGTCGATGACGATGATGTCCACGGCGCCGGACCTGATCAGCATGTCGGCGATCTCGAGCGCCTGCTCACCGGTGTCGGGCTGGGAGACCAGCAGGGCGTCGGTGTCGACCCCCAGCTTCTTGGCGTATTCCGGGTCGAGGGCGTGCTCGGCGTCGATGAACGCCGCGATGCCGCCGCCCCGCTGGGCGTTGGCCACCGCGTGCAGGGCGATCGTGGTCTTACCCGAGGACTCCGGGCCATAGATCTCCACGATGCGGCCGCGCGGCAGGCCGCCGATGCCGAGGGCGACATCAAGGGCGATCGACCCCGTGGGGACCACCTCGATGGGGGCTCGGGCCTCATCGCCCAGTCTCATGACAGAGCCCTTGCCGAACTGCCGCTCGATCTGAGCGAGCGCGGTCTCGAGGGCCTTCTCGCGGTCGTTGATAGCCATGGAACTCCCCCTGGAGGGTTGTGGTCCGATCAGTCGAGTGAAAGCTACGGCCTGCCACCGACATTTTCTGCCGCAGTCGGGGAAGACGTGGCTCGGCTTTGTCCATGGTAGCCGAACGACTGTTCGATCACAGCAGGAACACGCAGGTAGCGGTCAATCATCCACCTTGGTGCTCCAGGCAGGCCCCCGAGAGCTTCCGGCGCGCCGAGCGGGCGTCCCGAGGGCGTCCCAAGCGGACGTCGTCCCGAGCAGGCGTCCCAAGCGGGCGTCCCAAGCGGGCGTCGCGAGCGGGCGTCGCGAGCGGGCGTCGTCGCGAGCGACCACCCGGGCCAGGCCCTGGTTCTGCGCAGGAACAGGCACGCGTCGATCACGGCGGCGCACACCACCGCGCCCAGCGGTACGCGGGCGACCACTTCCTGCTGTCCCACGGCACCGCGAACGCCGCTGTCCCACGGCACCGTGAACGACCTGTACCCCATGGTGTGCTTCGTCGACCCGGCGGCGCCGACATCGGTTTCACCGCTCCCCGGTCCACCTATCTTCACCAGCGGCCAGGTCCGCCGCGCACGGCTGATGCAGGTCGGCCTCGATCCGGAGCGGCTGCGGCGGAGATCGAGATCCCCTGGCGACGGTCGGGGAGGTGCGGCCGGGCTCAGCGGTCGGATGCCAGGTCCCCGGGCCGGCCGGGGCCTTCCCCAAGTGGCTCGGGAACGGCTTCGGCTTCCGCGTCGGAGGCCTGCACGCACGAGTTCCTTCAAGCCGTACGCACTCATGCGCATCCTCATGGAACCGCCCGCGCGACGATGCTCGCCACCGGCGTGTTGTCATGCGCGGTGAGCTGGGGAGACTCACTGCAGGGCGACGGGTTGGAGGCGGCACGTGGCGAGCGGCTACACCGGGGAACGACGCGTCCATCTTGAGGCACTCGCCGAACTGCTACCGACTCATGGCCTGGTCAGCCGCATGATCGGAAACGAGGACCCGGTGTTGTGGGTCTGGCACCCGCGCACGGGCCGCCAGACGATCATCTTCGCCACCCCGTCCAACCACGGCTGGCAGTTCCTGTGGTCGCCAGGCGGGCAGGGCTCCGCCGACGATCTGGAGCCCACGGCCGCCGCGCTCCGCCTGACGCTGGACCCCTCCCAACCGGGCTAACGCAGCTTGGACGAGACGTCCTCCACCTGGCAGACCGCGCGCCACACCGTCTTGACGCTCTCGCCGTCGGCCAGCGCCTGCATGACGGTGCGCCCGTTGAGGGGGGCGATGACGTAGTCGCGGGCCCACGACTCGGCGTAGATCTCACCGAAGTGGGCGTTCATCCTTCTCCAGAACTCGGTCAGGCGCATGAACTCAAGTATGGAAGCGCCCGAGGTGTGGGTAGGACATCCTCATGCCAAAGACCCCCAAGTCTTCACCCCCGAGGACAGCCAGGACGAAGGCCAACAAGGCCAACCGGCGCCGGTTACAGCTCACGCTGCGACTGGCCGTACAGAAGGAGAGGGAGGAGCGGGCCGAGCGGCACGCCGGCATCAGGCAGGAACCACGTGCGGGCAGGCCGCGTACGCGCAGGGCGTCGCGGCGATAGCTCACATCACCCGCGCGCCGTACATCTCACCGAGATGGTCGGCGAGCAGCTCCAGCCGGGCGCCGTCGGGGTCCTTGAAGTAAATGGAGGCGCCGCTCTCCATCTGGTGCGGCACGCCGGCCATCTCCAGCTTCCCGCGCAGCCTCTCCCACGTGGCGGGATCCACGGAGATCGCCACGTGGTGCAGACCGCCGAGCACTTCCTGGTAGGGACCGAGGTCGAGCCCGGGGAAGTCGAAGAACGCCAGCAGGTTGCCGTTGCCGATGTCGAAGAAGAAGTGGTTCGAGCCCTTGTAGTCGCGGTTCTCGAAGATCTCGGTGAGCGGGAACTCCAGGAGTTCCTGATAGAACTTGATGGTCCGTTCCACGTCGGACGAGAGCAGAGCCATGTGGTGCAGGCCACGGGCGCTGCTTGATGGTCGGTGCGGTAACACGTAGCGCTCGCGTATTTCCGCACGACGGGCTTCGATGGCCGCGTAGTCAATGGTCACGGTCGCTGTATGTCCGCCTGGGCCCCGCCTCAATCACCTGCCGCAGCGCCAAATGCGTTTTCTGTCGGTGGCGCGAGGCAGTATGTGCGGGTGAGCTCGCTAGACCAGTTCAGCCAGGTGACCAGGCAATGGTTCGCCGGAGCCTTCCAGGCTCCCACCGCCGCCCAGGAGGGCGCGTGGGAGTCGATCTCGCGTGGCGACAGCACCCTCGTCGTCGCGCCCACAGGGTCCGGCAAGACGCTGGCGGCCTTCCTGTGGTCCCTCGACCGGCTGGCCGCCGCGGGTGAGGAGGGGGCGGGGACACGAGTCCTCTACGTGTCGCCGCTCAAGGCGCTGGCCGTGGACGTCGAGCGCAACCTGCGCGCGCCGCTGGCTGGGCTGAAGCAGACGGCGCGGCGGCTCGGGCTGCCGGTGCCGGAGATCTCGGTGGCGATCCGCTCGGGCGACACCCCGGCCGCTGAGCGCAGGCGGTTCGCGGCGCGGCCGTCCGACATCCTGATCACGACGCCTGAATCGCTGTTCCTGCTGCTCACCAGCCAGGCGCGAGAGGCTTTGCGCGGCGTGGAGACGGTGATCGTGGACGAGGTGCACGCGGTCGCGGCCACCAAGCGCGGCGCTCACCTGGCCCTCACCCTGGAGCGGCTCGACGCGCTGCTCGACAAGCCGGCGCAGCGGGTGGGGCTGTCGGCGACCGTGCGGCCGGTGAGCGAGGTGGCGGCGTTCCTGGGCGGGGCGCGCCCGGCCACCGTGGTGCAGCCGCCGTCGGACAAGCGGATCGAGGTCGAGGTCATCGTCCCGGTCGAGGACATGACCGAGATGGAGAGCCGGCCTCGGGAGGAGGGCGAGGAGTTCGCCCCCGAGCCGGGCAACCGCTCGATCTGGCCGCACGTGGAGGAGCGGCTGTTCGACCTGATCGAGGCGCACAGCTCCACGATCGTGTTCGCCAACTCGCGGCGGCTGGCCGAGCGGCTGTGCACGCGCCTCAACGAGCTGGCCTACGAACGGGAACACGGCGGCGAGGCCGTCGACCTGTCGATCTGGGAGACGCCGCTCGCCGGCGAAACGCCGCCGAAGCGGATGCCCGCCGACCTGATGGCGCAGGCGGGAGCCAGCAAAGGCGTCGTGACCGAGATCGTACGCGCCCACCACGGCTCGGTCTCCAAGGAGGAGCGGGCACAGATCGAGGAGGCGCTCAAGTCGGGGCGGCTGCCGGCCGTGGTCGCCACCTCCAGCCTTGAGCTGGGCATCGACATGGGCGCGGTCGACCTGGTCGCGTGCGTGGAAGCGCCGCCGAGCGTGGCCAGCGGGCTGCAGCGCATCGGCCGGGCGGGGCACCAGGTGGGCGCGGTGTCCAAGGGCGTCATCTTCCCCAAATACCGGGGCGATCTGGTGCAGACGGCCGTGGTGGCCGAGCGGATGAAGAGCGGGCTGATCGAGGAACTGCGCTATCCGCGTAATCCGCTCGACGTGCTGGCGCAGCAGATCGTGGCGATGACCGCGCTCGACGAGTGGACGGTCGACGAGCTGGAGAGCTTGGTCAAGCGGGCGGCTCCTTACGCGACGCTGCCGAGGACCGCGCTGGAGGCCACGCTCGACATGCTGGCCGGGCGCTATCCCAGCGAGGAGTTCGCCGAGCTGCGTCCGCGCATCGTGTGGGACCGCGTCACCGGCACCCTTCAGGGGCGGCCGGGCGCGCAGCGGCTGGCGGTGACCAACGGCGGCACGATCCCCGACCGGGGCCTGTTCGGCGTGTTCCTGGTGGGCGAGCGGGCCTCCAGGGTGGGCGAGCTGGATGAGGAGATGGTCTACGAGTCGCGCGTCGGCGACGTGTTCGTGCTGGGCGCGACCTCCTGGCGGATCGAGGACATCACCGCCGACCGGGTGCTCGTCTCGCCCGCCCCCGGGCAGCCGGGCAAGCTGCCGTTCTGGCACGGCGACGCGCCGGGCCGGCCGGCCGAGCTGGGCCGGGCGATCGGGCAGTTCCTGCGCGAGCAGGCCAAGCAGGGCTCGACGGAGCGGATGCTGGCGGCGGGGCTGGACGAATACGCCTCGGGCAACCTGCTGGCCTACCTCAAGGAGCAGCGCGAGGCCACCGGTTACGTCCCCGACGACCGCACCCTGCTGGTCGAACGCTTCCACGACGAGCTGGGCGACTGGCGCGTGGTGATCCACTCCCCCTACGGCGCGCGGGTGCACGCCCCGTGGGCGCTGGCGATCAACCGGCGGCTGCGCGAGCGCTACGGCATCGACGTGCAAGCCGTGCACTCCGACGACGGCATCGTGCTGCGCATCCCCGACACGCTCGCCGAGCCGCCCACCGACGTGGCGGCCTTCGACGCCGAGGAGATCGAGCAGATCGTCACCGAGGAGCTGGGCGGATCGGCCATGTTCGCCTCCCGGTTCAGGGAGTGCGCGGGCCGGGCGCTGCTGCTGCCGCGCCGCACGCCGGGCAGGCGCAGCCCGCTGTGGCAGCAGCGGCAGCGGGCCGCCCACCTGCTGGGCGTGGCCTCGCAATACGCCTCGTTCCCGATCGTGCTGGAGACGATGCGCGAGTGCCTGCAGGACGTCTTCGACGTGCCGGGGCTGGTGCAGCTCATGCGTGACCTCGCCGCGCGCAGGGTGCGGCTGGTGGAGGTGGAGACCTCGCAGGCCTCGCCGTTCGCGGCCTCGCTGCTGTTCAACTACGTGGGCGCCTTCATGTACGAAGGCGACGCCCCCATCGCCGAACGCCGGGCGCAGGCCCTGGCGCTGGACACCACGCTGCTGGCCGAGTTGCTCGGCCAGGCCGACCTGCGTGAGCTGCTCGACCCCGATGTGATCTCCGACAGCGAGCGCGAGCTGGCCAGGCTCGACCGGCCCCTGCGTGACCTGGAGGACCTCGCCGACCTGCTGCGCTCGCACGGGCCGCTGCTGGCGCCCGACGTGAGCGTGCGCGGCGGCGATCCCGCCTGGCTGGAGCAGCTCGAACGCGCCCGGCGGGCGATCAGGGTGCGCATCGCGGGCGAGGAGCACTGGGCGGCCATCGAGGACGCGGCGCGCATGCGTGACGCGCTGGGGGCGCCGTTGCCAGTCGGGGTGCCGCACGCGTTCCTGGAGCCGGTGGCCGATCCGCTGGCCGATCTGGTGGCGCGGCACGCCCGTACACGAGGGCCGTTCCACGCGGGCACGGCCGCCGCCCGGTTCGGGCTCGGCGTGGCCGTGGTGACCGACGCGCTGCGGCGGCTGGCTTCCACCGGGCGGGTCGTCAACGGAGAGTTCCGGCCCGGTGGGCGGGGCGAGGAGTGGTGCGACGCCGGGGTGCTGCGGATGTTGCGGCGCAGGTCGCTGGCCAGGCTCCGTAAGGAGGTCGAGCCGGTCGCTCCTGAGACACTCGCCGTGTTCCTGTCCGCCTGGCACGGCATCACCGGCTCCGACGGCGCCGGCGCACGAAGCGATGCCGGTGCGGGGGCGCGGGCCATGGACGCGCTGGTGCGCTCGATCGAGCAGCTCCAGGGGGCGGCGGTGCCCGCGTCGGCGCTGGAGACGCTGGTGTTGCCGTCGCGGGTGCCCGGCTACCATCCGTCGTTGCTCGACGAGCTGACCTCGTCGGGCGATGTGATGTGGGTGGGTCAGGGGTCGTTGCCGGGCGGTGACGGGTGGGTGTCGCTCTACTTCGCCGACACCGCGCCGCTGCTGCTGCCCGAGGCGGCCGAGATCACGATGACGCCGGTGCATGAGCAGGTGCTGGAGCTGCTCGGCGGGGGTGGGGCGCTGTTCTTCCGTGGCCTGTCCGATCAGCTCAAGTCGCTGGACGACGCGACGCTGGTGTCCGCGCTGTGGGACCTGGTGTGGGCGGGGCGGGTGTCAGGTGACACGCTCGCGCCGCTGCGGGCCACGCTCGGCACCGGGCGGCCCGCGCATCGGCCCGCCACGACGCGGCGGCGCCGGGCCGTGCTGCCGAGCCGGAGCGGGCCGCCTACCGTGGCGGGGCGGTGGTGGTTGTTGCCGGCGGCCGCTGCCGATGCCACCCAGCGGGCTCATGCGCAGGCCGAGGTGTTGCTGGAGCGGCATGGGGTGGTGACGCGGGGAGCGGTGACGGCGGAGCGGCTTCCTGGGGGATTTACGCCCATTTATCAGGTTTTGCGGGCCCATGAGGAGAGCGGGCGGTGCCGCCGAGGGTACTTCGTCGAAGGGCTCGGTGGCGCGCAGTTCGCGCTGCCGGGGGCGGTGGACCGGATGCGGGCCATGGCGCCGAGCATCGCACCGGGCTCCCCGGCCATCGAGGCGTCCGATATGGGCGCGTTCGGAGCATCTGGCGGTGGGCGGGGTTCTGGTGGGAGGCGGCGGGCCGTGGTGCTGGCGGCGGCCGATCCGGCCAGTCCGTACGGCGCCGCGCTCCCCTGGCCGCAGCGTCCCGGTGACGTCGGGCACAAGCCTGGCCGGAAGGCCGGAGCGCTGGTCGTGCTCGTGGACGGGCACCTGGTGCTGTACGTGGAGCGGGGCGGCAAGACGCTGCTGTCGTTCACCGACGGCGAGCGGCTGCAACCGGCGGTGGACGCGCTGGCCCTGGCCGTACGCGACGGGGCCTTGGGCAAGCTGACCGTGGAGCGGGCCGACGGGGCCTCGATCGTGGACTCGCCCCTGGCGGCGGCCCTGGAGGCGGCCGGATTCCATCCCACGCCACGCGGCCTGCGGTTGCGCGCCTGAGCGGGTGTTCGGAGGCGGTGCGGGCCCCAGGCAGGTGCGATCCGGGCACCTGAGCGGGGCGCGGGCCGGGAGATGGGCTCTGGGCGGTGTGGGCTCTGGGAAGGGTCGTTGATTCTGGGGGCAGCCGGGGTGGAGGTTAGGTTTCTTATGGGTTGAATGGTCGTTTAAAATTTTGAGCGTGTCGTCAGAAAGCCGGACCTTCATAGAGGAGGCGCGCCGGGCCCAGATCATCGCCTGCGCCATCGAAGTGCTGGCCGACCACGGCTATGCCCGCACCACCATGGCCAGGATCGCCAAGCAGGCGAAGATCAGCACCGGCGTGATCTCGTACCACTTCGGGGGAAAGGCGCAGCTCATCCAGGCGGTGGTCGCGGAGGTGGCCAGGCTGGCCACCGACCTGATGATCCCGCGCATCCTCGCCCAGCCCACCGCCGCGGAGGCCCTGCGGGCCTACATCGAGAGCAACCTCGAGTTCATGCGGCTGCACCGCAAGCCCCTCCTCGCGCTGGTGGAGATCATCACGCACCAGCCAGGCGAGGAGGGCGGGCCAGGGCCGTACGCGGAGCAGGCGGAGGTGGCGATCACCGACCTGGAGAAGGTGCTGGAGTGGGGCCGGAAGTCCGGCGAGTTCCGCGACTTCGACCAGCGAAGCATGGCCATCGCCATCCGGGGCGTCATCGACGCCGTGCCCGGGCGGCTGCTCAACGATCCCGATTTCGACCTCGACCTGCTCACCCAGGAACTCGTCACCACCTTCACCCTTGCCACCAGGAGACAACCATGACAGCGGCCTTGGAGATCAAGGGCTTAGCGAAGACCTTCGGCGAGAACGTCGCCGTGGACCACGTCGACCTGACCGTCCCGCGGGGCTCCTTCTACGGCCTGGTCGGGCAGAACGGCGCGGGCAAGACGACCACGTTGTCCATGGCGGTGGGCCTGCTGCGGCCCGACGCGGGCACGGCGCGGATCTTCGGCGCGGACGTGTGGTCGGATCCGGCGAAGGCCAAGCAGCTCGTGGGCGTGCTGCCCGACGGGCTGGCGATGCCGGAGCGGCTCACCGGGCGCGAGGTGCTGACCTATCTCGGGCTGCTGCGCGGGCTGAGCAAGGAGGTGGTCGCCGAACGGGCCGAGGAGCTGCTGTCGGTGCTGGAGCTGGACGGGGCGGAGAAGACGCTCGTGATCGAGTACTCCACCGGCATGCGCAAGAAGATCGGGCTGGCCACGGCGTTGTTGCACGCGCCGAAGCTGCTGGTGCTGGACGAGCCGTTCGAGGCGGTGGACCCGGTGTCGGCGGCGACGATCAAGATGATCCTGCGCGGCTTCGTGGCGGGCGGCGGCTCGATCGTGCTGTCCAGCCACGTGATGGCATTGGTGGAGCAGCTCTGCGACCACGTGGGAGTGATCGACAAGGGCCGGGTGGCGGCGGCCGGCCCGCTGGACGAGGTACGCGGCCAGGCCACGCTGGAGGACACCTTCGTAGAGCTGGTCGGCGCCGGCTCGACCGCGGCCAGGGGGTTGTCGTGGCTGTAGCGATGAGCCTGGGTCAGGGGGCTGTCGTAGCTGTTGCGGTGGCCCTGGTCAGGGGGCTGTCATGGCTGTAGCGGTGACCCTGGTCAGGGGGCTGTCATGGCTGTAGCGGTGACCCTGGTCAGGATGAAGCTGGCGATCCTGCGTCACTCCACCAAGGGCCAGCGCGGCGGCATGATGGCCTCCGGCGGCGTGCTCGGCCTGCTGTTCGCGGCGGGCACGATCTATCTGGCCTTCCTGGAGGGCGACTGGCTGGCCGCCGCGTACGCGGTGTGGATGCTGGGCTGGATCATCGGCCCGGTGTTCTCCGGCGGCGGCGACGAGACGCTGCGCCCGGAGTTCTTCTCGCTGATCGGGCTGCCCGCGCGGAAGCTGGCGGCGGGGCTGCTGGTGTCGGCGTTCGTGGGCGTGGCGCCGGTGATCAGCCTGATCGCCCTGGCGGGCATGGTCGTCGCGGCCACCTCGCCGGTGAACGCGCTGGTGGCGGTGCCGGCGATGGTGTTGCAGCTGGCGGTGTTCGTGCTGCTGTCGAAGGTGGCGGTGGCGCTGCTGGGCATCGCGTTGCGCTCGCGGGCCGGGGCGATCGGGGCGGGGGTGATCAACGGCGTGGTGCTGGCGTTCCTGGGCCAGGCGTGGGTGTTCGCGGTGGCGTTCGGGCAGGGCAGCCAGATTCCGGCGTTCGTGCGCTACCTGCCCTCCGGCTGGGGGCTGCTCGCCGCGCAGGGGAACTACCTGGCACTGGCCGCGATGGCGGTGCTGATCGGGCTGCTGCTGGCGGCGTGGGCGGCGCTGCTGACGCGGCGGGCGGGCGCGAACCGGCCCTCGACGCGCGGCCGGCGTCCGATGCGGGCCGGGACCGGGCGCGAGGCGGTGGTGGCCAAGGAGTTGCGTACGTGGTCGCGGGACCTGGTGCGCAACCATCAGCTCACGTTCGCGCTGGCGTACGGGGTGTTCTTCGCGGGCGCGCCGCTCGTGCTGGGCTGGACGGGAATGTTGCCGTGGGCGGCCCCGATCTTCATCGTGATGGCGGCCGCGATGACCGCCAACCTGTACGGCACCGACGGCACCTCACTCTGGCTGGTTCTGATGACGCCGGGCTCCTCCGACGTGCGGGGCAGGCAACTGGCCTGGCTGGTGACCGTGGGACCGGTGGCGGCACTGCTGGCGGTGGCGTTCACACTGCTCACCGGCGGCCCGTGGGCGCTGATCCTGACGGCGACGGCCGCGCTGCTCGGCGGCGGCGCGGGGATGGTGCCGCTCATCGCGGTGTACGCGCTGGTGCCCGGCACCGACCCCCAGAAGCGGGGCGGCAACCCCCTGCGCACGAGCGAGGACGACAGCGCGCTGACCGGGCTGGCGTACCTGATGTTGCTGCTCGTGGGGCTGACCGGGGCGCCGGCCGTCGTGGTGGCGATCTTGTTCGGCTGGTGGGGCGTGGCGGCCGGGCTGGCGACGGGCGCGCTGTGCTACTGGGGCCTGGGCCTGCTGGCGCAGCGGCGGCTGGCGGCCCGGGGACCGGAGCTGCTGCACATGATGCGCACGGGCCGAAGGCCGGACGGCGGCGAATCGTCGGCGTTCAAGCTGCCCGACATGCCCAAGAAGCAGCGGATGCTCGTGATGTTCTGCTGGTCGCTGGGGGCGATCCCGCTGGTGCCCCAGGGCGTCGTCGCGGCGATCTTCGTCTCCACCGGGCAGTTGCGGCAGTCGTGGTTCCTGGCCACGTACATGAGCCCGGGCCTGCGCTGGCCGGTGGCGATCGCGTTCATGCTGCTCGGCCTGGCCATGTACGGCGTGGGCCTGTGGCTGCCACACCGCGCTAAGAAGGCCCCCGCCCGGGAGGCTGTATACGATTAGCCACGATATGACTGATATGACGCTGGGCGGGGCCCACCAGACCTTGCGTGACGAGGTCACCGCCGAACTGCGCCGCCGCATCCTGTCCGGCGAGTTCGCCCAGGGTGAGCGCCTGGTGGAGGACCGGCTGGCCGTCGCGCTCGGCGTCTCGCGCAACCCCGTACGCGAGTCCATCCGCGTGCTGGCCGCCGAGGGCTTCATCCAGGTCGCCCCCCGGCTCGGCGCCACCGTCGCCCGGTTGTCCGCCGAGGAGGGCGAGGAGCTCTTCGACGTGCGCATGGCGGTCGAGGGCCTGGCCGCGCGGCTGGCGGCACGCAAGCGCAGCCCGGCCGCGGCCAAGCGATTGCGTCACGTGCTGGAGCAGGCCAAGGACGCGGTGGACAGCGGCCGGCTGGAGGACGTGGCCGACCTCAACACCGCCTTCCACCTGGCCGTCGGCGAGGCCGCGGGGAACTCCTACCTGGCGCTGATGATGAAGCCGATGCTCCAGCGGGCACAGTGGATCTTCAGTCAGACCGCCGCCGCGCGAGGGCCGCACTCCTGGCAGGAACACCTGAGCCTGTGCGAGGCGATCGAGGCGGGCGACGAGGACGAGGCACAGGCCAGAGCCGTCGCCCACGTGGCGGCGGCGCGGCGCTCGTTCCTGGCGGCCGCGGGCCGAAAGCCAAAACACCCAAACGATTAGGAAACACTCAGATAACGACATAGCATTATGAAACACCACTGAAATGTCAGATCTTGTATACAGTCTCCTAAACGTTTAAACGGAGGCCTTCATGCGACCGTCCCCCAAGGTCGTCGCGGCGTTCATCTCCCTCCCCCTCGCCCTGACGGCTTGCGGTGGCGGCGGATCGAGCACCACACCCGCGACACCTAGTTCCATATCCAGCGCCTCGGCCGACCACCGGCCGGTCAAGGGTGGTGGCACCCTCAACATCGCGCTCAACGCCGACCCCGACGCGCTGGACCCGAGCATCTCGACCACGCTGGTGGGCCGCGAGGTGTTCGCGAACATGTGCGAGAAGCTCTACGACATCGACGCCTCCGCCGCCCTGATCCCGCAACTCGCCGCGGCCATGCCCGAGCTGTCCGACGACGGCAAGGAAGTGACGATCAAGCTGCGTGAAGGCGTGAAGTTCAACGACGGCACGGCGTTCGACGCCGAGGCGGTCAAGAAGTCGCTCGACCGGCACCGCACCTGGGAGAAGTCCGCCCGCCAGGCCGACCTGGAGGCGGTCTCCAAGGTCGCCGTCGTCGATCCCGCGACGGTCAGGCTCACGCTGAAGCGGGCGTTCACGCCGCTGACCGCGCAGCTCGCCGACCGCGCCGGAATGATCATGTCGCCCAAGGCGCTGGACGCCGCGAACGACAACTTCGGCGCCAGTCCGGTCTGCGTCGGGCCGTTCAAGTTCGCCAGCCGCACCTCCGGCAGCCAGATCGTGCTGGACAAGGCGCCGGACTACTACGACGCGGCCAAGGTGAAGCTGGACAAGCTCGTATACAAAATCATCGTCGACCCCAACGTGCGGGCCGCGAACCTGAAGTCCGACGACGTGCAGGTGGCCGACCAGCTCGCCACGAACACGGTCAAGGGCGTGCAGGCCGACCAGAACCTGAGCGTCGTCTCCGGTGGTGGCCTGGGCTACTACGGCTTCCAGATCAACGTCGGCAACGTCAGCGGCTCCACCGAGAAGCCGGGCGCCGTGGACACGGCGCTGGGCAAGAGCCCGCAGCTTCGTGAGGCGTTCGAGCTGGCGCTCGACCGCGACGCGATCAACAAGACGGTATACAACGGGCTGCACGAGGTCGACTGCTTCCCGGTGCCGCTGGACAGCCCGTACCGGCCGAAGGACCTGACCTGCCCCAAGCGTGACCTGGCCAAGGCCAAGCAGCTCGTGCAGGCCTCCGGCGTGCCGACGCCGATCCCGGTCACGATGGCCACCCCGAACGACGCCGTCAACCAGCGCCTCGCGCAGGTCATCCAGTCGATGGCCAAGGAGGCGGGCTTCAACGTCAGCGTTCAGACGGCCGAGTTCGTCAGCGTTCTGGAGCAGGGCAAGGCCGGCAAGTTCGACGTGCTGATCAGCGGCTGGTCGGGCCGTGTGGACCCGGACGGCAACCTCACGAACCTGGTCACCACCCAGGGCAGCAACAACTACGCCGGCATGTCCGACCCGGGCGTCGACGACCCGATCAAGCAGGCCGCCGCCGAGACCGACCCGGCCAAGCGCGCCGAGTTGTACGGCAGCGCCATGAAGAAGGCCGCCGAGCTCCGGGGCGTGGTGTACCTGTACCACAACAAGTACTACCTGGGCACGAAGAAGACCGTCGCCGGCGTCCAGTACTTCGCCGACGGCCTGCCACGCTTCATCACCGCCGGGTTCGCCGGCTGATGCTCTGGTTCATCCTCCGGCGCTGCGGGTCGGCCGTCATCGTGCTGTTCCTGTCCAGCATCCTGATCTTCCTGGGCATCCGGGCGCTGCCCGGCGACCCGGCCACGGTCATGGCCGGGCAGGAGGCCTCGCCCGCCGCGATCGAGGCCATCCGGCACGAGTTCGGCCTGGACAAGCCGCTGCCCGCACAGTATGTGGACTACGTCGGCCAGACCCTCACCGGCAACTTCGGCCGCTCGACGCAGGACCAGCTCCCCGTGGGCGACATCCTGGTCGAGCGGCTGCCGGTGACGCTGGAGTTGTCGCTGCTGGCCATGCTGGTGGCGATCGTCGTGGGTGTGGGCGCGGGCATCGTGGCGGCGGTCCGGCGCGGCAGGTTCGCCGACTACGTGGCCACCGGATTCGGCCTGGCGGGGTTGTCGGTGCCGCACTTCTGGCTGGGCCTGCTCGGCATCCTGCTGTTCGCGGTCACCTGGCAGGTCCTGCCGGCCTCCGGCTACGTGCCGTTCACCGAGGACCCCGCCCAGAACCTGCAACGCATGATCCTGCCCGCCCTCGTGCTCGGCACCGGCTTCGCGGCGATCCTGATGCGGCAGACCCGCTCGGCCATGCTGGGCGCGTTGTCGGCCGACTACGTCAGGACCGCCAGGTCCAAGGGCCTGCCGGAGAGCAAGGTCGTGGGCGCGCACGCGCTGCGCAACAGCCTGACGACCGTGGTGACCGTGCTCGGCCTGCAACTCGGCGCGCTGATCAGCGGCGCCGTGGTGACCGAGCAGATCTTCGTGATCCCGGGCTTCGGCAAGCTCACCGTGGACGCGGTCCTGACCAGGAACTACCCCGTCATCCAGGCGGTCGTGCTGGTCACGGTCGTCGGATACGTGCTGGTCAACCTGCTCGTCGACATCGCCTACGCCTACCTCAACCCGAGGATCCGCCTTTCCGGAGGCGGCCATGACTGAGGTGATGATGAGGCGTACCAGGTTGTGGCGGCGCTTCAGGCGGCGGCCGATGGCCATGGCCGGGCTGGTGCTGGTGGTCGCGTTCGTGCTGCTGGCGCTGGTCGGGCCGCTGGTGACCGGCGACCCCGCGGCGCAGGACTACATGGCCACGCTCGCTCCCCCGTCGGGCGCGCACCCCATGGGCACCGACGACCTGGGCAGGGATGCCCTGGCCAGGATCGCGAACGGCGCCCAGGTCTCGCTCCAGGCGGGCGTGTTGTCCACGCTGCTGGCGATGGTCATCGGCATCCCGATCGGGCTGGTCGCCGGCTTCTACCGGCGCTGGCTGGACCCGATCGTGATGCGGCTGGTGGACGTGACGCTGGCGTTCCCGTTCCTGGTGTTCGCGGTCGGTCTGGCGGCGATCATCGGGCCCTCGCTCAAGGGCGTGGTGCTGGCGCTGGGCTTCTCCCAGCTCCCCGCCATCGTCCGGATCACCCGCGGCGAGGTGCTGGCGGTCAGGGAGATGGACTACGTGGCCGCGGCCATCGCCGACGGCGCGGGCGACGGGCACATCATCTTCCGGTACGTGCTGCCGAACTGCGCCAGCCCGCTCATCGTGCAGGCCACGGTGGCGATCCCGGCCGCGATCATCGGCGAGTCCACCCTGTCGTTCCTGGGCCTGGGCGTGCAACCGCCGACGCCGTCGTGGGGCGTGATGCTGACGACCGCGCAGCAGTACCTGAGCGACGCGCCCTGGCTGGCCATCTGGCCCGGACTGATGATCGCTCTGGCCACGCTCGGCTTCAACCTGCTCGGCGACGGGCTGCGTGACGTACTGGATCCGAGGAGCGCTCGATGAGCCTGCTGGAGATCACCGACCTGAGCGTCGGTTTCACCACCGAGGACGGCCTCGTCCAGGCGGTCAGGGACATCTCGCTCACCTTGGACGAGGGCGAGATCCTGGCGCTGTGCGGGGAGTCCGGCTGCGGCAAGTCGGTCACCGCGATGTCGGTGCCCCGGCTGCTGCCGCCCGACACGACGCGGTTGTCCGGCTCGATCACGCTGGACGGCCGCGAGCTGACCACGCTGCCCGAGCCGGAGATGCGGCGTGTACGCGGCAAGACGGTCTCCGTCGTCTTCCAGGAGCCGATGACCTCGCTGAACCCGTCGTTCACCGTCGGATACCAGATCGCCGAGGTGCTGCGCAGGCACGAGGGCCTGTCCCGGCAGGCCGCCGCCAAGCGGGCGGTGGAGCTGCTGGAGCTGGTCGGCATCCCGGCGCCGGGGCGCAGGGTGAAGGAGTACCCGCACCAGCTCTCGGGCGGCATGCGGCAGCGCGTGATGATCGCGATCGCCGTGGCGTGCTCGCCCCGGGTGCTGATCGCGGACGAGCCCACCACGGCGCTCGACGTGACGATCCAGGCGGGGGTGCTCGACGTCTTCCGCGACCTGCGGGACCGGCTGGGCACCGCGATCATCCTGATCACGCACGACCTGGGCGTGGTGGCCGACATCGCCGACCGGGCCGTGGTCATGTACGCGGGCCGCGCCGTCGAGCAGGCCCCGGTGAGCGAACTGTTCGCCAACCCGCGCCACCCGTACACGCTGGGCCTGATGAAGGCCCTGCCCTCCGCCGCCGTGAACGGCCGCCTGGCGGAGATCCCCGGCATGGTGCCCTCGCCCATGTCGGACCCCGACGAGTGCGCCTTCCAGGACCGCTGCCCGCGCGCCCAGGTGGACTGCCGCCTGTCCAGACCCCCACTGGAACGCCAGGCCGAAGCGCACCTGGCGGCCTGTTTCCACCCCTGCGGGGACACCCCGCACACCCTGAACAGCGGAAAAGGCCCCCAGCGAGGAGGTGGGAAGTGATCCTGCGGATCGACAACCTGGTCAAGCACTACGGCCCGGTACGCGCCGTGGACGGCCTGTCGCTGGAGATCGGCCAGGGCGAGGTGCTCGGCCTGGTCGGTGAGTCCGGCAGCGGCAAGTCCACGGTCGGCAAGTGCGTGCTGCGCCTGACCGAGCCCACCTCGGGCTCGATCGAGCTGAACGGCAGGGACATCACCCACCTGTCGCGCCGGGCCATGCGCCCGCTGCGCAGGGATGTCCACATGGTCTTCCAGGACCCGTTCTCCTCGCTCAACCCGCGCTTCTCGATCGAGCAGATCGTGGGCGAGCCGCTGCTGCGGCACAAGGTGAACGACCGGCGTGAGACGGCCACGCGCGTGGCCGCCATGCTGGAGAAGGTCGGGCTGCGCCAGGAGATGCGCAAACGTTTCCCGCACGAGCTGTCCGGCGGGCAGCGGCAGCGGGTGGGGCTGGCCAGGGCGTTGATCCTGGAGCCCAAGCTGGTCGTGGCCGACGAGCCGGTGTCGGCGCTGGACGTGTCCGTGCAGGCGTCGGTGCTCAACCTCATCACCGATCTGCAGCGGGACATGGGGTTCTCGTGCCTGTTCATCACCCATGACCTGTCGGTGGTGGAGTTCCTGGCCGACCGGATCGCGGTCATGTACCTGGGCAGGATCGTGGAGTCCGGGCCGACGGCCGAGATCTTCGCGGAGCCGCGGCATCCGTACACGCAGGCGCTGCTGTCGGCGGCGCCGGTGGCCGATCCGGTCAGGCAGCGGGAGCGGCGCAGGATCGTGCTCGGCGGCGATGTGCCGAGCCCGATCGATCCGCCCGCCGGATGCCGGTTCCACACGCGGTGCCCGCTGGCGTACGACGAGTGCCGCACCACCGAGCCCCTCCTGCAGGACCCCCGCGGCGGTGGCCACCCGGCCGCCTGCCACCTTGTCACGGCGGAGCGCGTCCCCGACGCGGCCGCCAGTAATACAGCGTTGTAAGGAGAAATGTTGTTCACCACCAGGCCCGAGCTGTCGGGCGATTTCGGCATGGTCGCCAGCACGCACTGGCTGGCCTCGGCCACCGGGATGAGCGTGCTGGAGCGCGGCGGGAACGCCTATGACGCGGCGGTGGCCGCGGGGTTCGTGCTCCAGGTCGCCGAGCCGCACCTGAACGGACCCGGCGGCGAGGTGCCGATCCTGCTCTGGGACGAGGCCGAGCAGAAGGTGTCGGTCGTGTGCGGGCAGGGCGTGGCCCCGGCCGCGGCCAGCATCGAGCGCTTCGCCGAGCTGGGCCTGGACGTCGTGCCCGGCACCGGGTTGCTGGCGGCGACCGTGCCGGGGGCGTTCGGCGGCTGGATGTTGCTGCTGGAGCGCTGGGGCACCTGGTCGCTGGCCGACGTGCTGGCGCCGGCGATCCACTACGCCGAGCACGGAGTGCCGGTGCTGGAGCGGATCTCGGCCACGATCTCGTCGGTCCAGGACCTGTTCACCCAGGACTGGCCCACGTCGGCGGCGACCTGGCTGCCGGGCGGGAACGTTCCCGCTCCCGGCTCGAAGCTGGCCAACCCCGTGCTGGCCGCCACCTACCGGCGGCTGGTCGCCGAGGCCGAGTCGGCGTCGAGCACCCGTGAGGGGCAGCTCACCGCCGCCAGGAAGGCCTGGTACGAGGGCTTCGTCGCAGAGGCGATCGCCGACTTCAGCGCCAGGACGGCCTGGCGGGACAGCTCGGGCGAGGTGCACGGCGGCCTGCTCACGGGCGACGACCTGGCGGGCTGGTCGGCCTCGGTCGAGGAGCCGCTGACCTACGACTACCGCGGGCACACCGTGGCCAAGACGGGACCGTGGGGCCAGGGGCCGGCGTTCCTGCAGCAGCTCGCCCTGCTGGACGGCTTCGACCTGGACGGGATGGACTTCCTCGGCGCCGACTACCTGCACACGGTGACCGAGGCCGCCAAGCTGGCCTTCGCCGACCGCGAGGCCTGGTACGGCGACACCGACGTGCCCATGGCCGACCTGCTGAGCCCGGCGTACAACGCGGAGCGGCGGCGGCTGATCGGCGCCCAGGCCAGCCTGGAGCTGCGCCCCGGCGCTCCCGGTGGGCGCGCGCCCCGGCTGCCCGTCTTCCCCGACCCCGGCACGGCGAGCGACGCGCCCGGCGTGTCCGGTGGCCGCAAGCCGCAGGGGGTGGGCGAGCCGACCGTGGCCCGCGATGGCATGGTCAAGGGTGACACGTGTCACATCGACGTCGTGGACCGGTTCGGCAACATGGTCTCCGCCACCCCGAGCGGCGGCTGGTTGCAGAGCTCCCCCACCATCCCCGAGCTGGGCTTCTGCCTGGGCACGCGGGCGCAGATGTTCTGGCTGCAGGAGGACGTGGCCACCGCGCTGCGGCCCGGCACGCGTCCCCGTACGACGTTGTCGCCGTCGTTCGCGCTCAGGGACGGCAAGCCGTGGCTGGCGTTCGGCACCCCCGGCGGCGACCAGCAGGACCAGTGGAGCCTGAACTTCTTCCTGTCGGTCGTCCACGGCAAGCTGAACCTGCAGGAGGCCATCGACGCCCCCATGTTCCACACCGAGCACTTCCCCAGCTCCTTCTTCCCGCGCGGCTCCCGCCCCGGCGTCGTGCACGTCGAGGACCGCGTGGACCCGGGCGTCATCGCGGAGTTGCGACGGCGCGGGCACGAGGTCGAGGTGCAGGGCCCGTGGTCGCTCGGCCGGCTCAGCGCGGTCGCGCGTGACGGCGTTTTCCTCAAGGCGGCAGCCAACCCGCGTGGCGCTCAGGGCTACGCTGTCGGCCGATGACCGACCTGCTCTTCCTGGTCGGCGCCGGTCTCCTGGCCGGTGTGGTGAATGCCTTGGCGGGCGGCGGGACGCTCATCTCCTTCCCCGCCCTGCTGGCAATGGGTTATCCGGGCCTGACCGCGACCGTGACGAACGCGGTGGCGTTGTGGCCCGGCTATCTGGGGGGTGTGCTCGGCTATCGGGCCGAGCTGCGCGGTCAGCGGCGCAGAGCGACGTCGCTGTCGATCGCCGCGGTGCTGGGGGCGTGCGTGGGCAGTTCGTTGCTGCTGCTCACGCCGGGCAAGCTGTTCGAGTCGATGGTGCCGTGGCTGGTGGCCTTCGCCAGCCTCGCGCTGCTCGCGCAGCCGTGGTTGCGCAAGCTCTTCGGGGGTGAGGAGGGCGGGCCGACCAGCAAACTGGTCTACGCCGGGGTGTTCCTCGGCGGCTGCTACGGCGCCTACTTCAACGGCGGAATGGGCGTGGTGCTGCTGACCGTGCTCGGCATGTTCCTGCACGACAACCTGCATCGGGTCAACGCCGTGCGGGCCGTGCTCGCGCTGGTCATCAGCTCCGTCTCGGTCATCGCCTTCTCCCTGTTCGGCCCCGTGAACTGGCAGGCCGCGGCGGTGATCGCGCCGGCCAGCCTGGTGGGCGGCCTCCTCGGCACCCGCCTGGCCAGGCTCATGTCCGCCAAAGTACTCAGGGGCGTGGTGGTCGCCTTCGGCCTGGGGGTCGCCGTCGCGCTGGCACTGCACTAAGCGACGGTGGCCTCGATGAGGTCGTCCACCACCTCGGCCAGGTCATTACCCCTCTCGTACGCCCGTCGCTGCCGCATGGCCCCCGATCCCTCGCGCAGGAGCCGGTCCAGGCCCTCCTGGATGAAGGTCAGGTCGCCGGCCTCGGCCAGCGCCGGGCGTACGTGCTCCAGGAGGCGCCCGGCCATCACGGCCGCCGGGACGAGCGTGCCGTGCCGCACGTCCAGGCTGTCGCCCCGCAGCCCGTCGCGGGCCGCGCGCCAGTAGGCGGCGCGCAACACCTCGGACGGGACGGGCAACCCCCGGTCGCCCCGCTTGACGGCTGTCAGCGCGGTGACGACGAGGGCGCGGATGAGCCCGATCAGGGTGAGGCTGTCGGCCACGTCGAGCGGCACGTCGGCCACCCTGATCTCCACGGTGGGCAGGCGGGGCGACGGGCGGGCGTCCCAGTAGACGGTCTTGGCGTCGAGCAGCGCGCCCGACTCCGCCAGCGCCCGCAGGGCCAGCTCGTACGCGGTGAACGACGGGAAGTACGGTGGCGCGCCCGAGACCGGCCACCGGCCCCAGCTGATCACCCGCCACGACGCGTAGCCGGTGTCGCGGCCCACGAAGAAGGGCGAGTTGGCGGCCAGCGCGATCAGCGTCGGCAGCCACGGCCGCAGATGGTTGCCCACGTAGACGGCGTGCTCGGCGTCGGGCACGTCCACGTGCACGTGTAACGCGCAGATGCTGATCTCGTCCTGCAACGCGCGGTAGAGCACCTTGCCCTGCAGGTAGCGGTCGTCGTCGGTGAGCGGTGGCGGCATCACGTCGCCCAGGACGGGGATGCCGCTGGCGACGACGGCCAGGCCGCACGATCGGGCGGCGTCCGCCACCTCCTTGCGCGCCGCGCGCAGTTGCGAGCCCAGTTCGCTGAGGTCGGCGGAGGGCGGCGTGCGGGCCTCCACCTGGAATCTGGTGATTTCATGCACCACGTCGAGCACGTCCGTCGCGGCGGCCAGGACCTCGGCCGCCCGGGGGGTCACGTGGCGGGTGCGGGGATCGACGACGAGGTATTCCTCTTCGATCCCGATGAGCGGAACCATGCCTGCACCTCGCTGGGGAGTCCACAAGCCTCCGTACGAGGTTGTGCCCGTACCACACCCCGGGGAAAACCCTTCCGACAGAGGGTTGTCAACCGGCGAACTCCACGGGGCCGTAGAGCGCGTGCCCGGCGCGGGTGGACATCGCCCAGTAACGATCTCCGTAGGACCAGTGCCACCACTCGGTGGGGTAGTTGACCAGGCCCGCGGGCTCCAGGGCGGCGGCCAGGAGCTTGCGGTGGGCTCGGGCGTCTTCGGAAATGTTGGGGGCGGCGGTGTAGCAGGCGCCCTGGCTCTGCTCCGGGTTGTCGTTAACCTCGGTGCCCATGTCGTATTCGGTGCCGTCGGGGGAGCACAGGGTCAGGTCGACGGCGGCGCCGGCGGTGTGGGGGGCGACATCGACCGGCGACACGTACCGACTTGCCGCGATATATGCCTCGTCGGGCGACAAATCGGGGAACGTTGCGCGGTACGCGTCGAAATACCGGCGCTGTGTGGCGATCGGCCGGTAACCCTCGACGATCACCAGGTGGTAGCCGTCGGGCAGCAGGCTCTCCGCGTGCTCAAGCCGTCGCAGCAGACCGGCGCGCAGGTGCGCGTAGGCGCCCTGGTCGTCGGCCAGCCGCGGATCCACGCGCAGGCGCCCGCGCACGTCCGCCAGTGGTTCGCCGATCTCCCGCACCGGGATCGAGGTCACGCGGGGGTCGGAGATGAGAACGACATCGTTCGGGGACTGCCACATGGGCAGAAATTCTCACACAGTGTCGGAGAAGACCTGCTCCCGGGCCTGCTCCAGGGCCGCCACCAGGGCGCCGCGCAACACCGGGTTCCCGGCCACCCTGGAGGCGACGACGGTCGGCCGGCTCGGGCACACGCGGGCCACCGCCTCCTGCACCTTGGCCGCCAGCCGCTCGCCGCCGGCCCGGCCGATGTCGCCGCTGAGCACGATGAGGCCGGGGTCCAGGACGACGGTCACGGCCGCCGCGCCCAGGGCCAGCCGGGCCGCGACGGCGTCCAGATAGTCATCGTCGCCCCCGCGTACGAGGTCGGGCACCGTGGCGCCGCTCACGCCGTGCTCGTCGGCCAGCCCGCGCAGCGCGTCGTGGCTCACCAGCCGCTGGAACGAGCCCGACTGCGGCCTGGAGACGTCGTACGGCAGCGGCTCCCCCGGCACCGGCAGCCAGCCGATCTCGCCCGCGCCGCCGGTGAGCCCCCGGTGCAACCGGCCGCCGAGCATGACGCCGAGTCCCTGGCCGACGCCGGCCCAGATGACCACGAAGTCGTCGAAGCCGATGGCCGCGCCGTGCCGATGCTCGGCGAGCGCGACCAGGTTGACGTCGTTCTCGATGGTCACCGAGGTGCCGAGGGTCTCGCGCAGGCTGGCCAGCACGCCGACGTGCCAGGACGGCAGGTCCACCGACATGCGCACGTCGCCGGTGAGCGGGTCGACGACGCCTCTCGTACCGATGACGAAGGCCTTGAGCTGAGGCAGGCTGACGTTCGCAGCGTCGCACGCCCGCTGCACGGCGGCGTGCACCGCCTTGACCGGATCGCGGCCGTCGGAGGGGTTGAGCGTGATCTCGACGACAACTCTGCCTGTGATGTCCGCCACACCGACGGTGAGGCTGTCGGGCAGGACTTCGAGCCCGGCGACGTAGGCGCTGGCGGGAACCACGGCGTAAAGTGCGGCATGCGGCCCCCTGCCGCCCGCGCGCTCGCCGGCGACCTCCACCAGCCCTCGCTCCTCCAGTCGAGCCAGGAGCTGACCTGCGGTTACCTTGGAGAGCCCGGTCCGCTCGCCGAGCTCGGCACGGGTGAGAGGGCCGTCTCCGAGGAGTAGTTCGAGTGCCGCGCGGTCGTTCAGCCGGCGCAGCAACCGGGGGGTTCCCGGGTCGCGACTCATCGGCGCCCCCTTCTCGTCACGATCGGCTAACGAGCGTTTCTTTTAAGAAAGTTTCTTGTTAGTTTAACACCATCGTTCGGCATATGACGATCAGCCTGGTGCGGACCGTAGGCCAGCACCCGGGAAGGGAGAACCCTGTGAGGATCGCGAAGATCACGGCCACTACGGTCGCCACGGCCACGCTGGCCCTGGGCCTGGCCGCCTGTGGGTCCGGTGAAGCACCCCCCACGTCCTCACCCAGCGCGGCCGCCTCGGCCGCCGGCCCCAAGTACGCGGGCAAGACCCTGACCTTCTGGCGCCTGGGAGACAGCAACCCCGACGCCAAGAAGTACACCGACGAGCTGGTCGCCGAGTTCGAGAAGCAGACCGGCGCCAAGGTGACGGTCGAGTGGATCCCGTGGCCGCAGGTCAACGACAAGTTCACGGCCGCGGCAGCCGGTGGGGCCGGTCCTGACGTGACCGAGATCGGCAACGACCAGGTGCCGCTCTGGCAGAGCCAGGAGGCGCTGGAGCCGATCACCGACATCGTCGCCGGGGGTGACCAGGCCCAGATCCCCAAGAACCTGATGGGTCTGGAGACCATCGACGGCGAGACGTACGCCGTGCCGTGGGGCGGCGGCAGCCGGGCGGTGCTCTACCGCGCCGACTGGTTCAAGGACCTCAAGATCGAGATCCCCAAGACCTGGGACGAGCTCGTCGCCGCCGCCAAGAAGATCCAGGCCGAGAAGGGCAAGGACGTCGACGGCTTCGCCTTCAACGGCGGCTCCGACGCCAACCACCTGCTCGGCGCCCTGGCCTGGACCTCCGGCGGCGACTACGCCGTCAAGGAGGGCGACAAGTGGGTCGGCAAGCTGACGGACCCCGCCTTCAAGACCGGCTTCGCCCAGTACACCGCCCTGGTCACCGACGGCCTGTCCAGCAAGGCGCGGCTCAACCAGAACACCACCGAGATCCGCACCCGCTTCTCCAACAACAAGGTCGGCATGTATCTCACCGCGTCGTGGGACCTGGCGACCATCGAGGAGGAGAGCAAGGGCAAGATCAAGGGTGACAAGCTCTCCTTCTTCCCGCTCCCGTCCAAGGACGGCGGCGAGGCGCAGTCGTTCCTCGGCGGCAACGACATCGCCGTCTGGGGCACCGCCAAGGAGAAGGACGCGGCCAAGGAGTTCGTGAAGCTCGCCTCCGGCAAGCAGTGGGGCGTCAAGTACGCCACCGACGGCGGCCTGCTCCCCGTCTACCCCGAGGCTCTGGCCGCGCTCTCCAGCGACCCGGTGCAGGCGCCGTTCGCGGCGGCCTTCGCCAAGGCCAAGGCCTTCCCCGCCGACCCGCAGTGGACCGAGGCCAACGAGACCAAGGCGGTGCTGCAGAACGCGGCCCGCAAGGTCATCGAGGGCAAGTCGTCCGCCGATGAGGCGCTGGCCGCGGCCAACACGGAACTCGAAACCATCCTCAACGCCTCCTGAGTCCTATGACGAACACGTCAACGCTCCCCCGGGGCGGCGGCCGGCCCGCCTCTCCGGGGCGGCGCCGCGCACGCCCCCCGCAACGGGCCAGCGGGCTGCCTGCCTGGTCCATCCCCTACGTCCTGCTGATCCCCGGCCTGCTGGTCATCGGCGCACTGCTGCTGTACCCGCTGGTCCAGATGGCGATCATCGCCTTCCAGAAGGTCGGCCTCGTCCAGATCTCCGGCCGCAAGCCGGCGACCTGGGTCGGCCTCGACAACTTCACCTCCATCCTCGCGAACGAGGTCTTCTGGTCCTCGCTGCGCAACACCGTGGTGTTCGCCGCGATCGCCGTCCCGCTCACGCTCGCCCTCGGCACCGCCGTCGGCGTCCTGCTGCACCGGCTCGGCAGGAAGATGTCGATGTTCGTGATCATCGGCATCATGTTCGCCTGGGCCGTCCCGCCGGTGGCGCAGGGCGTGATCTGGCGCTGGTTGTTCGACGCCGAGGCCGGCATCATCAACTGGGCGCTCAACCTGCTGCCCGACTGGCTCTCCAGCGCCCTGTTCGGCCGCTCCGACTGGACCGGCGAACCCTGGCTCAACGACGCCTGGTCCATCTACATGGTGCTGATCATCTGCGTGGTCTGGGCGGGCTTCCCGTTCGTCGCCGTCTCGGTGCTGGCCGGGCTCAAGGGCATCCCCGCCGAGCTGTACGAGGCCGCCAGGGTCGACGGATCCGGGCCGTGGCGGACGTTCATGAAGATCACCTTCCCGCTGCTCAAGCCGGTGTTCGCGGTGCTGACCGTGCTGTCGATCATCTGGGACTTCAAGGTCTTCTCCCAGCTCTACGTGCTGGCGGGGACGAGCAACCGGGAGGCCTACAACCTGTCGATGTACGCGGTGACCGAGGCGTTCAAGGCCCCGCCGAAGATGGGCTCGGGCGCCGCGATCGCGGTGGTGCTGACGGTGATCCTGCTCATCATCACCGCTGTCTACATCCGCCAGATCTTCAGACAGGAGGAGGTGTGATGACCCCGCTGGGCCGCAGGCGCCTGGGCAAGGCCGCACTCAACGCGGCAGGCGTGCTGGTCTTCGTGGTGGCCACCTTCCCGGTCTACTGGATGGTCTCCACGGCGTTCAAGGCGAACGACCAGATCTTCACCACCGACTTCATCCCGTTCCCCACCCACTTCACCTTCGAGCACGTCAGCCGCGTGCTCACCGACGGCGTGGCCGGGCACTCGATCTGGCTGTACATGCGCAACAGCGCCATCGTCGCGCTCTCCACAGTGCTGATCGGCGCGGTCTTCGCGTTGTTGTCGGCCACGGCGATCGCCCGGTTCCGGTTCAAGGGCCGCACGGCGTTCCTGGCGCTGCTGCTCGTCGCGCAGATGATCCCCGCCGAGGCGCTGCTCATCCCGCTGTTCCTGAGCGTCAAGCGCCTCGGCCTGTACGACCAGCTCCTCGGACTGATCGTCACCCAGGTGGCCCTGACGCTGCCGTTCGGCATCTGGATGTTGCGCACGTTCGTCGCCGCCGTGCCCAAGTCGCTGGAGGAGGCGGCCTGGATCGACGGGGCCAGCCGGCTCACCACCTTCTGGAAGGTGCTCTTCCCCCTGGTGGCCCCCGGCCTGGTCGCGACCAGCATCTTCTCGTTCATCACCGCGTGGAACGAGCTGATCATGGCGCTCTACCTGCTCGGGGACCCGACGAAATACACCATGCCCGTCGCGCTCCAATACTTCTTCGGGCAGAAGGGCACGGACTGGGGCGCCATCATGGCGACCTCCACGATGATGACCGTCCCTGTCGTCATCTTCTTCCTGATCGTCCAACGCCGCATGGTCTCCGGCCTGGTCGCCGGGGCCGTCAAGGGCTGACCACCACCAACAGGCAGGTACGGCACGCGGAGGCCGTACTGGACCATGCCAATCGATGAGGAGCCATGAGTCAGAGTGATCGGGGGCTGCGCCGCCTCGCGGCCGGCACGCTGCTCGTCGCCTTCCAGGGCACCACGGCGCCCGGCTGGGTGCTGAGTGAGCTGGAGAACGGGCTGGGCGGTGTGACACTCTTCGGCTTCAACGTGGCCGACCCCGGGCAGGTGCTCGACCTGACCACCTCGCTGCGGGGAGCCGGTGAGCCCGTCATCTCGCTCGACGAGGAGGGCGGGGACGTCACGCGGCTGGCGTACCACGTCGGCAGCCCGTACCCGGGCAACGCGGCGCTGGGCGCCGTGGACGACGTCGAGCTGACCCGCCGGGTCTACCGGGCGATCGGCTCGGAGCTGGCCGCGTGCGGCATCAACCTGGACATGGCGCCCAGCGCCGACGTCAACACCGAGGCCGACAACCCGGTGATCGGCACCAGGTCGTTCGGCACCGACGCGGAGCTGGTCGCCCGGCACACGGTCGCGGCCGTCCAGGGTCTGCAGTCGGTGAGCGTGGCCGCCTGCGTCAAGCACTTCCCCGGCCACGGCGCCACCCGGGTGGACTCCCACCTGGCGGTGCCGGTCGTGGACGTCAGCATGGACGTGCTGCGGGCCAGGGAGCTGGCGCCGTTCCGCGCGGCCATCGGCGCGGGGGCCAAGTCGGTGATGACTGCGCACGTCGCGGTGCCGGTGGTGACGGGCGCGACGCCCGCCACGCTGTCCGGCGCCGCGCTGACCGGGCTCCTCAGGGGCGAGCTCGGTTACGACGGCGTGGTCATCACCGACGCGCTGGACATGCACGCCATCACCAAGAGCGTCGGGCTGGCCGGCGGCGCCGTGCTGAGCATCGCGGCCGGGTCGGACCTGCTGTGCCTGGGTCCGCTGCCGACGTACGACGACGTGCTGGCCATCATCGCCGAGATCGTCTCCTCCGTACGCGACGGGCGCCTGCCGCTCGTCCGGCTGGAGGAGGCGGCGGCCAGGGTGGCGGCCCTGCGATCCTGGGCCGGCGCCCCCGAGCAGAACTCCGCCGAGCAGAGCTCCGTCGGGCAGAACGTGGTCGGCCTGCACGCGGCCCGCCGCGCCGTGCGCCTGACCGGTGCCGCCACGCCTCTCGTCGAACCCCTGGTGATCGAGGTGGACACCCCTCCGACGATCGCCGTGGGCGACGTGCCGTGGGGGGTGGGCCCGTGGCTGCCCGAGGCCGAGATCGTCCGCGTCAAGCCCGCGGCCGCCGACGTCGCGGGCCTGCTGGCCAAGGCGGTGAACCGGTCCCTGGTCGTCGTGGTCAAGGACGCGCACCGGCACCACGAGAGCCAGGACCTGGTCTCCGCGCTGGTGGCCGCCCGGCCCGACACGACGGTGATCGAGATGGGCCTGCCGGTCTGGCGTCCGGACAGCGCCGCCTACATCGCCACGTACGGCGCGGCCAGGGCCAACGCCCAGGCCGCCGTCGAACTCCTCACCGCCTGACCGCTCAGGGGACCAGCAGTTCCTCGCGGGCCTGGTCCAGGGCCGCGAGCACGGCGCCGCGCAACACCGGGTTCTTGTCCGTCACCGTGGTGGTGACGACCTGGGGCCGCACCGGGCAGATCCGGGCCACGGCCTCCTCCACCCGGGAGGTCAGCGCGGCGCCACCGGCGTGCCCGACCTCCCCGGCCAGCACCACCAGCCCGGGGTCCAGGATCACGCACACCGCCGCCACCCCCAGGGCCAGCCGCTGCGCGACCTCGTCGAGCAGCGGCTCGCCGTCGGCCCCGGCGGCCACCGCCACCTTGACGCACTCGGTCGCGCTACCGGCCGCGAACCCGTAGCCCCGGGCCAGTTCTGTCACCGCCTCGGCGCTGACCAGCGACTGCAGACCTCCGGCGAGAGAGGGCAGCCGCCCCGGCTCGGTGCGGATGTCCTCGGGCAGCGGCACCCCGGGCACGGGCAGGTAGCCGATCTCCCCCGCGCTGCCGGAACGCCCCCTGTGCAACTTCCCGCCGAGCATGATGGCCAGCCCCAGCCCGCGGCTCGACCACAACAACACGAAGTCGTCCACGCCCTTGGCCGCGCCGTCGGCGCGTTCGGCGATGGCGGCGAGGTTGACGTCGTTCTCGATCGTCACCTTGCGCCGCAGGTCACCGGCCAGCGCCTCGTGGATGCCCTCGTGCCAGCCCGGCAGGTCGAAGGAGAAGCGGATGTCTCCGCTGCGCGGATCGACCACGCCCGGGGTGCCGATGACGACACCGCGCAGTTTGGCGATGCCGACCTTGGCGCTGCGGCACGCCTTGACGATCGCGTCGTGCACGACCGAGACCGGGTCGTCGTGGCCGTTGGGCTCGACCGTGACCTCGGCGACCGTGCGGCCGTGGATGTCGGCGATGGCCGTGGAGATCAGCTCGGGCCCGACCTCGAGACCGGCGACGTACGCGCTGGAGGGGATCACCGAGTAGAGCGCCGCGTTGGGCCCGCGCCCGCCGGCCTGCGCGCCGACCACCTCGACCAGACCGCGCTCCTCCAGCCTGGACAGCGTCTGTGAGGCCGTCACCTTGGACAGACCGGTCAGCTCGCCGATCTGCCCGCGCGTCATGGGACCGGTGGCCAGCAGCAACTCCAGCGCGGCCCGGTCGTTGATCTCCCTGAGCAGTCTGGGCACACCAGGGCGTCGCTCCACACTGAATCCCACCGTCAAAATCGGAAAAGGTTGTTGGAAGTTTAGCGCTCCAACACTTGCACACCGGCGCAGGTGAGCGCGGTGCCAGGGGTTCCGGATTCGCATCGCGTGCCCGTTCTGACGACCTTGCGCCTAACCAGTGTTGACCAGGAGGGATAATCGAGAACATGCGCCTATCCGCTCGTGTCGACTACGCCCTCCGCGCCGCTGCCGAACTCGCTGCAGCCGGTGCAGGCCCGACTACTGTGGGCGAGCTCGCCAAAGAGCAGGACATGCCGCCCAAATACCTGGAAAACATCCTTTTGCAGATGCGCCGCGCCGGGCTCGTACGCGGCCAGCGCGGCCCCGAGGGCGGCTACGTGCTGGCCAGGCCGGCCGCCGAGATCTCGCTGGCCGACGTCATCCGGGCGGTGGACGGCCCGCTGGCCAACGTCCGCGGCGAGCGGCCCGAGCACGTCGGTTACCGTGGTCCGGCGGAGTCGCTGCAGCAGGTGTGGATCGCGCTGCGCTCGACCGAGCGCTCGATCCTGGAGGAGGTCACGCTCGAACAGGTCGCCTCCGGTGCGCTGCCCGAGCGGGTCCGCCACCTCGCCGCCGACCCCGCCGCCTGGGACTGACCTCAGGGCGTGGGGCCGCCCAGCGCGTAGGCCACCCCCGCGTCCAGATCGGACTCCCTGCCTGCCCTGTAGGCGCTGTCGTAGGCCCGGTCTCCGAGCACCTCGCGCACCCGGCTCTCGCAGGCCCGGCGGGCGGCGACGAGCTCCGGCAGCCCGACCTGCCCCTTGCCGAGCGTGTCCCAGATCTGCCGCGCCACGCCCAGCATGCGGGCGGCCCTTTCACCCTGTCCGTTGGCCACCGCGGCGGGCGCGAGCACGTCGATCGCCATCGCCATGCCCACGCTGTCGTGCAGCCGCCACTTGACCTCCAGGCCCGCCTGGGCGTATTTCTGCGCCGCCTCGGCCCGCCCGCACGCCATGTCGGCCTGGGCGCGCAGCACGTCGCCGTACGCGCGCTGCCAGAGCTCGCCGTACCGGTCGCACAACACGCGCAACCGCTCGTGCAACGCGATGGCCTCCTCGAAGCGGCCGGTGACCGTGCAGATGAGGCCGTAGCCGTTGAGCGCCAGGAGCGTGGTGAAGACGAGCGCCGAGGGGTCGGCCTCGTCGATCAGCTCTCTGGCCAGCGCCCCCGCCCGCGCGTGGTCGCCCGCGAGCATCCTGGCGCACATGAGCGCGCCCTTCGCGGCCACCGCCGCCTCGACGTCGCCCAGCCGCTCGGCCTCGGCCGCGCACTCGATGGCCAGCTTCTCCGCGCCGACCTCTTCGCCCTGGCACATCATGGCGAAGCTGCAGGCCCACAGCGCCTTGTTACGGGCCGGGCCCGGCTCGCGGTGCTGGGCCAGCGCTCGTTCCAGGTAGTGCTGTCCCTCTTTGGGGAATCCGCAGGGGTACCAGAAGAACCACAGCGCCCCGGCCAGCTCCAGCGCGGCGTGGCCCTCCGGCCTGGCCAGGCTGTACTGGAGCGCCGCCCGCAGGTTGTCGTGCTCGGCCGTCATCCTGTCGTACCAGGCGTATTGGTCGGGCCCGATCCACGAGACGTCGCCCTCGCGGGCCAGCTCCAGGTAGTAGTCGCGGTGCCGGCGCCGCTGCCGCTCGTCCTGGCCCAGGTCCTTCAGCCAGACCGCGCCGAACTCGCGGATGGTGTCCAGCATCCGGTAGCGGTCCCCGGCGCCGGTCGGCTCCCAGGTCAGGATCGACTTGTCGGCCAGCGACTCCAGCAGTTGCGGGATCTGCCAGCTCGGCAGCCGGTCATCCGCGCAGACCTCCTTGACCGCCGCCGGGTGGATGCCGCCGGCGAACACCGAGGCCCGCGCCCACAGCAGCCGCTCGGCCGGGGTGCAGAGCTGGTGGCTCCAGCCGATCGCGGTACGCAGCGCCTGGTGCCAGGGCGGATCGGCGTCGTACACCTTGTGCTCGGTCGTGCCGAGCACCGTGAACCGGTCGTCCAGCCGCTCGGCCAGCCGCTCCACGGTCAGCTCGCGCAGCCGCGCGGCGGCCAGCTCGATGGCCAGCGGCAGCCCCTCAAGCCGCCGGCACACGCGCAGCACGGCGTCCCTGTTGGCCTCGGTGACCGTGAAACCGGGCATCGCCAGCGCGGCCCGGTCGGCCAGCAGCGCCACCGCGTCGTCGTCCGCCCATTCGGTGCCGGTGGGCACCGGCAGCGGCTCCACAGGGAAGACCCGCTCCTCCGAGCAGCCCAGCGCGCGGCGGCTGGTGGCCAGCACGCGCAGCCCCGGCGCCGCCGACAGCAGCATCGTGACGGCCTTCGCGCACGTCTCGGCCATGTGCTCGCAGGTGTCGAGCACCAGCAGCAGCTCCCTGTCGGCCAGGTAGTCGGCCAGCACCTCGGTCACCGGGCGCGTGCTCTGGTCGCTCAGCGGCAGCGACTCCGCGATCGCGTACGGCAGCGCACTGCCCTCCGCCAGCGGCGACAGCGCCACCAGCCAGGCCCCGTCGGCGAAGTCCGCGCTCAGCTCGGCGGCGGCGCGCAGGGCGATCCTGCTCTTGCCGACCCCCGCCACCCCCGTGACGGTCACCAGCCGCGACCTGGCGAACAGGGCCCGCAGCCCCGCCACCTCCTCGCGGCGGCCGATCAGCGTCGTGGTCTCGCCCGGCAGATTTCCAGGCCACTGTCCGGCTTGCACGATCGTCACCCCACAGACCTAGGCGTGCCCCTCAGTTTGCCGGAACCACTCCCGCACCGTCACTAAAAGTGAGAAGGTGGCTACTCCTATCCGGATCCGCCCAAGGAGACCCCATCCCGAAGCGAGCCTCCTCCAGGCGTCAGCACCGGCTGCTTCTGCCGGCGCTGCTGCTGGTCGAGGTGGGAGTGGCGCTGGCGGACACCGCCTACGCCACGGTCTCCCTGTCCGCGCTGCTGCTCATCGGCCCGCTGGCCGCCGCCCACTGGCTGACCACCCGCGCCACCGCGCTGGCCGCCGCCACCGCGCTCGCCCTGGCGCTGCTGCTGCCCGCGGTGGAGGACACCGACCTGCCACATCACCTGGTCCGCGCGCTGATCGTGGCCACCGGCGGCCTGTGGGCGTTCATGACGGCCAGGACGCACGCCCGGCACCACGCCGAGCTGGCCCGCATGACCCGCATCGCCGAGTGGGCCATGATCCCCGCGCTCCCCGCCGAACTGGGCGGGGTCGGCCTGGCCGCGCACACCCGCGCGGCTACGGGCGAGGCGCGCATCGGCGGCGACCTGCACGACGCCGTGGCCACGCCCCACGGCCTGCGCCTGATCGTCGGGGACGTCAAGGGGCACGGCCTGGACGCGGCCCATCTGAGCGCGAGCGTGCTGGCCGCCTTCCGCCGCACCGCGGCGACGGCCCCCGACCTGGGCGCCCTGGCCCTCGACCTCGACGCCCACATCGCCCCCGGCCTGGGGCCCGAGGACTTCGTGACGGTCCTGCTGGCGGAGTTCGTGCCGGGCGGGGTTCTGCTGGTCAACTGCGGCCATCCCGCTCCGATCCGCGTCGACAACCGCCTGCGCGCGCTGCACGCGCCCCAACCGTGCCGGCCCCTCGGCCTGTCCCCTCAGCCGTACGTGTGGCGCGTGCGCCTGCTGCCCTCCGACCGTCTGCTGCTGTTCACCGACGGGCTGACCGAGGCCCGCGACCGCGACGGCGCCGAGTTGCCCTTCGACGAGCGCCTGCACGCCGCCCTGACGCAGCCCACGCTGGAGGCGTCGCTGCACGAGGTGCTCGACCTGCTGCGCAGGCACACGGCGGGCGCGCCGGGCACGGACGACCTGACCGTGATCCTGGCCCAGCCCGCCCCGGCCCCGGCCGCCGCGCCGATCACCGAGGCCGATCGGTCACTTCCTTGAGTACCAGAGCACGATGGCGTCGAGTTCGGCCTTGGGGCCGGTCGCGAGGGTCCGTACGGCATGTCCGGTCGCGTCCATCATGACGACGTCGGTGTTCCTGCCGTTGGGCCGGGTGGCCAGGAAATAGCGGTCGTCGAGCCAGCCGCTGAAGGCCGCGCCCTTGGGAAGCCGGGCCTCGCCCTTCTTGGCGCCGCTCTGCGCATCCCAGAAGCAGACATTTCGCGAAATATCAGGGCATTGTGTGGCGAAGATCGCTCCTAGCTGGGTCTTCTCCACCCCGCTCACCATCAACTGGCCCAGCCCCGAGAACCCCCGCACCTGCCTGCCGTCGAGATCCAGCACCCAGATCCGCCCACCGGGCGGCTGGTACATCACGCTGCCCCGATCGGCGCCCCACGCGAACGCCGACTTGCCCGCACCCGCCACTTTGGTGACCTTGACCGACCCGGCGACCGGGTCCACCACCGCGAAACCCACGGTCTGGTTCGACGCACCGGTGTCGATGACGTTCGCCAGCAGCCGCCGCCCGTCGTCCGACCAGCGCGGCCGCGTCAGCGTGGCCGGTTTGTCCACAGTACGCAGCTGACGCTCCCGGCCGCTGGCACGATCGCGGAGCCGGATGGTCTCGAAGTCGGTCCTCGTGGCGCGGGTGATCGACAAGGAGGCGACGTAGCCGCCGCCCGGCGAGACGATCGGCTCCTCCCACGTGCCGAAGAAGGCGAAGGCGCCCGTGGCCGGGTCCCGCGTGTAGGTCGGGTTGATGCCGCCCTTGCGCTGGTCGTGGTAGGAGGTGACCCAGAGGGCGTCGGCGGGGTTCTCGTACAACGTGATGCCGGTTTCCGGGAGCTTCAGCTTCGACACCGAGTCGAGCGCCATCGGCCCCGGGCGCGGCGCCGGCGGCGGCGTGGGGGTGGGCGCGAGGCTGGGCGGTGGCGCCGGCGCCGGGCGCAAGAGGAGGAGCGCCGCCGCCACGACCGCCAGCGCGGTGCCGGCCACCCCCGCCACCAGCGGCCATCCGCGGCGGGCGGGAGGCGCCGGAGGCGCCGCGGACTGCTGTCCCTCGGCCAGTAGCCGCTGCTCGCCGGTGTCCCGCAGCGCCTGCGCAGGCACACGGTGCCCGAGCATGGTGAGCAGCGCCCGCGCGGCCGTGGGCCGGGCTCGCGGATCCTTGGCCAGGCAGCGCCCGGCCAGGTCCCGCAGCTCGCCGTCGAGATCTCCGAGGTCGGGCTGGGCATGCAGGATGCGGTTGACCAGCGAGGGAACGTCGCCCGTCCCGAACGGCGGGCGTCCCGTCGCGGCGGCCACCATGGTCGAGGCCCACGCGAACAGGTCCGACGCGGGGCCCGCGGGCTGCCCGGCGAACTGCTCGGGAGCCATGTACGGCGGCGTCCCCTCCAGGTGCTCCCCGCCGAGCTCCGGCTCCCCCAGCGCCCTGGAGATGCCGAAGTCGATCACCCGGGGGCCGTCCCTGCTGAGCAGCACGTTGCCGGGCTTGAAGTCCCGGTGCACGACTCCGGCCTGGTGGATGGCGGCCAGCGCGGTCAGCGTGCCGATCGCCAGCCGCCGCAGCTCAGCCCCGCGCAGCGCGCCCCGGCCCTGGATCACCTCGGCCAGCGACGGGCCGTCCACGAACTCGCTCACCACGTACGGGGTGCCGCCGAGATCGCCGCTGGCCAGCACCTGCGCGGTGCAGAACGCCTTGACCCGCCGCGCGTACCCGATCTCCTGGCCGAACCGCTCCCGCGCGTTCGGGTCGTCCAGGCCCGCGCCCAGCAGCTTGATCGCCACTCGCGTCCCGTCGGACGACTCACCCAGGTAGACGACGCCCTGGCCACCCTCCCCGAGACGCCCCACGACGCGATGCCCGTCGATGCGGACGGGATCGCTCGCGATCAGCGGTCTCACGAGCGTGGCACCGGCGCGAACTGAACGAGCAGCGGATTCTTGGTGGCGACGTCGGCCAGCACCCGTTTGGTGGCGCCGAAGAAGTCGATGACCTTGATGACCTGGGTGCCTTTCTTGCCCGGGTCCTGCACGAGAAGGTGCTTTTCGTTGAACCAGCCGAGGAAGCTGCCCTCGGTGTCGCCGTAGGGCACCGTCGCCTGCCGGGCGCCGGTCCCGGCGTCCCAGACGCAGTAGTCCTTGCCGTCCGGGCATACGGTGGCGAGCCTCTTGCCTGACGGGGAGAACCACTGTGCGCCGCGCGGCAGGCCGACCCAGTGCCATGACTTGGTGACCTCGCCCGACATGTCGTAATACTCGATCCCGCCGCGCTTGCCGTCCCAGAAGCCTCGGACGATCGTGCCGTTGGGGGCGAAGGTGTAGGTCAGGGTGGAGTCGTCCATGTACTCGGTCTCGACGTGCACGGCCTTCCTGGTGGCCAGATCGACGACCACGAAACCCACGAGCCGCCGCGGCTCCTTGGCGAGGTCGTACACCGAGAGCAGCAGCTTGCCGCCGTCCCTGGACCAGACGGGGATCATGGTCTGCAGGGGCTTCTTGACCGTGCTGACGACGAAGGACTCGCCGGTGGACATCCTGGTGAACTTGACCTGGTCCAGCTCGGAGGCCTGGAACTTCAGCATGGGGTTGAGCGCCACCCAGTCACCGTCGGGCGCCACGACCGGCTGCTCGGTCGCGCCCACGACCTTGAACGCGCCGCTCTTGTCCCTGGCCCACGAGGTGTACTTGCTCTTGGACTCGATATAGGAGGCCAGGCGGATCGGATCCTTGGAGTGCTCGTGCAGGGTGACGCCGATCGCCGGCAGTTCGGTGTCCTTCTCCGCCTTCTTCTCCACCGCCTCCAGCGGCGCCTCAGTCTGCGCCGAGGTGATCGTGGGCGTGGCGGCCGGGGTGATGGCTGCGGCGACCGTGCTCCTGGCGGGCGGCCGATCGCCGGTCAGCGCGTAGACGCCCGCGCCCGACAACAGCGCTCCCGCCACGAACGCGGCCACCAGGCCCAGCACGTTTCCGCCCCGGCGGGCGGGCGGCTCGGTCCGCTGAACCGGCGCGGCGCGGCCGTCCACCCGCCCGGTCAGGAACGACGTCTGCCCGACCAGCCGTAACAACACCTCACTGGCACTCGGCCGGGCCGCGGGCTCCCCGGCCAGGCAGTCCACGATCAGGCCGTGCAGTTCGCCCAGGTCGGGCAGGTCAGGCTCGCCATGGGTGATGCGATCGACGGTGGCGCTCATGGAGCCGCCCTCGAAGGGCGAGGCCCCGGTCACGGCGAACACCATGGTCGCCGCCCAGGAGAAGACATCGGCGGCGGCCTCGGCTTCGGCGCCGCGTAATCGCTCCGGCGCGGTGTAGGCGGGCACAGCGACCTTGCGGGTGGAGACGGACGCCTCGGCCAGAGCCTGCTCCAGCCCCGCATCGATCACCCGGGGCCCATCGGGCCCGAGCAGCACGTTCCCCGGCCGGATGTCGCCGTGGACCAGCCCCGCCTGGTGAATGGCGACCAGCGCGGTAATCGTCCCCGCGGCCAGCCGATAGAGCCCCACCCCGTCAAGGCGCCTGCCGACGTCTTCGAGCGTGCCCCCGTCCACGAACTCGGTGACGAGGTAGACCCGCTCATCGAGCAGCCCCAGCTCCAGGATCTGCGCGGTCCCCACGGAGCGAACGGCGCGCAACGGCTCCATGACCCGCAGAAACGGCCCGGACCGCATCTCGCCGGGCAACAACCGGACGACGACGCTCTCACCGTCCCTGGACGTCCCGGCGAACAGACTCGATCCCAGACGCCCGGTCAGTCGATAGCTCGCGACCTCGGCGGGATCTCCCGCACGTAAATCCGTGATCTCCGACATGCCCCGCTCTCCGTCAAGGCCCACTTCTGGTCGTCATTATGTCCGTGAACCACGGCAAAAGGCAGTAGAACGGGACCACGCGGATGGGCAAGGAGACGCGCGTAACGGCGCGGACCCTGTGCCGGTCAGAGGCCGTACTCCTGGAGGTCACCAGCCACGTACGGTGAGTGGCGGCCTGCTCGGCTCTGCCGTAACAGATCGAAGCCCTTCACCACGGGCACGCCACCCGGGACGGGAAGATTCCCGTGATTTCCTACACTGGAGGGATGCCTGAAGGGGATGCCGTCTATCGCACCGCAGCCAACCTCCGAGGCGCGCTGGACGGCAGGACGCTCACTCGCTCGGACTTCCGGGTTCCGCGCCATGCCACGGCCGACCTCACCGGCCGCACGGTGATCACCACGCTCTCCCGCGGCAAGCACCTGCTCACCCGCGTCGAGGGCGACCTGACCGTCCACACCCACCTCCGCATGGACGGAAGCTGGCGGATCATGCCGGTCGGCCGCCGCACGGCGCCCGGCGATCAGGTCAGGCTGATCCTGGCGAACGAGGAATGGCAGGCGGTCGGGGTCAAGCTCGGGATGGTGGATCTCGTCAAAACAGGCGACGAGGCACGACTGGTGGGCCACCTGGGCCCGGATCTGCTCGGTCCCGGCTGGGACCCGGATGAGGCCATGCGGCGGCTACGAGGGGCGCCCGGCAGGACCATCGGGGAGGCGCTGCTCGATCAGCGCAACCTGGCGGGGATCGGCACGATCTATCGCGCCGAGACCCTGTTCCTGCGCGGTGTCTGGCCGTGGAGGCAGGTCGGGGAGATCGAGGATCTCGAGGGGCTCATGTCACTGGCCCAGCGGTTGCTGGACGCCAATAAGGGACATGCGGGCACGGTGACAACAGGTGATCGCCGCCCGGCGCATCAGACCTGGGTCTATGGCAGGGCGGGAAGGCCCTGTCGCCGATGCGGCACCCGCATCAGCCGCGGGGAGATGGGGGTGCAGCCACAGGAACGGCTGATCCTGTGGTGTGCCGGCTGCCAGCCGCGTTAGGCGGCCACCATGTCCTTGACTTCGGGGAACACGGAGTCGGACATCGACCCGGGAACCGTCTCGGACAGGGGCAGACGCTCGTGCTCGGGCACGTCTGCAAGCACAGGGGCAGCCTGGAGCTCCGCCAGCGCGAACTGATCGGAAACCTCACGCAACACCTGCGAAAGCGGCACTCCGAGTGCTCCGCAAATGGACGCGAGCAGCTCGGACGAGGCTTCCTTCTGGCCCCGCTCCACCTCGGACAAGTAGCCGAGAGAAACGCGGGCAAGTGTGGACACCTCGCGTAGCGTGCGTCCCTGCCGCACCCGCAACCGCCTCAGCACGTCGCCGAGCAGCTGACGCAGCAGAATCATCTGTCGCTCCCTCCCCGGCGCGGATGTCTTCACCACGCCCCGCGCGATCGGATCGTGCCGCACATTGTTCTTCTTCGCTTCGTACATGCTCCTCGCCGTCATCACTGGACGTCGCCGCCCCTGGACCGCCGCTCGTGCCTTGTTGCGCGACTCATCAGGCCCGCCTGCCGGGCGCTCGGTGCTTGCAGTTGGCTCACGGACCTCACTCACAGCTCCACCGTACCCGTATCCACCGACACCGCGTCAGACTGTGCATCGCATGTTCGCTCGCGACGTAACACGGTAATCACCCGGAATGTTCCCCTTTGTTCGCCTTCAGCACACCTGACAGTAGATCGACTGCCTCGTCCACCGTCTCTACCCTGATACGTTCGCGCGACCCTTGAAGTCTCAATTCCCGCGCCCAAATCTGCCCGCCCGGCCCCGACACGGCCACGTGCACGGTCCCGACCGGCTTTCCGTCCTGCGGCTCGGGCCCCGCCACACCGGTCACGGCCAGCCCGTACGTTGCTTCGCACAACCGCGCGACGCCCGCCGCCATTCCCGCGGCCACCTCCGGATGCACGGCCCCCTCGCGCCGCAGCAACTCCTCCGGCACGCCCAGCAGCCCATGCTTGAGATCGGTGGCGTAGGAGATGACCCCGCCCCTGAACGCCTTGGACGACCCGGAGACCGACGTGATCGCGGCCCCGATGAGCCCTCCGGTGATCGACTCGGCCACCGCCACCGTCGCGTCCTGGCCCACCAGCATCGCCAGAACCCCGGCCACGTCCGCCATCGACCTCATCACCTCGCCATCACCAGCCATCGAGCACGCCGCCAGCACCGGCCACGCAGGTCACTCCCCGCGCACTTGCCTGGCCACCTTACGCAGTTTCACGGCCCTGAAGACGTAGTCGGCGCCCGTCGCCACGGTCACGACGACCGCCGCCCCCATCACCACCCAGCGCACGGGCCCCGGCACGAACGGCAGGAGATAGAGCACGATGGCGGCGATCTGCAGCACGGTCTTGACCTTGCCGCCGTAGCTGGCCGGGATGACCGCGTGCCGCAGCAGCACGAACCTGAGGGCCGTGATGCCCAGCTCCCTGACGAGGATCACGATCGTGACCCACCAGGGCAGCTCGTTCAGTATCGACAGGCACACCAGCGCCGCCCCGATGAGCGCCTTGTCGGCGATCGGGTCGGCGATCTTGCCGAAGTCGGTGATGAGGCCGTAGCGCCTGGCCAGCTCGCCGTCGAGGTGATCGGTGATCGAGGCCACCGCGAACACCGCCAGCGCGGCCACCCGCCACCCCGTGCCCGGCAGGAAAAGACAGAAAACGAAAAAGGGGACGAGCACCAACCGGAGGACCGTGAGGACGTTGGCGATGTTCCACGGGCTTACCACGCGGCGCTCGTCCCTTTTCATGGACCGGCCTTGATGCGCGCGATCAGGTCGACCCCTTCGGCGTCGACCACGACCGCGCGCACGATCTGGCCCTTGACCAGGCCGATGCCCTGAACCGTGACCGAACCGTCCACCTCGGGCCCCTGATGCGCGGCGCGGCCCTCGTAGCCGCCGTCGCCCAGGTCGTCGTCGATCAGCACATCGACCTCGGTGCCGATGCGCTCCTCGGCGCGCTGCGCCGTCAGCTCCTCGGCCAGCTCGGTGAGCACGCGCACGCGCTCGTCGACGACCTCCTGCGCCAGCTTGCCCGGCAGCCCCGCCGCCTCCGTGCCGTCCTCGTCTGAGTAGCCGAACACGCCGATGACGTCTAGCCTGGCCTGCTCCAGGAACCCGACCAGCTCGCCGAACTCCTCCTCCGTCTCGCCGGGGAAGCCCACGATGAAGTTGGAGCGCACGCCCGCCTCAGGGGCGCGCTTGCGGACGGTCTCGAGCAGCCCGAGGAAACGTTCGGGGTCGCCGAAGCGGCGCATCCTGCGCAGCACCGTGCCGCTGGCGTGCTGGAAGGACAGGTCGAAGTAGGCGGCCACGCCCTCGGTGCCGGTGATCACCTCGACCAGGCCCGGCCGTAGCTCGGCCGGCTGGAGGTAGCTCACCCGCACGCGCTCGATGCCCTCGACGGCCGCGAGCTCGGGCAGCAGCTTCTCCAGCGCCCGCAGGTCGCCCAGGTCCTTGCCGTAGGACGTGGAGTTCTCGCTCACCAGGACGAGCTCGCGCACGCCTCTGTGGGCCAGCCAGTCGGCCTCGGCCAGCAGCTCCTCGGGCTTGCGCGAGACGTAGGAGCCGCGGAAGGCCGGGATGGCGCAGAACGTGCAGCGCCTGTCGCAGCCGGAGGCCAGCTTGAGCGAGGCCACCGGGCTCTCGTCGAGCCGTTTGCGCAGCACCCGCGGCCCGCTGGCGGGCGCCAGGCCCTCCGGCAGGTCGCCGTGGCCGGGGATGCTCGTCTTGGGCGCGCTGGCACGGTCCACCGGCGAGATGGGCAGCAAGGTGCGGCGGTCGCGTGGTGTGTGCGGCGTGAGCGACCGGCCCGCGAGCACGTCGTCGAGCCGGCCGCCGATCTCGGCGTAGTCGTCGAAGGAGATGACCGCGCTGGCCTCGGGCAGTGCCTCGGCCAGCTCGTTGCCGTAGCGCTCGGCCATGCAACCCGCGGCGACCACCTTGGCGCCGGAGTCGGCGGCGGCCAGGAGCGTGTCGATGGAATCTTTCTTGGCGGAGTCGATGAAGCCACACGTGTTGACGACGACGACATCAGGGTCGTCGTCGCCGAGCTGCCAACCGGCAGCCTCGAGTCGCGCGGCCAGCTCCTCGGAGTCGACCTCGTTACGTGCGCAGCCCAGGGTGATCAGCGATGCGGTTCGGCGGGATGACATGGTGAACACTACGGTATCGGGAGTTGGCCACCACCCGTTGCACTGGCTCCCCAGGTGACTACCGAGACTGCGTCTTCGGCGGCCCGAACGAGCGTCGCACCATGTCTCCCCTGCCGCCCAGCCCCTTGACCTTCTTGCCGTTGACGTGCAGCGTAACGGCCCCGGCGTCGGCGAGCAGCACGTTGACCTTCTCGGCCGCACGCCACGTCGAGGTCTTGCCCGCCTTGAGCGTGCCCGAGAACAATTTGCGCCCCTCGGCGTCGTGCACGTTCACGTACGACGACCGCTTCGCCTTGATCCGTACCGTCACCATGTCCTTGGCGGCCGGTTTGGACGCCATGGCCCTGGGCGACTCGGTGATGGGCGTGTTCGGCGGGACGCTGGGCCGGGCCGAGGCCGCGCGCACGTCCCCCGTACGGACCTGGTCGCTCGCGCCGCCCATCACCCGCATCATGCCGAAGACCACGACGATCGCCAGCGCCACCCCGAGCGCCATCGTCCAGTTGGGCCCCCGGCGCTCCGGCAGATGGATCTTGCGATCCGCCTGGAACACGGCCGACGCCCGCACGGGCAGCGGCGCGCCTCCGTACTGCTGGTCATAGAGATGGACCGTGGCGTCGGGATCGAGCCCCACGGCTTTGGCCACGGCCCTGACGTGCCCTCTGGCGTAGAAGGCGCCGCCGCACTGGCCGTAGTCGTCCTGCTCCATACACAGGATGATCGCTTCGCGAATCCTGGTGGCCGCGCTCACCTGCGCGACCGTCAATCCGGCCGAGTGCCTGGCTGCCGCCAGCATGGCCCCGATGCTCTGCTCCTGCACAGCCAACCGCCCCCCACCACAGTGACTACTCTTCGTGGTGGTACATATTCAATCAGTTATCACCGTGCAAGCATGCATTGGGGTCATTCGCCACGCAGATCGGCCAGCAAACCCGGGAGGTCGTCGGGCTTCACGAGCACCTCGCGCGCCTTGGAACCCTCGCTCGGGCCGACGACGTTACGGCTTTCGAGCAGGTCCATCAGTCGCCCGGCCTTGGCGAATCCGACCCGCAGCTTGCGCTGGAGCATCGAGGTCGAGCCGAACTGCGTGGTGACGATCAGCTCGGCCGCCTGGATCACCAGGTCGAGGTCGTCGCCGATGTCCTCGTCGATCTCCTTCTTGACCGGCGCGGCGGCGACGTCATCGCGGTATTCGACCTGCATCTGCTCCTTGCAGTGCGTGACGATCCCGGCGATCTCCTTCTCCGCGACGAACGCGTTCTGGATGCGGATCGGCTTGCTCGCCCCCATGGGCAGGAACAACGCGTCACCCTGGCCGACCAGCTTGTCGGCGCCTGGCTGGTCGAGGATGACCCGCGAGTCGGTCAGGGAGGACACCGCGAACGCCAGCCGGGAGGGCACGTTGGCCTTGATGAGGCCGGTGACCACGTCGACCGAGGGCCGCTGGGTGGCGATCACCAGGTGGATGCCCGCCGCGCGGGCGAGCTGCGTGATGCGCACGATCGAGTCCTCGACGTCGCGCGGGGCCACCATCATGAGGTCGGCCAGCTCGTCCACGATCACCAGCAGGTACGGGTAGGGCTGGTAGACGCGCTCGCTGCCCGGCGGCGGCTGCAGCTTGCCCGCCCGCACGGCCTTGTTGAACTCATCCACGTGCCGGAACCCCGACGCCGCCAGGTCGTCGTAACGCCGGTCCATCTCCCCCACGACCCATTCGAGGGCCTCGGCGGCCTTCTTCGGGTTCGTGATGATGGGGGTGATGAGGTGGGGGATGCCCTCGTACACGCTGAGCTCGACCCGCTTGGGGTCCACCAGCACCATGCGCACCTCGTCGGGGGTGGCGCGCATGAGGATGCTGGTGATCAGCCCGTTGACGCAGACCGACTTGCCGGCGCCGGTGGCGCCGGCGATGAGCAGGTGGGGCATCTTGGCGAGGTTGGCGACGATGGTGCGGCCCTCGACGTCCTTGCCCAGGCCGACGATCATCGGGTGGTGGTCGGCCTGCGCCACCTGGGAGCGCAGCACGTCGCCCAGCGAGACCAGGTCCTTGTCGGCGTTCGGGATCTCTACCCCGATGGCCGACTTCCCCGGGATGGGGGAAAGGATGCGGACATCGGCGGACTTGACGGCGTAGGCGATGTTCTTGGTGAGCGCCGTGACCTTCTCCACCTTGACCGCGGGCCCGAGCTCGATCTCGTAACGGGTCACGGTCGGGCCCCGGGTGAAGCCGATCACCTGCGCGTCGATGGTGAACTGCTCCAGGACGCTCGTCAGCGCGTTCACCACGGTGGTGTTGGCCTTGGTCTGCGGCTTGGGCGCGCTGCCCGGGGTGAGGCGCTGCAGGTCGGGCACGCTGTAGGGGCCCGCCTGCGGCGACAGCACGAGCTGCTCCACCTTACGCGGCGCGGGAGTCGGCTCCGGCGCCTCAGAACGCCTCTCAGCCTCGGGAGCGGGCGCCTCCTCCTCGTCGGTCAGCCCCGGGACGATCTCGGGCGAGTGGTCGCTCCGCTTGTCCTTCTCGGCCAGCACGGGCGTGTCGTACGGCTTGATCAGGTCGCCGGGCTCGCCGTCCTCGGACTTCTTGGTCCTGACCCGCTTCCTGGCCGGCGACTTCGGCTGCTCGCTCTCGGAGTGCCGCTCGAAGAGCAGGTGCTTGAGCTCGGACAGCCGCTCGGGGATCCGGTGCACGGGAGTCGCGGTGATCACCAGGATCCCGAACCCGGACAGCAGCAACAGCAGCGGGATCGTGACCCACGGCGGCAGGATGCTCATCGGCGGCGCCGACACGATGAACCCGACCATGCCGCCGGCCTGCGACACCTTGTCCATGCCCTGGCCCTCGCCGGCCGGGTAGGGGGTGTCGTTCGCGACGTGGATGACGCCCAGCACGCCGACCAGCAGCGCGGCCCACCCGATCCCCATGCGCCCGGTGTCGGCGTTCTGGTCGGGGTGGCGCAGGTAGCGCCAGGCCAGCAGCCCGAGCAGCAGCGGCAGCGCCCAGGCGAGCGAGCCGAACACGCCCCGCACGGTCGTGTTGACCACGCCGGCCACCGCGCCGTCGGAGTTGCGCCACGTCATGGCCGCGAGCACGATCGCTCCGGCGAGCACCGTCAGGCCCACCCCGTCGCGCCGATGCGCGGGATCGAGTTCGCGGGCGTTCTTGCCCAGCGCCCGCGCGGTGCTGCCGATGCCGTTGGCGAGCAACATCCACAGCCCGACGATCAGCTTGCCGATCATGGTGAAGACCCAGCTGATGGGGTCAGGATGGGTCACTGAGGACTTGCGGCCGGCGGCGGTTCCCTTCGCCCTGGACCGCCCCGCCGACGTGCTCCCGCGCTTGGCAGGGGTCGAACGAGACGAGGTCGACCGCTTCGTCGGCCCCTTCGATGCGCTTTTCGGCGTACGGGTGGCCATGATGCCAAAGGTACGACGGAGACACCGCTGTACGCGCGTAGGCTCGCCGGTGTCCTGACATATGAACGCCTCAAAGCTGACCCCGTACGGACGACAGGGCCTCGAACGCGGCCTGCATGACCCCCACCCGATCCGCCAGATCCTTGACCGCCTCCCGCACCCCCTCGTCCTCCGCGTCCGACTCCGACAACCCCTCCAGACGCGACTCCACCGCCCCGAGCCGCCGCGCGAAGTCCCCCAGCGCCTCGTTGTCACGCACGAGCTGGGTCAGCATCGCCGCCTGCTCCATCAGCACGGCGCTCTTGCGGAACAACTCCAGGAACACCGCCACCTTCGACCTGAGCACCCACGGGTCGAAGGGCTTGGTGAGGTAGTCGACGGCGCCCACGGCGTAGCCGCGGAAGGCGGCGCCCGCGCCGGGCTCGGTGCCGGTCAGGAAGATGATCGGCACGTCGCGGGTCTGGTCGAGCCGCTTGATGTGGGCGGCGGTCTCGAAGCCGTCCATGCCGGGCATGAGCACGTCGAGCAGCACGACGGCGAAGTCGTGCCGCAACATCAGCTTCATCGCCTCGGGCCCCGACCTGGCCTTGAACAGGGGTTGCTGGAGCGGCCGCAACACCGCCTCCAGCGCGATCAGGCTCTCCTGGTTGTCGTCCACCAGAAGGATGTTGACCTGGCGGTTCATCCGCCAGCCTCCCGTTCGCCCGCGAGCCACCCGCGCATCACCTCCAGCAGCTGATCCAGGTCCACGGGCTTGGGCACGTAGTCCGACGCGCCGCACGAGATCGTCTTCTCCCTGTCGCCCGGCATCGCCTTGGCGGTGAGCGCGATGATCGGCAGGTCGGCGAACCTGGACATCCGCCGGACGGCGACGAGCGTCTCGTATCCATCCATCTCCGGCATCATCACGTCCATGAGGACCAGCGCGATGTCCACCTCGCGCTCCAGCGCCTCGATGCCCTCCCTGCCGTTCTCGGCGTAGACGATCTCCATGCCGAGCCGGCCGAGCACGTGGGTCAGGGCGTACACGTTGCGGATGTCGTCGTCCACGATGAGCACCCGCCGTCCGGCGAACGTCTCCCCGAGCGCGCCGTCCTTCAGCCGGGTGAGCTCGGAGGCGGACTGCCACAGGTCCTCGCCCACGGCGGGCCGGTCCGCGCGTGGCTCCGGCTCGCCGGGCGGGCTGGGCACCGGGGAGCCTGCGGGGACGTACAGCGTGAACGTGCTGCCCCGGCTGGGAGTGCTGCCGGCGTGGATCTCGCCGCCGAGCAGGCGGGCGATCTCGCTGCTGATCGACAGGCCGAGCCCGGTGCCGCCGTATTTGCGGCTGGTGGTGCCGTCGGCCTGCTGGAAGGCGCCGAAGATGGCTGGCAGCTTGTCGGCCGCGATGCCGATGCCGGTGTCGCTGACGGCGAAGGAGATCATCGGGTGGCCCTCCTCGTCGAGTCTGTCCTCGGCGAGGGTGACCGCCAGGCGGACCTCGCCCGCGGAGGTGAACTTGACCGCGTTCGACAGCAGGTTGCGCAGGATCTGCTGGAGGCGGCGCTCGTCGTTGTACAACACGCGGGGGGCGACGGGGCCGACCTCGATCTCCAGCTTGAGCCCCCGGTCCACGGTGAGGGGGCGGAAGGTGGCGTCCACGTAGTCGAGCAACTTGCTCAGCGGCAGCCTCTCCGGGCGTACGTCCATGCGCCCCGCCTCGATCTTGGACAGGTCGAGGATGTCGTTGATGAGCTGGAGCAGGTCGCTGCCGGCGTTGTGGATCGTGGTGGCGAACTCGACCTCCTGCTCCGACAGGTTCCCCCCGGGATTGTCGGCCAGCAGCCTGGCCAGGATGAGCAGGCTGTTGAGCGGGGTGCGCAGCTCGTGGGACATGTTGGCCAGGAACTCCGATTTGTAGCGGGAGGAGGTGGCCAGCAGGTGGGCCTTCTCCTCCAGCGCGGCGTTGGACCTGCGCAGCTCGGCCTGCTGGCGCTGCAGCTCGTCGGAGCGGCCCTGGAGCTGCTGGGCCAGCCGCTGCGACTCCGACAGCAGCGCCTCGGTGCGGGCGTTGGCGATGATCGTGTTGATCGCCACGCCGATGGTGACCACGAACTGGTCGAAGAAGGCCAGGTGCACGTCGCTGAACCGGCTGAACGAGGCCAGCTCGATCACCCCGAGCACGTGGTCCTCGAACACGATGGGCAACACCACCACGCTGGCCGGCGCGGCCTCGCCCAGCCCGGAGCGGACCTTGATGTAGCCGGGCGGCACGTCCTCCAGCAGGATGCGTTTGCGTTCGAGCGCGGCCTGCCTGATGAGCCCCGGCCCCGGGGCGCCCTGGCCGGGCCGCATGTCGTGGGCGGCGCCGTAGCCGGCGATGAGGGCCAGCGAGCCGGCGTCGGTCAGGAAGAAGGCGCCGTGCTGAGCGTTGACCAGCGGTGTCAGCTCGCGCAGGATCAGGTCGGCCACCTCGACCAGGTTCCTGTGCCCCTGCATGAGGCCGGCGATGCGGGCCAGGTTGCTCTCCAGCCAGTCCTTGGCGCGGGTGGTCTCGCGCAGGTTGGCGACCATGAGGTTGACGTCGTTCTTCAGCTCGGCGACCTCGCCCTTGGCCTCGACGCTGATCGAGCGGGTCAGGTCTCCCTGGGCGACGGCGCTGGCCACGTCGGCGATGGCGCGTACTTGGGTGGTGAGGTTGCCGGCGAGCTGGTTGACGTTCTTGGTGAGGCGTTCCCAGGTGCCGTAGACGCCTTCGACCTCGGCCTGGCCGCCCAGCCTGCCCTCGGAGCCGACCTCGCGGGCGACCCTGGTGACCTCGGAGGAGAACGACGACAGGGTGTCGACCATGGTGTTGATCGTGGACTTGAGCTCCAGGATCTCGCCGCGGGCGTCCACGTCGATCTTCTTGGAGAGGTCGCCGTTGGCCACGGCGGTGGCGACCTGGGCGATGTTGCGTACCTGGCTGGTGAGGTTGGAGGCCATGAAGTTCACGTTGTCCGTCAGGTCCTTCCACACCCCGCTCGCCCCGCGCACCCGTGCCTGACCGCCCAGCCGCCCCTCCGTACCGACCTCACGCGCCACCCGCGTCACCTCGTCGGCGAACGCCGAGAGCTGGTCCACCATCGTGTTGACGGTGTCCTTGAGCTGGAAGATCTCGCCCTTGACGTCCACGCTGATCTTGCGGCTGAGGTCTCCCTGGGCGACGGCGGTGGCGACCTGGGCGATGTCGCGCACCTGCTCGGTGAGGTTGGAGGCCATGAAGTTCACGTTGTCCGTCAGGTCCTTCCACACCCCGCTGACCCCGCGCACCTGCGCCTGACCGCCCAGCCGCCCCTCCGTCCCAACCTCACGCGCCACCCGCGTCACCTCATCCGCGAACGCCGAGAGCTGCCCGACCATGGTGTTGACGGTCAGCTTGAGCTCCAGCAGCTCGCCGGTGGCCTCGACGGTCACCTGCCGGGTCAGGTCGCCCCTGGCCACGGCCGTGGTCACGACGGCGATGTCGCGCACCTGGGCGGTCAGCCGCCCGGCCATGGCGTTGACCGCCTCGGCCACGTCACGCCAGCTCCCCGACATGCCCTGCGCCTTGGCCCGGCCGCCGAGCCGTCCCTCGGTGCCGACCTCGCGGGCCGCCCTGGTCACCTCGCCGGAGAACAGCGCGAGCTGATCGACCATGCGGTTGACCGCCTTGCCCATCAGGCGCAGCCCGCCGCGCAGCGGCCGGTCGTCCTCCTCCAGGTCCACCCGCTTCGACAGGTCGCCGTCCGCGACCGCGTTGACCACTCTGGTGGCCTTGGCGGCCGGGATGACGAGCGCGTCGATCAGGGTGTTGACGGCCGCCACGTTGGCCGCCCAGGCCCCCATGCCCGGGCCGGGATTGACCCGCTCGTCGAGCCGCCCGCGCCTGGCCACCTCGGTGCGCAGGCGGGCCAGCTCGCCCGACAGGTGTTCGTTGCGGTCGAGCACCTGGTTGAGCATGGTCGCCAGCTCCGCGAGAACGGGCGTGTCCGGCGGCTCCAGCCGCGCGCGGAAGTTGCCGTCACGCAGCCCGCGCAGGGCCACGAGCAGCGGGCGGAGGTCCGCAGGGTGGAGCGATCCAGGGACATATGCGGAATCCAACTGCGCGACCATGGCGGCCTTCTTCACAACTGGAGGTATCAGCGGCACCAGTCTGCCACCCTGAGAGTGACCGAACTGCCACATCGAGTGATGTTCTAGGACGCAGAGTGGACACGACCAGGGTGTCGAGCACGGCCTTCGACGGCACTGCCCATGCGCCGGCGCACGCGCGCAAGTTCGTCCGCCAGGTGCTCGGCGAATGGCGCCTGAGCCACCTGGCGGAGGACGCCGTGCTCCTGACCAGCGAACTCGTCACGAACGCGGTGGTGCACGCGGGCACCGGAGTCGAGCTGACCTGCCGCTTGGACGTCGACGCCATCCCGGCCAAACTCGAGATCGAGGTCGACGACCAGCACCCCACGCGCACGATCCCGAGCCCGGGGTCCGTCTCTCCCGAGGGGCCGCTGGCCACGTCCGGGCGGGGGCTGGCGCTCGCCGGGATGCTGGCCGACGCCTGGGGCGTGACCTACACCAGGACGGCCAAGCGCGTCTGGGTGCGCATGGAGCTCGGCGAAGGCTGTGACCCGCAGGAAGCCCAGCCGGGGCCGCCGGGCCGCGCCGTGGCGCCCCTGGAGACGCTGCACGTCGGCGTGGTGGTCGCCGACCTCGACGGGGTGGTGGAGTCGTGGAACTCCGAGGCGGAGAAGTTGCTCGGCTGGCCGGCGGAGCAGGTCGTCGGCCGGTCGCTGAAGGAGCTGGTGGCCTGGCGCGGCCACGGCCCCTACGCGTTGTCGCTGGCCGACACCCTCGGCCTGGTCCGCTGGCGGGGCGAGGCGCGCATGCGGCACCTCGACGGCAAGCTCGTCCCCGTCTACGTCTCCCATCTGCGTGCCCGCGGGCTGGCCGGGGAGCGCCGGACGATCTGGATGATCGTGGCCGGCGACCACCGCTACGTGCTGACGCCGCCGCCCCCGCCGGTGCGCAGGGAGGCGGGGCAGCGCATCAAGGAACTGATCGACCAGGACACGCCGTTCACCGAGTTGCTCGACACGATCGCGCAGATCGTCCAGGTCTCCAGCGGGGGTGACGCCGCCTACGTGCTGCTGGCCACCGAGGGCGGCAACCGGTTCGGCGTGGCGGCGGGCGCGGGCGCGACGGCGGCGCTGGTCGGCGTGCTGGCCACGGGCGTGCTGGGCGCCGACCGCAAGGCGCCCGCCATGATCGAGGACCTGCTCGCCGGTGACGTCGAGCTGGCCCAGCAGTTGCGCGCCAGGTCGCTGGCGTGCGCGCCGCTGCTGGTGGCCGGCGAGGTGATCGGCTATCTCGTGGTCACCGCCGCGCAGGCGAACCGCTTCGACCAGGAGCTCACGGTCAGCCTGCAGCACATCGCCGAGCAGGTGGCCGTTCCTGTGCAGCGGGAGCGGCTGGCCGAGCAGGACCGGGCCCATCGGGGGCGGCTGTCGTTCCTGGCCGAGGCGGGCGAGTTGCTGGCGGGCGTACACGATGAGGAGCTGATCGCGGCGCTCACCGCGCAGCTCGTGGTGCCCAAGATCGCCACGTGGGCGGCGGTCTATCTGACCGACCTGACCGGGATGACCAGGCTCGCCCACGTCTGGCACAGCGAGGAGCGCCACAACGCCGACCTGCGCAAGTCGTTGCCCGCCATCCCGCGCACGGCGCTCACCGAGGTGAGCTGGCCGGTGGGCCCGGAGACGGTGCTGGCGTTCCCGCTGCTGACGCAGGGCAGGTCGCACGGCGCGCTGGTGATCGGCCGCTCCGAGCCGACGCTGCCGCTGGAGCTGGCCGACCTGCTGGCGGACCTGTGCCGCCTGGTGGCGCTCAACCTGCACACGGCCATGTTGTACGCCAGGCAGGCGACCACCTCCCGGGTCCTGCAGCGCAGCCTGCTGCCCGTGCGCACGGCGCCCATGCCCGGCCTGGAGTCCGCGGTGATCTACGAGCCGGCCGAGGAGGGCGCGGACGTCGGGGGCGACTTCTACGACCTGTTCACGGTGGCCGACCACTGGTGCTTCGCGCTGGGCGACGTGTGCGGCAGCGGCCCGGAGGCGGCCGCGGTCACGGGGCTGGCCAGACACGCCGTACGCCTGCTCGCCAAGGAGCACTACACGGTGGCCGACATCTTCGACCGGCTCAACCACGCGCTGCTGGAGGAGGGCGAGGAGGGCAGGTTCCTGAGCCTGCTGTGCGGGGAGCTGACCCCGCTCCCGCAGGGCGGCGCGCTGTGCACGATCGCCTCCGCGGGTCATCCTCCGCCGCTCCTGCTGCGGGCGGACGGCGAGGTCGAGGCCATGGCGAGCCCGCAGTTGCTGCTGGGCATCGAGACCGGCGCCAGGTTCTACGTGGAGACGTTCGAGCTGGCGCCGGAGGAGGTGCTGCTGTGCGTCACCGACGGCGTGACCGAGCGCCGCAACGGCGACCGGCTGCTGGACGACGGGAACGGGCTGGCCGCGCTGCTGTCCGGCTGTACGGGGCTGAGCGCCCACGCGGTGGCCGAGCGGGTGCGGCACGCGGTCGAGACGTTCGCGGCCGAGCCGTCGCAGGACGACGTGGCCCTGTTGGTGATCAAGGCCTCCGCCACCCTGCGGCAGGTCATATGAAGCGGTAGGTGGTGGTGGAGGTGCGGCGCTCCCCCGGCCGCAGCACGGTGGAGGGGAACTGCGGCTGGTTCGGCGAGTCGGGGAAGTGCTGCGTCTCCAGGCACAACCCGGCGAACGGCCCGAACGGCGTCGCGGCCCCGTCCAGCATGCCGCCCGCGTAGAACTGCACGCCCGGCTCGGTGGTCGTGACCTCCATGGTCAGCTCGCCGCCCGTGACCTTGACGCCGCCGTCGCCGCCGTCGAGCACGAAGCAGTGGTCGTAGGCGCCCTCGTACCGCTCGCCCACCGCGTGCGGCTCGATGAAGTCGAACGGCGTGCCCTTGACCGGCGCGAGCTCGCCCGTGGGAATCTTGTCGTCGTCCACCGGCAGGTAGTGCTCGGAGCCCATCTGGACGACGTGGTCGAGCACGTCGCCCGCGCCCTTGAGGTTGAAGTAGGAGTGGTTGGTCAGGTTGACCACGGTCGGGGCGTCGCTCTCGGCCGCGTAGTCGATGCGCAGCGCGTCGTCCGCCAGCGTGTAGGTGACCGAGGCGGTCAGCGTGCCCGGATAGCCCTGGTCCCCGTCGGGGCTGATCAGCGTGAGCGTCACCGACGAGTCCGTGCGGCCGGCGATCGTCCACACCTTGCGGTCGAAGCCCTCGGTGCCGCCGTGCAGGCTGTTGGGGCCGTTGTTGGCGGGCAGCCGGAACTCGACCCCGTCGAGGGTGAAGCGGGCGCCCGCGATGCGGTTGCCGTACCGGCCGACGACCGCGCCGAAGTAGCGGCTGCGGGTGAGGTAGTCGTCGAGCGTGTCCAGCCCGAGCACGACGTTGACCCCGGACACCTCCAGCGTGCGCACGATGGCGCCGTAGGTGAGCACCTCGGCGCGCAGCCGTCCCGACGACAGCGCTACGCGCTCGACCTGCTGGCCTGATGGCAGCGTTCCGAAGATCATGTCTGTGCCCTTCCCGTGGACTCGCGGACTATGAGGGCGGTGTCGAGGGTCACTGTCGCGCCCTCGCCCCCCGACTGCAGCAGCAGATCGACGGCCATCCTCCCCGCGGCCACGGCCGGCATGGCCACCGTGGTCAGTTTGGGCCGGTTGAGCCGTCCCGGCAGGATGTCGTCGAACCCGATCACACTTATCTGGTCTGGTACCCCTATCTCCATCGCCGACAGCCCCTCGATGAGGCCGAGCGCGACGAGGTCGTTGTAGGCCAGCACCGCGCTCGCGCCGCAGGCGGCCACCTCGGGGGCCACGGACAGGCCGCCCGCCTCCGTCGGCTGGTTGGGGCCGAAGAAGACCAGGTCGAGCCCGACGGACTCGGCTGCCACGCCCTGCATCTCGTTGCTGGTCCACGAGCCGATCGGGCCGGACACGAGCGCGATCCTGCGGTGGCCGAGCGCGGCCAGGTGCTCCAGCGCCAGCTTGGCGCCCTGGGCGACGTTCATGAGGACGGCGGGCATGCCCTTGATGCGCCGGTTGATCACCACGAACGGCACGTCCTCCGCCAGACGCTCGATCATCTTGTTCGACAGCCGGGGGCTGCACAGCAGGACGCCGTCCACCTGCTTGGTGAACGTCCTGATCAGCTCCTCCTCCACCCGCGGGTCCTCATCGGTGTCTGCCACGAAGACGTGGTAGTCACGCCCTCTGGCCTGGGCCTGGGCGGCCTTGATGAGCGGCGGGAAGAACGGGTTGGAGATGTCGGCCACGATCAGGCCCATGTTGAACGTGCGCCCCGTGGTGAGCGCCCTGGCCGCCCGGTTGGGGCGGTAGCCGAGGTCGTCGGCGACGGCCAGCACACGACTCCTGGTGGCGGGATTGACCAGGTGCGGTGCGGAGAAGGTACGCGAAACAGTGGAGACGTGTACGCCGCAGGCGCGGGCCACATCCTTGATCGTCGCCGACATCGCCGCTCTCCCTTGCAAACGGTTGCCAGATCAAACCTTGACCTTTGTGCTTGTTGCCGTCAAGGTTCTTGCAACCGGTTGCTATGAGCTAGGTCACCATTTGCCGCCGAGTTCGTTCACCGTGAAGATGCCTCCGGCGTTCTTGTGCACCGGTTCCGACAGGTCGGGTTCGCCGTGCTGGGCGAGGAGGGCGGCGGCGAAGGGCTCGGAGGAGTCGCGGGAGTCGTACCCGATGGCCTTCCCCTCCTCCAGCGACCACCACCGGCGGGGGCTGTCGGAGACGCCCCAGACGACGTGGTAGCCGGGCGCCGTCAGCCCGGCCTCGACCAGGCGGGTCAGGTCGTCGGCCGAGATCCACGTGGCCAGCCCGCGGGTGTCCTGCGGCGCGTCGTTGCAGGTGCCGAGCCTGACCACGGTCACGTTCATGCCGAACCGGTCGTGGTAGAGGCTGCCGAGCGCCTCCATGACGACCTTGCTCACGCCGTAGAAGGTGTCGGGCCGCGGAAAGGCGTAGTCGGGCAGGTCCTCACCGGACTCCGGCCTGGGGTGGAAACCGGCCGAGTGGTGGCTGCCCATGAGAACGACGTGCTCGACCCCCTCCTTGTACGCCGCCTCCAGCAGAACCTGAGTCCCGTTGATGTTGGCCTGCACAATGTCGGCCCAGGGATGTTCCCTGCTCTGGCCGCCCAGGTGCAAGACAGCGTCCACGCCCTTCATCGCCTCGGCCATGGCATCCGGGTCGGCCAGGTCGGCCGTCACCCACTCCTCGCCCGGCCCGGGATCCAGCGGGTGAATATCGGAAAGCCGCAGCGTACGGCCCTCACCTGCGAGTCGCGGCCGTAGCAGCGTCCCGACCTTTCCAGCGGCCCCTGTCATGAGAATGCGCATGCATCATGATGTACACGAATCTGGCCGAAATTCACATCCTTGAATATTGACCGTGCGCCATGCCACTAGTTACGTTCACAGGCACACATCCAAGTCCACGACTCTCGTCCACATATGTGAACAGGAGGCGGTCTGATGTCACGTCGTCTGCTGGGAGTCGCGATAGTCACGACTCTGGCCGTAGGACTGACCGGCTGCGGTTCCGGGTCATCATCGTCTAGTTCGGACAACACTCTGGAGATCTGGATCAGGCAGGCGCCCGATTCCGACTCCGCCAAGACCGCCAAGAAGCTGGCCGACGCATTTACCAAGGCCAGCGGGGTGCAAACGAAAGTAGTCGCCCTTTTCGATGACTTCGAGACCAAACTGAACCAGCAGGCGGCGCAGAAGGATCTGCCTGACATCGTCATCAACGACACGGCCCAACTCGGCAACATGCAGTCGCAGGGCTGGCTGCAACCGGTCGACAAGGCCGCGCTGGCCGGCGGCGACCAACTCGCGGAGACGGCCTGGAAGGCCGCCGCCGGGGCCGACGGGAAGTACTACGCGGCTCCGTTCTCCGCCCAGTCGTTCGCGCTGATCGTACGCAAGGACTGGCGCGAGAAGGTCAAGATGGAGCCGCCCGCGACCTGGGAGGACCTCGCCAAGCTGGCCACCGCGTTCACCGAGCAGGACCCCGACGGCAACGGCAAGAAGGACACCTCCGGCTTCGTCGCCCCCGCGGGGACCAAACGCGGCTACGCCTCCTGGTACGCCTCCTCGCTCATCTACGCCAACGGCGGCGACTTCATCAAGTCGACCGGTGGGGGCAAGTTCGCCGCCACGGTGAGCGACCCCAAGACCGTGGAGGCCGTCCAGTACCTGCAGGACCAGTTCTGCAAGACCAAGACCGTCAACCCCGGCGCCGTCAGCAACGACACGACCGTCACGCACGAGGTCTTCGAGAAGGGCCTGGGCGGCATCTACCTGGTGGGGCCGTACGTGCTGGCCAGGTTCGTCACGAGCATCGGCACCGACAAGATCGAGGTCCTGCCCGTGCCCAAGGGCCCCTCCGGCGGTCCCGGCACGCTGGGCGAGGGCGAGAACGTCTACATGATGGCCGGGTCCAAGAACCAGGAGGCGCAGAAGAAGTTCACCGAGTTCGCGATCTCGCCCGAGGGCCAGAAGGTCGGCATGAACAAGGACGCCAACGGCGCCATTGTCCGCCTGCCGGTCAACACCACGGTCGACATGGCCGCCGAGCGGCAGGATCCGCGCTGGAAGGTGTTCCAGGACTCCTACGCGAACGCCGTCTACGCCCCGCCGGTGCCCAACTGGGCGCCGATCAGGCAGGACTCCGCCGACTCCATCAACACCGTCTGGGCCGACTGCGCGGCTGACGTCAAAACGGCGATGGATCAGCTCAACACCAAGCTGACCCAGGAACTGCAGAGCCAGAAAGCGTCATGACCTCCACACTCGCCCCGGCCTCCAACCGGACGGCGACCCCCGGCCACCCACCGAAGTCGGTGCGGTGGCGGGGGTCGCTGATCGCCTGGCTCTTCCTCGCGCCGGCGCTGCTGCTCTTCCTGTACTTCAAGTTCATCCCGATGTTCGTGGGCCTGTGGAAGAGCCTGTTCAAGGTCCAGACCTTCCTCGGTGACGAGTGGGTCGGCCTCCAGAACTACCAGACGATCATCACCGACGATGAGTTCGGTGCGGCGATCTGGCAGAGCATGGTGCTGGCGCTGGGCACCACGCTCGGCTCACTCGTGCTCGGCCTCGTGCTGGCGCTGCTCATCGAAGGCCCCGCCCGATATCTGTGGTTCGTCAGGACCGCGGCCTTCCTGCCGGTCGTCACCACGATGGCGGCCGTGGCCGAGGTGTGGCGCATCATGTTCCACCCCGCCGACAGCGGGATGCTCAACGTCGTCATCGGCTGGGTGGGCATCGACCCGCAGCCCTGGCTGGCCAGCGAGCACTCCTCGCTGTGGTCGATCATGCTGATGAGCATCTGGCGCGGCACCCCGTACGACATGATGATCTTCCTTGCGGGCCTGGTCGGCGTGAACCGCACGCTGTACGAGGCCGCGGCCGTGGACGGCGCCTCGACCTGGCGGCGGCTGCGGCACATCACGCTGCCGGCGCTGCGGCCGGTGTTCTGGATCCTGTTCACGCTGGCCGCCATTCGCGGGCTGCGGGTGTTCGTCGAGGTGTACGTGCTCACGAACGGCGGCCCCAACGGCTCCTCCGAGGTGCTGATGACGTTGATCTACAAGCTCGGGTTCCAGAAGAACGAGCTGGGGGTCGCCTCGGCGGGCGGGATCGTGTTGTTCCTGGCCACGCTGGTGCTCACCGTGATCGTCCAGACGATGCGGAGGAGGCAGGCGGCATGAGGTTCGACAGCGCGCTGGGCCTGGAGTCGCGGCGGGGGCCGCTGGCCGTCGTCGGCAAGGTCCTGATCTATGGGTTCATGGTGATCGTCTTCACCGGGCCGCTGGTCGGGTTGCTGATGAGCTCGTTCAGCAAGACCCTCGACCCCACCTCCTTCACCCTCTGGCCGGACGAGTTCACCCTCGAGAACTTCATCCAGGCCAAGGACAAGAACGTCTATCTCTACCTGCTCAACTCGTTCATCGTGGTGGGGTTCGGGCTGCTGCTGCAGATGCTGGTGAGCGTGTTCGCGGCGTACTCGCTGGCCCGTAAGAAGTTCCGTGGCATGACGTTGGTGATGCTGCTCATGCTCACCACGATGATGCTCCCCGAGGAGATCATCGCGATCCCCCTCTCCCTCGTCCTGTCCGACCTGCCCCTGCTGCACCTCAACCTCATCGGCACCTACGCCGGCATGATCCTGCCCGTCGGGGCCTGGGGCTTCTCCATCCTCGTCATGACGGAGTTCATGAAGGAGGTGCCGGTCGAACTGGAGGAGGCCGCGCGCATCGACGGCGCCGGCGAACTGCGCATCTTCGCCACGATCATCGTGCCGCTGTGCCGCCCCGCGCTCGGCGTGATCGGGGTCTTCGGGTTCACGATGATCTGGGACCAGTACCTGCTGCCGCTGATCGTCGCACCGGAGTCGGACATGTGGACGCTGCCCATCGCGCTGCGCTCGCTCCGCTCGGACGAGGAGGTCGGGATCGGTGTGCTGCTGGCGGCCTCGCTGCTGGCGCTGCTGCCCTCGATCATCGCGTTCCTGGCGTTCCAGCGGCAGTTCATGCGCGGTCTGACAAGCGGCGCGGTCAAGGGTTAGCCGTCCATGTATCTGGACGGCATCCCATATTCTGGATGCCCGAATCCGCCGAAGGATTACGAGATGGGATGAGCATGGAGCCCCAGCTGGTCAAGTCCGCGGAGCGGACCGTACGCATCCTGGAAGCGCTCGCCGAGTCGCACGACCACATGACGCTGTCGGAGCTCCAGCAGCGGACCGGCTTCCCGCGCAGCAGCCTGCACGCCCTCATGCGCACGCTGGTCGAGCTCAACTGGGTCGAGACCGACTCGGCCAGGTCGGCCTTCGGCATCGGGCCGCACGCGCTGCTGACCGGCACCGCGTACCTCGACAAGGACCCCGCGCTGCCGTTCGCCCAGGAGAGCCTGGAGGACCTGCGGGACGAGATCGGGCACACCGTGCACTTCGCCCGCCGTGACGGCGCCCATGTGCTCTACCTCGCGACCAGGGACTCGCGCGAGGCCGACCACATCATCCCGCGCGTCGGCCGGCGGCTGCCCGCCCACGTCACGGCGCTCGGGCAGGTGCTGCTCGCCCAGCTCACCGACGACGAGGTCGTGGCGCTGCTGCCCCAACCCCTGATCGCGCTGACCGACCACACCATCACCGACCTGGCCAAGCTGACAGGCGAGCTCGACCAGGTCCGCACCAGAGGCTGGTCCTACGAACGCGAGCAGGGCACGCCAGGCGTGGCCTGCGTGGCCGTGGCGGTCGACTACCGCATCCCCGCTACGGACGCGATCAGCTGCTCGATGCCCGCCGCCCTCGCGCCCGGCGCGGTCGAGCGGATCACCGAAGCGATCATCAAACACACCCGGAAGCTGGCTGCCACTCTCCGCCGGGAGGGCATCCGCTAGCTGGAAAGGAAGCGTTGATGCGCCTGGACGGCGTTCTCTTCTTCCCCGTGACCCCGTTCGGCCCCGATGGCGGCCTCGCCGAAGCCATCCTGGCCCGGCACGTCTCCGAGGGGGTCGCGGCTGGGGCGGGAGGAGTGTTCGCGGCGTGCGGCACCGGCGAGTTCAACGCCCTCGACCTCGATGAGTACACCCGCGTGGTGGCCACCTCCGCCACCGCCCTCACCACCTCCGGCACCGCCACTGCCGTCACCGCCACCTCCGGCACCATCGGCACCACCGCCACCACCGGAACCGCTCGTCCACGAACGCGATCAACCAATCACCGACTCACACGTGCAAACGCCCGTCCACCCTCCGCGGAACGGACAGCGGGTTGCTCTCCTTGAGCTCTTCCGGCAGCAACGCCTCCGGCCAGTCCTGGTAGGCAGTGGGAGCCAGCCACCGATCGATCGCCGTGGCGCCCACAGACGTGAACGTGGTCGTCGCAGCAGGCCACGGCCCCCCGTGCTGCATGGCCCAGCACACCGCGACCCCGGTCGGCCACCCGTTCCAGATGAGCCGCCCGGCCTTCCTTGCCAGCACCTCGGCGACCTCCGAACCCTCCTCGGGGTCAGTGCCGTGAACGGTCGCGGTCAACGACCCCTCGAGCCGCTCAAGAACCGGCCCCAGATCCGAGATTTCCCGATAAGTCACCACAATCGAGGCGGGCCCGAAGCACTCCTCCCCGATATGCGGCAGCTTCTCCGCGAACGTGTCGAGATCGGCGGTGAACACCTTGGGCGTGACCGCCCAGCTCCCCTCCCCCGGCTTGCCCTCGGCCAGCAACTGCAGCTCACCCAGCCGCTCGACGCCCCCGAGGTATCCGTCGCGGATCCGCTCGGCCAGCATGGCCCCGCCGCTGGTCCCTTCGACGGCCTCCACGATCGCCTGCCGCAGTTCCTCGCCCTCAGGCACGAACATGAGCCCGGGATTCGTACAGAACTGCCCGACGCCCAGCGTCAGCGACCCGGCGAACCCCGTCGCCACCTCCTTGGCAGGCGCCGACGGAAGCACGACCACGGGGTTGACGCTCCCGAGCTCGCCGAAGAACGGAATCGGTACCTCCCGCTCCTCGATCAGCTTCTGGATCGCCTTGCCCCCGGCCACCGACCCGGTGAACCCGGCCGCGACCACACTCGGGTGCTGTACGAGGTCGGCACCGGCCTGCATGCCCTGAACCAGCCCCAGCAGATCCGGGTACGGCAGTGCCTCCCGAACGATCTTCGCCACCCGCTCCGACGTGTTCGGGTGCCCGGGGTGCGCCTTCACGACCACGGGGCAGCCGGCGGCCAGCGCGGATGCGGTGTCACCCCCGGCCACCGAGAACGCGAACGGGAAGTTGCTGGCCGCGAACACGGCCACGACGCCCTGCAACGCGTGCTTCATCCGCCGCACGTCGGGCCTGGGCGGCGCGAGGGAAGAGTCAGCGTGATCGATGATGGCCTCCACGTAGGCGCCATCCCTGAGCACCTCGGCGAAGAGCCTGAACTGCCCCGCCGTACGCGCCACCTCGCCCCGCAGCCGTCCCTCGCCGAGCGCGGTCTCCTGGTCGGCGAGCTGCCACAGCTCTTCCACGTGCGCGGCGAGCGCGTCGGCGACGGCCTCCAGCGCGACGGCCCGCTCGGCCGCCGGAGTCGCCCGCCACGCCGTTCCGGCGGCGCCCGCCGCAGAAACGACCAGGTCGACCCCGGCGCTGTCGGTCTCGGGCAGGGCGGCGCCCACGGTCGCACCTGTCTTGGGGTCGTGTCCGTAGATCATCGAATGGCCCTTCGGAGTCTTGACACTTCTTCATCCCGATTCTTACAGTTGCGGCAACGTGTCCACAAATCTGGCTATTGTTCACATATATGGACGGCGCGCTAATGATCATTAGGCAGATCCACGTAACCCCCGTAGCTTTCCGGGATCCGCCCCTCCTGAACGCCGCCGGAGTCCACGAACCGTGGGCCCTCCGTACCATTGTCGAGGTCGTCACAGATGAAGGCCTGACCGGGTTGGGCGAGACCTACGGGGATCTCGATCATCTCGGCAAGGTACGCGAATGCGCGCAGGCCCTGATCGGCCTCGACATCCATGCCCTGAACACCATGTACGCCCGGATCGCCGCGATCGTCGGCGAGAGGGTGACCGACCTGCACGGCCTGACCGGCGTCGCCACGAAGGAGAAGAGCGTCGACCGGGTCTTCTCCCCCTTCGAAGTGGCTTGCCTGGACATTCGCGGCAAGGCGGCCGGCGTCCCGGTATCGGACCTCCTGGGCGGCAAGGTCAGGGACGCGGTCCCGTACAGCGCGTACCTCTTCTACAAGTGGGCCGGTCACCCGGATCAGGAACCCGACAGGTTCGGCGCCGCACTGGACGAGGCCGGCATCGTCGCGCAGACGGCGCTCCTCATCAAGGAGTACGGCTTCACCTCCATCAAGCTCAAGGGCGGTGTCTTCCCCCCGGACCAGGAGATCGCCGCGATCCGCGCGCTGCACGAGGCCTTCCCGGACATGCCGCTCCGCCTCGACCCGAACGCCGCCTGGTCGGTGGAGACCTCGATTCGCGTGGGCCGGGAACTGGACGGCACTCTCCAGTACCTGGAGGACCCGACCGCCGGCATCGCGGGCATGGCCGAGGTGGCCGCCGCCGTACCCATGCCCCTCGCCACGAACATGTGCGTGGTCACCCCTGAGCATCTCCCTCCCGCGATAGCATCCCGCGCAATCGGCGTACTCCTCCTGGACCACCACTATTGGGGCGGTCTCGTACGTTCGTCGCACATCGCCGCCATGTGCGACACCTTCGGCCTCGCCCTGTCCATGCACTCCAACTCCCACCTCGGAATCAGCCTGGCCGCCATGACCCACCTGGCCGCCGCCACACCGAACCTCACCTTCGCCTGCGACACCCACACCCCTTGGCAGGACGGCCAGGACGTGGTCCTGCCCGGCGCCCTCCGCTTCACCGACGGCGCCGTCCCCGTGCCCACCACCTCCGGCCTGGGCGTGGAACTGGACCGGGACGCATTGGCGGTGATGAACGAGCAGTACGAAAAGTGCGGAATCGTCGCCCGCGACGACACCTCGTACATGCAACGCTTCGCCCCCACCTTCTCCGCCAGGCGACCCCGCTGGTGACCCTCTCGCGACGGAGCGTCTTTCCTGGTGCCCGCGAAGGCAGCCTTTGCCGGTCCCCGCGAAGCGCCGTCTTTGCAGTGCCCGTGGAGCAGGTCCTTCCCGGTGCCCGCGATTGGGACCTTTGCCAGCGCCCCCACATCACCCCGCTGGCCACCCTCGACATCCACCTCGACCCGCACCTCAACGAAAAGCGCGAAAAGAGACCTCTTTCCCAGTGCCCGCGAAGGCGGTCATTGCCAGCGCCCCCCACATCACCCCGCCCATCACCCTCGACATCCACCTCGACCGGCACCTCGACGGAAAGCGGCGAAAAGAGACCTCTTTACCGGTGCTCGTGAAGGGGTCTTTGCCGGTGCTCGTGAAGGGCGTCAATGGGTGGCGTTCACCGGATGATGTCTTTGATCGCACCGCTGAGGACCGTCTCTTGTCGGCGCTCATCAGGAACGTCCATGCCGACGTATATCAACGGTCTTCTCGGCGGCGTTCCCGGGCGCCCGCCCAGCTAGGGAACCGCTCAACCTCCAGCAGCGAAGCCACGACCACCCAACGAACATCCGCAAACCCCCCTCAAGAACACCGACGATGAGCCCATCTGATAAACGTCGGCAAAGAAACCTACTGATGACTGTCGGCAAGGAGACCCGCTGGTGAACGTCGCCTACCTCTATCCGTGGGACGTGGTCGGGGACCCGTCAGCCCCCGGTCGCCTGGCAGACCTCGGCGTCCAGGCGGTCGCCCTGGCCGCCAGCTACCACTCAACGAGGGCGGCCACGCCGTACCACCCCGCCCACCGCGTACTGGATGTGCCGCACTCGGCCTTCTACCTCCCGATCCGCCCGGCGGCGTGGTCCCGCCTGATCCCCGCCGCCCCCACGTGGACCCCCGCCGACGCCTACCTTCAGGCGAGGGACGCGTTGAAGGCCGTCGGCCTCCAGGTGCACGCCTGGACGGTCCTCACCCACAACTCCCATCTGGGCACGGCCAACCCCGACTTGACCGTACGTAACGCCTTCGGCGACCCGTACCCGTACGCCCTGTGCCCCGCCCACGAGGACGTCATCGAGTACTGCGAACGCCTGGTCCAGGAAGTTCTCGAGATAGGCGAGCCGGACGGCCTGATCCTGGAGGCGTGCGGCCCCATGGGTTTCGGCCACCAGAGCGTCCATGAGAAGACGTCCGGCGCAGACTGGACACCGGTGGACATAGATCTCCTCTCCCTCTGCTTCTGCACAAGCTGCTCCCCTCGCTACCCATCAGCCACCAAGGCAGCGGTCCGCGCCGCCATAGACCGCTCGACCACCACAGCCCCCTCCGCACCCAGCACCATCGAAGAGGCCCTAGGCACATTCACCGATGAGGTACGCGCCGTCCGTGTCAGCCTGTCCACCACCCTCCGCGAGCGCCTGGTCTCCACCGCCAAGAGAATCGCCCCCAATCTCCCCATCACCCTGCACGCCAACCCAGACCCCTGGGCCACCGGCGCCTTCGCCCCGCTTCCCTCTGGTGAACCCGACGCAGACGTCCTGGTGGCCAACTGCTGGGGCGACCCGACCTCAGACGCCATCCGCCTCACCCGCCTGAAGGACCTCTCGACAACTGGCCAGCGAGTAGGCGCCTACGTCCTGACCCTCCCACCCCGCCCAGCCAACCCCGACACCTTGGCCGACCACCTGAGGACGTATGCCAAGGCAGGAGCGTCGGAGTTCCACCTGTACCACGCGGGCCTGGCTTCTCCCCAACGCCTGGCCGCCCTCTCCGAGGCCCTGCGCCTCCACCGGTAACCGCCCCTCACCCCCACGTAACCGCAACGGCGGCCCAGCTGACCACCGCCCGGCCGCCTCACCACACAGCCACCCGGGCCACCTGACCGCCTCACCACACAGCCACCCGGCCGCCTGACTGCCTGACCGCCCAGCCACCCGCCCGCCCGGCCACCTAACCGCTCGGCCACCTAACCGCCCGCCCGCCTGACTGCCTGACCGCCCGCCCGCCCGGCCGTCTGACCGCCCGGCCGCCCGGCCGTCTGACCGCCCGGCCGCCCGGCCGTCTGACACCAGCCACCTGACTACCTGGCCACCCGGGCCTCATCAGAGCCTTTCGTGTAGCTGCGATCCGACATGGATAGGTTGCTCGACATGACTGACGTACGAATCGTCTTCCGAAAGTACGGCGGCGCGTTGCACTGGAACCACCCCGGCCGTCTGCTCGGCGAGGACGAGCATGGCCTCTGGGTGGAGGTTCCGGGCGGAACGGTCGCTTACAAAGGCGAGGGTCCACCCGTCACGTGGGAGGCAACCGCGATCATGTTGTTCCCCCGGAATGCCTGGTGGGCGGCATCCTTCAACATGCCGCCCCACAGAAGCGAGATCTACGTCGACGTCACCACGGTTCCGGAGTGGAAGGACGGCGAGGTCACCATGCTCGACCTCGATCTAGATGTGATTCGCATGAGGGATGGACGGATCATTCTCGACGATGAGGATGAATTCGCGGAACACCAGGCCCTACTGAATTATCCACCTGAATTGATCGCGCAAGCAGAAGAAACCGCACACTGGCTACTCGACGCAGTAAGAGAAAGAAAGAGCCCATTCGACGGCGCACACTTGGATTGGCTCTCAAAATCAATCTGACTTCATCAGACCACAAAACCAACTGCAGGGCAACTTGGCACTCCATCACCCAGCGGCCGAAACCAACCCGCTCTCATACGCCACGATAACGAGCTGCGCCCGATCCCGCGCCTCCAACTTGGCCAACAATCGAGTGATGTGCGTCTTTACCGTAGCCAGGCTAAGTTGCAGATGCAGAGCTATCTCACTGTTGGACAACCCTCGCGCGATCAACATCAGCACTTCACGCTCCCGCTCCGTCACTCCCTCCAGCCCTTTCACCCGGGGCAGTATCGGAGTACGCGTGAACTCCTCGATCAACCTACGCGTAACCGTAGGAGCCAGCAACGCTTCCCCACCCGCCACCACCCGAATGGCGGCAAGCAAATCCGCAGGCGGCGTATCCTTCAGCAAAAATCCGCTGGCCCCAGCCCGAAGCGCATCATAAACATAAGCATCAAGGTCGAACATCGTCACCACCAAAACCCGAGCAACATCCCTAACGCGACGAGTAGCCTCAATCCCATCCATTTCCGGCATCCTTACGTCCATAAGCACCACATCCGGACGCATCTCCAAAGCAACGGCCACCGCTTCACTCCCGGTAGCCGCCTCCCCCACCACCTCCAAATCAGGCTCAGAGTCGACCAGCACTCTGAAACTCCCCCTGAGCAACGCCTGATCGTCGGCAACGACCACCCGAATCACGAGACCTCCTCATAGGGCAATCTCGCAAATACCCGAAATCCCCCTCCGGCAAGGCTCCCGGCGTCAAACACACCGCCGTACATCATGACCCGCTCCCGCATTCCAATGAGGCCATGCCCGGCGCCATCAGAAAGCAACGTGCGCCTTCCCGGCCCGGCGTCGACGACCTCTATCCGCACCTCCTTGCCATTGGCGACCACGGACACGCGGCAGCGAGTGGGCGCGGCATGCTTGACCACATTGGTGAGCGCCTCCTGCACGATGCGATAGACCGACAGCCCGACACCATCAGAGAGCCGCTCCCACCCGTCTGCCGCATCTCGCAGCGCATCGCCGACCTCGGGCTGCAGCTCCAGCTCCACCTCGACCCCCGCCAGCCGAGCCTGCCCCACCAACGCCTGGATCCCGGCCAGCCCAGGAGCAGGCACACGGTCGGGCACCTCCGTGGATCTCAGCACACCAAGCAGATGACGCATCTCGACCAACGCGCTCCGGCTGGCGGTCTCAATCACCCGCAAGGCATCGTGTGCCTCTTCCGGCTTGGTCGCCATGACGTGATTGGCGACCCCGGCCTTGACCGCGATCAGCCCCACGCTGTGCGTGACCACGTCATGCAGCTCGCGAGCGATCCGTAAACGCTCCTCCGCCACCGCCTGCGCCGCCAGCCGCTCCGTGTCACGAGCCGCGAAGGACCTGCGCTCCTGCACCGCCCGACCGACCGTCCATGCCCCTCCGAGCGCCGCGATGCCCAAAAGCGGCTGATCGAGGTGCAACACCCAGTCAGGAGCCTTCTCGCGCGACGCACCCGCCATCACCAAGCCGAGCATGGTGACCAGACTCACCAGCCCGATGGCCAACGTCGGGATCACCGGACCACGCCTGTCGGACAGGGCGACAATGTAGAGAGCGTACGCGGGCGCGAGGTAAGCGAGCCCTATGGCGCCGACCAGCGCCGTAATGATGGCGAGCAGCAGAGTGAAGCAGAAGACGGGCAGAGGCCACAGCCTGCGCAGGGCCAGCGGAAGCCCCAGCCCCGCGGGAAGGGCGATCCGCATCCAAAGCGGCAGCGTTGCGGCATGGACCGTCACCGTGAAGAGCACGAACGCCAGGCACAGGCCTGCCACAACATCGAGCATCACCAACTGGTGGCGGCTCATGCGCCTGGCGAAGAAGGGGTGCGTGTCGTCCACGCGTTGAACCGTAGCCGCTGAAGCGGCGTGCGCACGTCAACCCAGGGTCTGACCTTGAGGTTCGAACCGTAGTCCGACGCGCCGACGACCCCACCTCCCGCATCCTTTACGGCGTGATCGAACTCCAGCACCTCACCAAGCGCTACGGCCGCACTCTCGCCGTGGACGACCTGTCCTTCAGTGTCGAGCCCGGACATGTGACCGGCTTCCTCGGCCCCAACGGCGCCGGCAAGTCCACCACGATGCGCCTGATCCTCGGCCTCGACGCGCCGACCGCGGGCCGGGTCCTTGTCAACGGGCGCCGATACGCCTCGCTCGGCAAACCGATGCGCGAGGTCGGAGCGCTCCTGGACGCGACTGCGGTGCACGGCGGACGCAGCGCCTACAACCATCTGCTCTGCCTGGCCCGCACCAATGACATCGGCCACACGCGCGTGACCGAGGTGCTCGAGCAGGTCGGTCTCTCGGACGTGGCGCGCAAGCGGGTTGGCGGGTTCTCCCTCGGCATGAAACAGCGACTCGGCATCGCGGCCGCTCTGCTCGGCGACCCAGGCGTGTTGATGTTCGACGAGCCCGTCAACGGCCTCGACCCCGACGGCGTGCGCTGGATCCGCGACTTAATGCGCTCACTGGCCGCCGAGGGGCGGACGATCCTGCTCTCCAGCCACCTCATGAGCGAGATGGCCCTCACCGCCGAGCGCATCGTCATCGTCGGCCGCGGCAAGCTCATCACCGAGGCCACCGTAACCGAGCTGACCGCCCGCTACCCATCGCTGGAAGACGCCTACATGGCCCTGACCACCGACAGCGTCCAATACGGAGCGGCCCGGTGAAGGTCGTCCTCGTCCAACGGAGGCACCCGGCAAAAGCCGCTCCCATCCAATACGGAACCACCCAGCGAAAGCCGCCCTCACCCCGCGAAGCCACCCAGTGAAGGTCGTCCTCGCCCCGCGAAGCCACCCAGTGAAGGTCCTCCTCGCTCAATGGAGCCTCCTGACGAAGGCCCCCATCGTCCAACACGGACGCACTCAGTGAAAGCCGCCCTCACCCAACGGAGCCACCCGATGAAAGCCGTCCTTTCCTCTGAATGGCTGAAGATCCGCTCGGTCCGCTCGACCTACCTGATCCTCGGCCTCAGTCTCGGCACGGTCCTCCTGGGCCTCGCACTCGCCGTCATGGCCGCCGGCATGTACGACTCCGCTCCCCCTGAACGACAACCCATCGCCCAGATCGCGGACTTGGAGGAGGTGCTCGCAATAGTTCCCCAGCTCTGCATGGGCATCCTGGGCACCCTCGCCATCACATCCGAGTACGCAACGGGCTTGATCAGGACAACCCTGTCCATCGTCCCCCGTCGCTGGCCTGTCCTCACCGCCAAGTCCCTGATCGTCGGCGCTCTGGGACTGGTAGTCGGCACTGTGGCAGTCTTCGGCACCTATTTCGTGACCCGAGTCGTGCTCGGCGACCGTTTCTCCGGCGCGTACACCACCCCATTCGGCGACCGCCTTCCGCTCCTGATCGCCCTCAGCCTCACGGTGCCGCTGTTCGCGCTGCTCGGCGTGGGATTCGGCGCTCTCCTGCGCTCATCCGCAGGTGCGATAGCCCTCATCGTGGGCCTCGTCTACGTGGTTCCCATGATCATCGGCCATGTCCCCGAGCCGTGGAGCGAACGCCTCGGCTCGCTGATGATCGGCGCACTACCGCGTGAGATCACCGGCGACATCATCACCACCTCGGTGTACGGCTCGCTCCTGCCTCCCGCAGCAGCCGCCACCGTCATGATCGCTTACGCGGCGGTTCCCCTACTGGCTGCCACCTGGCTGGTACGCCGAAGGGACGCCTGACACATGAAGATCCCGAGTGGTGTCCCGCCGAGTGGTGGATCAACGATCTCGACGCGCGATGCCTACCTCGGCAAACATCGCTGAGCGGGTGCGAAATCACACTGCTCTGCTGGACGTCACCAGATCCATCCCGGTGTCACCACGTCGCTATTCCTCAGAACCTCGGCCTCCCGCTCCGGCAGGCGTGACAGAGCGTTCGGCGCATCATCCGCCTTCTTACCGGAGTCCGCCGCCGACCACACCCCGATGCCCACGACACCGAATACCGATCCGGCTGGGAGGCCACCCATGCACCACACCAACAAGGCACAACGTAACCCTGTCAGTAACCAGACAGACAGACCGCCAGAGACTCCTCCCCCAAAGGGATCGCAAAAGCCCCCGTACACCCATGCCATCGAGGAACTCCGCCGCAAGCCGTCACTTCAGAGCAACACCACGGCCTCGCCGCTGGCGCAGCTCGTTCAGGCCAACTTCCTCACAGCCACACCCGCGCAACCTCGCATCCCACGGAGTCCTCGAACAGCCCACCATGGCCACGTGCTGCACAGACCGCCAGCGCAACCGAATACCGACCGGGCATGGCGCCCTCCGCAGGTACGGCAGACGCGGACGCCTGCCGTACCGTCGGGTGGCTCAGACTTCGACCACCACAGGGATGATCATGGGTCGGCGGCGATAGGTGTCACTCACCCAGCGCCCCACCGTACGGCGTACGACCCTGCGGATCTCCTGCATGTCGACCACGCCGTCCGCGGCCTTCTCCGCGAGTGCCCTTTCGATCTGCGGTATGAACTCGTCGAACTGCATGGGGTCGATACCCGACCCCCGCGCGTGGATCTCCGGACCGGCGGTGAGCTTGCCGGTGTTGGAGTCGACCACGATGACCACGGAGATGAATCCTTCGTCGCCCAGGATCCTCCGGTCCTTCAACGAGGTGTCGGTGATCTCTCCCACCGACGAGCCGTCGACGTAGACGTACCCGGCATGGACCGCGCCGACGATCTTCGCACGACCGTCGACCAGGTCCACCACGACGCCATCCTCGGCGATCACGATGTGGTCCTCGGGCACGCCGGTGAGGGCGGCCAGCCTGGCATGCGCGCGCAGGTGACGCCACTCACCGTGCACGGGCATGAAGTTCGAGGGGCGCGTCAGGTTCAGGACGTACAGGAGTTCGCCCGCGGCCGCGTGGCCGGAGACGTGCACCTTGGCGTTGCCCTTGTGTACGACCCGGGCGCCCCACCTGGTCAGTCCGTTGATGACCTTGTTGACCGCCGTCTCGTTCCCTGGCACCAGAGACGAGGCCAGCAGCACGGTGTCGCCCTCGGCGATGCGGATGGGATGGTCACGGTTGGCCATCCTGGACAGCGCCGCCATCGGCTCGCCCTGGGAGCCGGTGCAGATCAGCACCACGTCCTCGGGCGGCCACTCCTCGATATCGCGCGAGTCGACGATGAGACCCGGCGGCACCTTGAGGTATCCGAGGTCGCGGGCGACGCCCATGTTGCGGACCATCGACCGTCCCACCAGGGCAACCTTGCGGCGGTGCCTGGCGGCGGAGTCCATGACCTGCTGGATGCGGTGTACGTGCGAAGCGAAGCTGGCCACGATGACGCGCTGTTCGGAGGTGCGGATCACCTCGTCGATGACCGGCGCGATCTCCCGCTCGCTGGTGACGAATCCCGGCACCTCGGCGTTGGTGGAGTCGGACATCAGCAGGTCGACGCCCTCAGTGCCGAGTCTGGCGAACCCGCCGAGGTCGGTGAGACGGCCGTCGCTCGGCAACTGATCCATGCGGAAGTCGCCGGTGTGCAGGACTATGCCCGCAGGCGTCCTGATGGCGACGGCCAGGGCGTCGGGGATCGAGTGGTTGACCGCGAGAAATTCGCAGTCGAAAGGCCCGAATACGTGCCGCTCGCCCTCGATTACCTCGAGTTTGGTCGGCTGGATCCTGTGCTCGGTCAGCTTGGCCTCGATCAGGGCAAGTGTGAGCTTGGAGCCGATGAGCGGGATATCGCGCCGCTCGCGCAGCAGATATGGCACCGCCCCGATGTGGTCCTCGTGGGCGTGCGTCAGTACGACGGCTTCGACGTCGTCGAGCCGATCTCTGATGTACTCGAAGTCGGGCAGGATGAGGTCGACACCCGGCTGATCGGGCTCGGGGAACAGTACCCCGCAGTCGACGACCAGCAGGCGGCCGTCATATTCGAAGACGGCCATGTTTCTGCCGATTTCCCCCAACCCACCGAGTGCGACGATGCGCAGGCCGCCTTCAGGCAGCGTCGGCGGGGGGCCAAGCTCAGGATGCGGATGGCTCATGCCAGGCCCCCACGGTCAGATCTTGTTCTCAAAACTCCCGGTTCCTCCCCGTTCCTATGCGTCTGTCAACTTCACCCCGCCGGCCACCAGGCAAGCACGCAGCTCGGCGATTTGCTTCTCTGTCGCGTCCACGAGCGGCAGACGTACCGAACCGACCGGTACCCCCACCATGCTCAGTGCCGCCTTTGCCATGATCGCGCCGCCCGCGCGCAGCATGATTCCGTCTACCACGGGAGACACCTGGCTGTGTACGGCCAGGGCCTGGGCGACGTCGCCGTTCTTGTGCAGGTGGATCATGCGCGCCAACTCGGCGCCCACCACGTGTCCGACGACGCTCACGAACCCGGCCGCACCAAGCGAAAGCCAGGCCAGGTTGAGCAGGTCGTCGCCGGAGTAGAAGACGAGGTCAGTAGAGGTCATCACCTGACTGGCGGCGAACAGGTCACCCTTGGCGTCCTTCACGGCCACGATACGTTCGTGCTGCGCCAGCCGGATCAAGGTCTCCGTCTTGATCGGTACGCCGCTACGTCCGGGGATGTCGTACAGCATCACCGGAAGATCGGTCGCGTCGGCCACTGCGGTGAAGTGCCGATACAGCCCCTCTTGCGGAGGCTTGTTGTAGTAAGGCGTCACCACCAGCAGGGCGTGCGCACCGGCCCGTGCGGCCTGCTTCGCGAGTTCGATGCTGTGACGGGTGTCGTTGGTGCCGGCTCCCGCCACCACGGTCGCGCGGTCGCCGACCGCTTCGAGAACGGCGCTGACGATGCGCTGCTTTTCCTCGTCCGAGGTGGTGGGCGACTCACCGGTCGTCCCGTTGACGATCAAGCCGTCATTGCGCTGCTCGTCCACCAGATAGGTGGCAAGGCGTCGCACAGCCACATAATCGACCTCGCCGTCAGAGGTGAACGGCGTGACCATCGCGGTCAGCATACGGCCGAAGGGCGCATCGGCGGTTCCAGTTGGCAATGCCATAGTGCGAACGCTACCTGGATTCAGAAATCCATTGGACGTCGCCACCCCGCTTCGCCTGCCTGGAGCCGGTAATTTGACCCCTTTTCGCCAACATCTGGACGCCAAGCCGCGCCACAGCCCGCCTCGAGGCCGCATCACTGATCGCCACTGGCCAGTCGAGCCGAACGGATCAAGCCAATACGGTACGTGCTGTGCCTGGAAAGCGTACTCGAGAGAGGGACTGCCTCGGTTCACCGGAAGGTCTGCAGGTCCAGCGATTTTTCCGGCCGCCAGCATCACTCGATCACCACTGGTGGGAGGGCATGCGAGTTCGCGGATGGCGCCTCACCCGGCGAGGAGAGCCTCGGCCGTCCTCGCACCTCCGAAGGAGGGACCATCGCGCGCTCCAGCGCTACGCCGTCCGGACAGAAGCCGACTTCCTCAAGCAGCACATCCCGCAGGATGCCCGACGTACAGCCATCGAAGCCTGAAATATCGAGACCAGATGGCCCTTAACGCCTCAAACCGTAAGAAATCTGCCAAGCACCACACTTGGAACGATCCACCGCTAAGCACCGTGCTCCATCAGAACGCCCGCGAAGCACTACAACCGGCGGAGTACGGTCTCACAACCGGTGGAGCGCGAGAACCGGTGGAGCACCTCGACCGGCAGGATCCAGGCAGCGCTGCCGACACCTCAAGCGCCACGCCACGGCCCTCACTTGCCGTGGCCGGTGCCGCATCCCAAAGCTGGCAGCGCCTCTTGAGCAGGGAGATTCCGGGGCATGGTTGGCCACGTCAGCGCGTACTGGAGCAGACATGGCCACTTCGGAGAGATCGGCCTGCCGCCGCCGGCGTTGCCGTCGATCCGCTGCTACTTCGGCAGTTCGATCTGGTAGCGGATGAAGCCACGGTTCTCGGCGACTTTGTCATACAGGCGGCGCGCTGTGCTGTTCGACTCGTGCGTGTTCCAGTACACACGGGAGCAGCCGCGCTCCCGAGCCCAGTCCGTGACGGCCTCGATCAGCGCCCGCCCCACACCTCTACCCCGTACGTCCGGAGCGGTGAACAGGTCCTGCAGGTAGCAAACGTCGGTGTCGGGCGCCGAGGTGTTCCCGTGGGTGAGGAAATGTGTGATGCCGACGAGCCGCCCGTCCAGCCTCGCCCCGAGGGCGTGCAATCGGGTGTCCGACTGGAATTCGCGCCAGGCCCGGTCGTACATGTCGTCCGGCTCGACCCTCTCGTAGAAGGTGATGTACGCGCGGAACAAGTCCTCCCATACGTCCCGGTCGGATGGACGGAGCCTACCAATGTCGATCATGGAATTCCTCTTGGCGATAGCGCGGGACAGCCCTGGCACTGTTCGGCGACACAAGGACATGGCCAGATGGAACGTGAACATGGCTTCGACGTCACAACTTAGGAAGAAGGTGGCTCTTGGGGTACGGCCACTCGGCAGTGAGATCAGGAGACCACTTGCGCTTGACGTCCAGAGGGCACTTCGGTGATCAACGAACGACACCCGCTCATCGGATTTCATGATCGGATCAGCCATCGACCGAGCTGAAGATACTTGAGGGTTCGCCAAAGAGCCCACCCCCGTACGTCGCAACGGCATGGCATGAGGAAGGGTGTGTGGCAAAGGAAGGCGGTGTGGTGGGAGCGCGAGGCGGGCATGGTGAGTCGGATCGACACGGCCGTACCGGCGTTCCAAACGCCTCGCGAAGCCCTACGAAAACGCCGTTCGACCAGGGGATTCATGGCCGTCGAGCAACGGAGCGCCAGGAGGCGGACATGGAAGAGGTCGCCGATATGTGCTCGGGGGTACACACATCGACGACCTCTACCGGAGAATCGGCACCCCTTACATCGGCGTTACAGGGTTTCGCCGATAATTTTCCGCCATCGCAAAGTTGGGGCTCCAGCTGTCATCGATGACGGTCGGTTACCTGCCGAATACGGCAACATGGGGCAACGCCTCACACGAACCCCCAGGGATGGACTAGTGGCCACCTCAGATCCGGTCTACCTGCGTGTCGTCGAAGACATCCGGCGACAGATCACCGACGGCACCCTTCCCCCAGGCGCGCCGATTCCCTCTCGGGCGCAGCTGACTCGCAAGTATCAGGTCGGCGAGACCGCCGCCCGTCACGCGCTGCGCGTGCTCGCCGGCGAGGGTCTCATCATCGGCCGAGTGGGCTCGGGCCATTACGTCAGAGAACGCCCCGATCTAACACCGCTCCACCGATGGCGTTTCCTGGATCACCCTGCCCCCTTCGCCGCCGACCTGCAGTCCCAAGGCAGGCGTGTGACATGGGACTGGCACAGTGAACCGGCCGAAGCGGGCCCCGACATCGGCAGACGGCTGCGCCTGCCGGAATCTGCCACGCTGACCAAAACGCATTACGTCTTCCGCGGGGACGGCAGGCCGCTGCAGCTTGCCACGTCCTACGAACTGCGGGAGTTCGTCCCACATTCAGATGAGGAGCGGCGGAGCCTGATCGCGAGGATGTACGCGCATGGCATAAAGATCACTGAGATCGTGGAAAGCGTACAGACGCGCATTCCCCGCCCTGTGGAGAGCGATGCGCTGGATCTGGCGGCGGGCGTGCACGTTCTGCATGTCGAACGTACCCATTGGGCGGGCGATCGGCCCGTGGAAACCAGCGACATCGTTATCCCTGGCGATCGCTTCCGGGTCACGTACAGCATGCCTGTTTAGGGCTGAGGGCTCCGGGCGAGGGCCCTCTCGTCCGGAGCCCCCACCTGCACCACTTCCAGGCGAACCCTCGAAGCTCCGATTCCGGCGGGCTTCGCCGGATCTGCGGGGAATGAGCATGACCGGGTCTGTCCCCGCAAGGACGCTGCGTACCGCCCCGACTGACGAGGTGCGTGCTTGGGGCGGCAGGAGCCGCACGGCGTCGCTGCGCGATCGCGTCGGTCTTGAGACGGACGGGCGCCGGCAGCATGAGCATGACGGGCGTGATGCTCAAGGGTGGCTGGATTTGTGACGACGTAACCGGCTCCTCCGTGGCAGGCCTGGAGCCGAGTGATCGGTGATGATGTACGCGGCTCCAGCAGCATGGAGCAAGGCACTGGACGTCGACGGAGTCGGTGACGACGTGCTCGCCCACAATGTCGGAATAGTCGCATAAGCACGAGCCCTGGGACTTCCCAGTCAAAAGACCAGGAACTTACTGACTCGCCGCCCCACCCCTCCTGCTGCGCCCTGCCGCTCTTCCTTGCCGGCCCACGCCTCCAACCGCCCTGCCCTCTTCCTCCCGGCCGCCGTCGCCTTACCAGTCCACCCCTCCACCATCCTGCTGCTCTCCCGCCTGCCGATCCGCCCCTCCACCGCCCCGCCACCGCCCCGCCCAGCCACCGCCCCGCCCTGCCACTGTGCCGCCCCCTGTTGATCCGTCGCCCTGCTGGTCCGTCGGCCTGCTGGTCCGTCGGCCTGCTGGTCCGTCGGCCTGCTGGTCCGTCGCCCTGCTGGTCCGTCGCCCTGCTGGTCCGTCGCCCTGCTGGTCCGTCGCCCTGCTGGTCCGTCGCCCTGCTGGTCCGTCGCCCTGCTGGTCCGTCGCCCTGCTGGTCCGTTGCCCTGCTGGTCCGCGACTTGCCGCTCGCCACGGTGCCTTACCGCCTCGGCAGGTGGCGTCCCACCGGGAGATCCCGCCATACGGCTTCTACCAGGGACAGAGCCGGTGTTGGAGCGGAGAAGCTCTACTCAGCACAAGCGGGTCGCCCGGGTCGCCCGCGACGGAGTCAAGGGGGGCCGGACAATACGGTCTGGCCCGCACCTCCTGCTACAGCGCTCGGCGGGACGTCATCCCCAACGGACCGACTTCCTGTCGAGCTGCGCGAGCCCAGTGTCCCGTCGATCCACTGGCCTACCGAGCCGTCGATCCGCTGGCCTACCGGGCCGTCGATCCGCTGGCCCGCCGGGCCATGATCCGCTCGCCCGCAGAGCCGTCGACCTGACCTCCTGCCGAGGCGCCTGACTGGTCTGCCGGCTCGTCGTGGCCGCCGCTGCGGCAGCGTGGCGATTCGCTGGCTTGATGGGGCATTGCTCACATACCACAACGAAGATTCATCGTGAACGTGCAGGTCAGAGATTGTCGGTGGGCGTTGATACAACAGTTGCGGAGGTTGCCGATGCGAGTCAAAGACCTGTCCATACGCGACCGGCCGCGCGAACGGCTCATGTCCTCTGGTGCCGCCGCGCTGGCGGACCGGGAACTGCTTGCCGTGCTGCTCGGTTCGGGGTTTCGGGGGGCGAGCGCACTTGACCTGGCCAGCCAGGTGATCGCGCACTGCGGAGATCTCGATGCGCTCGGTCGTTCCGAGCCGCACCGCTTACTGACGGTGCGCGGAATCGGTCCAGCGAAGGCCGCACGGGTGACCGCGGCCTTCCATCTCGTACGCCGGGCGGAGGCGTGGCCCGAGCGGGAGCGGATCAGCAGCACGTCCGACCTGGCGCATGCGTGCGCTCCGCTGCTGCACGATTGGACGCAGGAGCGGCTGATCCTGATCGTGTGCGACACCGGCGGGCGGATTCTGAAGCGGGCGGTGCTGACGGAGGGCGGGAGCGATCACACGGCAATGCCCGTACGTGAGCTGATCACTGAAGTGCTCACCTCCGGCGGGGCCATGTTCGGGCTTGCCCACAATCATCCCGGCGGGTCACTCGATCCGAGCCCGGAGGATCTGGAGGCCACGGCAAGGCTGGTGGAGGCCTCGCAGACGGTCGGGCTGCGACTCCTCGACCACCTCATCATTACGGAAGGGGCCTGGAGGCGAATTCCCACCTAAACCAATTCCAGCGCGGATGACGAGCCCAGCCAACCACAAAGGGAATGATCCCATGTATAGCGCCGAACAGCAGTTTCCCAACGGATGACCATGAGAACCTAATGGCGCGGGTAGGCCGTCACGGACGTCAGCCGGTTACTACTCGTCTTGGCGTGGCCCCATGTCCCCTGGTAAGCACGGGGCCACGTCCATGGTCTCGCACCGATCTCGGGCGAAGGCTTATTTCCTCGAGTGGAGGCCACTTCGAGGTTGAGCAGGCGCATCGTCCGGGATCATGCGGAGACACTGGTGCGTCCGGCGCGGCTTCGTGAGCGCGCCATCGCCAGCGGTGTCCGGTCGCAATATGCGGTGGGCATGGCGTTAACCGGGGTCCCCGGCCGCACCTTGTCACCGGACGGGAGGCTACGCCCGTCCGGTGACACCGCGGCGGAGACCGTATCCGAGCGATGGCAGCACGGCGACTGCCCCATCCGGCGAGAAAGCCCGGTGGAAACCACACTCTTGTTCGGTGACGGCACAGCACGAACTGCCCCTTCTGATGGCGGCACGGCGCGAAACTCCCCCATCCAGCGAGAAGCATGGCGGGACACCGCACCCTTGTTCGGTGGCGGCACGGCGCGAGGCTCCCCCATCCAGCGAGAAGCATGGCGGGACACCGCACCCTTGTTCGGTGGCGGCACGGCGCGAGGCTCCCCCATCTGGCAAGAAGTACGGTGGACCGGCGCCCCGTCTCCGTCTGGTGGGCGTACGGCACGAGACTCCGCCTGCCCGGTGGGAAGCACGACGGGACGCTACGCCCCGTCCGGGTGCAGGGCGGCGGGAGGGTGCGCTCTTCCGGTGGCAGAGTGCAAGCGACGCTGGCGCTCGTACGCCGAGGTACAGGCCAGGCGGGCGACGCTCAGCAACGCGGCGGGAGACCGCCCGGCGGCGGCGCAGGGGTAAACCCTGTCTGCTTGCAGCGCAGCAGTACTACGTCCATTCGGCGCAGGTTGCCGTACGGCATCCAGTCGGCACAGCCTCCAGCCGTACGGCGTCCAGCGGGCGCAACGCAGCTGTACGACGTCCGATCGGCGCGCCCCAGCGGGAGCGACACCCGATCGGCGCAACACAACTGCGCGGTTCCGGCCGGCGCACCCCAGCCGCACGACGTCCAGCCGGCGCAACGCAGCTGTACGACGTCCGATCGGCGCGCCCCAGCGGGGGCGACGTCCGGTCGGCGCGCCCCAGCGGGAGCGACACCCGATCGGCACAAGTCAACTGTGCGGTTCCGGTTGGCGCAACGGCGCCGTACGACGTCCAGTTGGTACGGCCCGGCTGTGCAGTGTCGAGTTGGCGGGGTGTGGTGGAGCTTCAGCTGTTCGGTGGCGGCGAGGCGGAGGGGCGCTCGGGCGGCGGCATTTGGGGGTGTTCGCGGCCTTCGAACCGGGGTCGAAACAGAAAGTCGGAGCCACCGGTCATGAAACCCTTCACCAACGGCCGTTCAGGCGGCACACTGTTGTCCGCGGCCATCGCGCTTGCTGTCCTCTGAACTGCGTCTTCAAAGGACCGCGATGGCCGTCACCATTTCTTCCGTCTGGATGCGGGTTCTCTTTCCATCGGGCACTTGGCGACGGTTCAAACGTCTGGCCAGCCCAGTCGGCGGGGAATCTGAAGGGTCGGCCTGCACTCCCCCACATGGCGGGCGTGTAGTAGAGGGCTATTCTCTTTGTGGCGATAATTCGGGCGATCGGGCAATGAGGCCGTGCAGACGATGGGGGCCTTGCCGGAGCAGTGCGACAGCGGGTCGTGCCCGTCGGCGGCGGCGGGAGAGGTGGTCAGTCAGGCTGGCGGCGACAGGCGGAATGGGGTCTGCGAACGGCTTCGGGGTTCTTCGGGGCTTCAGGGTGGCTGACAGGCGTGGATGTCCATGCACGACGCGGCTGGGCTCCGGGAGATCGCCTTTGGTCCGCTCGTCGCTGCCTCGCCGTAAGCAGCCCCGCACAGGCTGTCAGCCGCAGCCGACATTAACGTCCTTGTGACAGCCACCGCGCATGCCCTCTTCAAAGCGACGATTCATGGCGGAGGGGGGAACGCAACGCAGTGGTCGCGATGCCTGGTGTGGCGGCAGGGCAGGGGTGACACAGGAGATTCAGTTCTAGGGGAAGTTGCGTTGCCGCTGCTCAGGAGGTACGTAACGAGCTTGCGCGCTCCTGAGGGCGCCTCCGTTACGGGAGGGTGTGGAGGAAGTCTTCGAGGAGCTTGTTGTAGGTGTCCGGGCGTTCCATGTTGGGGTAGTGGGCGGTGCCGGCGATGGAGAAGGTGCGGCCGTTGGCGACGGCGCCGGTGAGGCGTTCGGCCATGCCGATGTGGTCCGGTGAGTCGATGGAGCCGTTGATGGCCAGTACCGGAACCTTGATCTCGGTGAGGCGGTTCCAGGTGTCGTGTACTGGGATGAGGTGGCTCGGTTCGCCTACGGCGTGTTTGGACATGGTGCCTCTGGCCATGTGACGCAGGCGGTTCACGGTGTCGGGGGCGAGGTCGTCGATGGTGCGGTACGGGCCCACGGCGAGGAGGGTGAAAGCCTCGATCGAGGCGTCCAGGTCGCCGGCGGCCATCGCCGAGTGCCAGGTGGTCATGGTTTGGGTGGTCCAGGGGTCGGTGAAGTACGGCTCGCTGGTGCCGGCGCCGGTGATGACCACGGCGCTGACCAGGTCCGGGTGTTCAAGTGCCGTGTCGACCGCGAGGCTCGCACCCATGGAGACGCCCACCAGGATCGCGGGGCCTGTGTTCAGCTCGCGGAGGAGCGCGGCGAGGTCGTCGGTGAGCCGGTACGGGGCGGCGGCGTTGGCGGAGCGGCCGTGGCCTCGGGCGTCAGGGGCGATCACGCGGTAGCGCGAGGCGAAGGCCGGGATCTGGTCGTCCCACATGTGGTGGTCCAGGAAGCCGCCATGCAGGAGAACGAGGGGGCGGCCGGTGCCGGTGTCGAGCCAGAACAGATCGTTCATGACAACTAAGGTGTCATTATTGGCCTTGAATGACAACTCAGGTGTCATAATGGAGGGGTGAGTGGGGCTGGAGAGCTGACCGATCGGCTGACTGAGGTGTTCGATCTGGTCGGGCCGCTGTACCGGCGGGCTCAGCGCAAGGTGGAGCAGGACGCGCCCATCGAGGGACTGTCGGTGGGGGTACGGGCCGTGCTCAACATGCTCCGTGAGCAAGGGCCCATGACCGTCCCGCAGATGGGGCGGGCGCAGGCGTTGAGTCGACAGTTCGTACAGCGCATGATCAATGACGCGGCGGCGCGGCATTTGGTGGAGTTCGTGGCCAACCCGGCGCACAAGCGGTCCTCGCTCATCCGGCTGACCACGGAGGGGCGTGCGGCCATCACCGCTGTGATCGACCGTGAGCACGCGGTACTGCGCCAGGTCGGCGGCGACCTGACCGAGGCCGAGGTCGACGCCTGCCTGCACGTGCTGACGCGCCTCCTGCGACTCCTCGACGACATCGACATGGATTGAGCGGATTGAGACGTGCGGCATACCCGGCAGGTGGCGTGCGGTGGGATGACACCTGCCGGGTACGGGCAGGCAGGGCCATGAAATGCCTGCCCCGATTGAACGGTCGCGGCGTGGTTGCCGCGTTGCCGTAGAACATGGCTCCGTGAGCACGTGAAATCCCCTTACACGGAGACCATGTGAGCCCGGCTCAAACCGGCAGGAAGTGAGCCGGGGGTCTTGGGGGAATCGGTCTGAGATCCAGGGGCCGTTGGGGAGACCGTGGAGGGGGCGGCCCCCGGATCGAGTGGGGGTGCCGCTCTACGGTGGCCTTTCTTCGTTGTGGCGGGCCCTTTTCGGGGACCTCCATGTTGCGACTGGGCCCTGCGCTACAGGGCCACCAGCGAGACAAACGATAAGAAAGTGGGAAGTTCCTTTCGGCTCATGGCTTCACTATAGCGCGATCGTACCTAAGGGTCTACCTAACGTATCGATACGCTCGTAGATGCGTCTGCTTTTGAGCGGGCATGTACGGTTTCGTCTATACTCCCGGCGTGCTAGACCGCGAGGGACCCGTGCCCATCTACAAGCAGGTCGCCGAGCTGGTACGCGATCAGATCGAACGCGGCGTGCTCAAAGCCGGCGATCCCGTGCCCAGCGAGGCCACCCTCGAGAAGGACTACGAGATCGCCAGGACGACGGCCCGGCGGGTGGCCCGGGAGCTGCGGGAGCAGGGGCTGGCGTACACGATTCAGGGCGAAGGTACGTTTGTCGGCCAGCCTGGCACTCCCCGCTCGCCCCGGAAGACGCCGATTTATCAGAAGATCGCCGGAGAGGTCATCGAACGCATCCAGAAGGGGGAGGTCGCGCCGAACAGGGCCATTCCCGGTGAGAAAGTGATGATGCGACAGTATGGCGTGGCAAAGGTGACAGTACGTCAGGCTGTCGCGTATCTCAGGGATCAGGGATGGGTGTTCACGGTGCCATATCGCGGCACATACGTGACCGACCCTGAGAAATGGCCCATAAATCAGGGTTCTTGATTGCCCTTCCTTTAGCAGGGCCGTTGGATACCCTTGAGGCGTGCTGAACCGCGATGGTGAAACCCATCTATATCTCCAGATCAGCGAGGTCATCAGAGCGCGCATCATGGCCGAGCTTTCGCCCGGAGACCTGGTGATCAGCGAGGCGGGAATCCAGCGGGAGTTCAACGTGGCGCGCACCACCGCGCGCCGGGCCATTCGTGTGCTGCGCAACCAAGGACTGGTTCACACGCGGCAGGGAGAGGGGACGTTCGTCAACGCTCCCGGGCAGAGTGGGCCATCTGGGCGCGGGGCGCCGTTCTACCGGCATATCGCGGGTGAAATCCGGGAGCGGATAAAAAGCGGTGAACTGGCGGTGGAACGGCAGATTCCGAGCGAAGTCGATCTGGTTCGTGGCTATGGTGCGGCGCGGGAGACCGTACGGCGGGCGATCGCGTTGTTGCGTGAGGAGGGGTGGGTGTACAGCGTTCCGCATCGGGGGAGTTTCGTCTCTCCCGAAGAGCGGTGGCCGCACGAAAATCTCCCCTGACGGGCGGTGACCGTACAAAGAAGATCCCCTGGCGGCGGTGGCCGTACGAAGAAGATCCCCTGGCGAACGGTGGCCGTACGAAAAAGATCCCCCTGACGAATGACGACCGTATGAAGAAGATCCCTGGCGAACGGTGACCGTACGAAGAAGATCTCCCATGACAAGCGCCGACCGCAAGTGAGAAGAGGCGCGGTTACGGGACGAGGCGGAACCAGAGGCAGACGATCGTGGTGGCGTCGTCCACCTCATGCCCCAGGCCCGACCAGTAACGGCGATGTGTTTCCCGCCAGTCCGCCGTAGAGGTGAAGCCCTCGCCCTCCGCCTGCGCGAACTCCCACGTGACCTCCGCGAACGGCATGAACTCCACCCGCGTCACCTCGACCTCCGCCACCCGCTCCCCCGAGTCGCCGACGAGCACGAGATGTTCGCCGATGTGCTCCACCTCCTCGCCCTCGGCCTCGTAGTCGAACAGCAGGAGCCCCGCGGTGGCCCTTTTCGTCCCCGACAACGCCAGGTCGTTGAGCCAGGTGCGGATTCTGCCGGGAGTGCCCAGTCCGAAGACTCGTAGTCCGTCCATGCGCGGCCACATGGTGACAGGTTAGAAGACCGGGATGATGTCCTCCGGGTCGATGAAATCCACCGGCACGCCCTCCAGATCCAGCTCGGGAATGGCCGGGAAGGCGATCCCCCATCGCTCGACGATCGCGCGGATTCTCGCCATCGCCACCCGCCAGTTCTCCGCCTGCTCCTCGTACGACAACACGCCCAGCCCCGCCTGCCTGGCGTGATCCATGAGGACACGGTGGTTGGCCAGGAAGTACGGCGGCAGTTCCCAGAAGCCTTCCGGCGGCTCCCAGAGAATCATGCTGAGGAAGACGAAACCCGCTCGGAGTTGGCGGGTGATGAGGACGCGGGTCTCGTCCGTGAGGCCCGGCCATTCGTTCTCCAGGATCGTCATGCAGATCTGCAGATGGCGGGACTCGTCACGGCCGATGCGGTGGAACATCTCGCTGAAGACGGGATGCCTGGTGCCCGAGGCCATGCCCCTGAACAGGGTCGAGGCGGCCATCTCCCCCATCATGAAACTCGTGAACAGGACCGGGAGCGAGTATTTGCCGACGGCCGAGGTATAGCCGGTCCAGTAGCGGCCGCCGTTGTGGTAGAGCCAGCCGATGTTGTTGTGGGCGGCCGATTCGAGGTCGTCGGACGGGGTCCAGTCGAGCGGGCCGCCCGGCCAGAGCCTGGCGATGGTGCGCTGGCAACATTCCTCGTGGTTCATCTCGTCACGGGTGATCGAGAAGAAACACTTCCTGACCGGGTCCTCCTCGTGTTTCTCGAACGCCTGAATGGTGGCGCGGGCGAACACCGCAGGCCCCGAGGCGTCGAAGTTCGCCAGGACAGCGAACCAGTACATGATGCCCAGGCGCTGCTCCCGCGTGAAGTCGTCGGGGTTCAGGCCGTCCCAGGGCAGGTCGGCCGGGTTCCAGACCACGCGCTTGGACTTCTCGTAAATGGCGGCGAGCTTCTCTGTCTCCACTCGCCATTCCATGGGATAGATATTGGGTTGCGGGATCTCCGGCGCCGGCCAGAAGCCGCCCTCCGGGATCGTGAGGTCCGCCATGATGTGACACCTCCTCTCCCATCCTGCGGTGCGGCGTCACGGCTTTCAAGTACGGGCGCGCTGGGTGATGGCCACGCACACGAGTACGGCCACGGCCGCCACCACCGTCGCCGGGCCGAAGCGCTCGCCCATGAGGAACCAGGCCCAGATCAGGGTCAGGAGCGGCTGGGTGAGCTGGGTCTGGCCGGCTCTGGCGATGCCGCCCTTGGCCAGGCCCGCGTACCAGGGGATGAAGCCCAGGAACATGGAGACCACCGCCACGTACGCGAAGCCCGTGACGGCCTGGGGAGTGATCGTGATGGGGGTGGCGATCGCCAGGACCGCCGTCGCGGGGGCGGTCAGGGGGAGGGAGAGGACGAGGGTGTGGGAGATGACCTGCCAGCCCGGGGTGCTCCTGGACAGGCGGGCGCCTTCCGTGTAGCCGATCGCGGCCGAGATCAGGGCGCCGAGGAGGAGCAGGTCGGGCCAGGAGGGTCTGCCCTGGTGCTGGGTGAGGGTGAACGTGGTGATGGCTATGGCGCCGGCCGTACAGGCTGCCCAGAAGAGGGGACGGGGGCGTTCCGAGGCTCTCAGGACGGCGCAGACGGCTGTGGCGGCCGGCAGGAGGGCCGTGACCACGGCGGCGTGGGCGGTGCCGGCGCCCAGGTCCAGGGCCAGGCCGCTGAAGAGGGGGAAGCCGAAGACCACGCCCATGGAGATCGCCGCGTAGGAAGGCCAGTGGGCTCTTGGGGGCAGCAGGGGGCGGCGGGTGACTTTCAGGCAGGTCAGGGCGATGACGCCGGCCAAGGCGGCTCGGCCTATGGCCACCAGCCAGGGGTTGAAGCCCTGCATCGCGTAGACGGTGGCGGGAAAGGAGCCGGAGAAGGCCAGGACGCCCAGGAAGGCCAGCGCGGTGCCTTGGCGGGCACCGGTGGGCTGCGCCGAGCCCTCCCGCCGACCCGGCGACCCCACGAGATCCGTGGGTTGCGCCGAGCCCTCCCACCGACCCGGCGACCCCACGAGATCCGTGGGTTGCGCAGAACCCTCCCGCCGACGCGGGAGCCCCGCGAGATCCGGATCCGGCCCATGGGCGGGGAGCGCTACTCCGCCATCACCAGTAGCGCTATTCTGATCCTTCATGAACAACGATAGCAGTATCGCGCAGATTGCCGCGATGCTGCGTGAGGAGGCCGACCGGCTGGGGCCGGGGGTGCGGTTGCCGTCCAGCCGGGAGATCATGCGGCGGCACAACGTCAGCCCCGTCACCGTCTCCAGGGCCATCGGGCAGCTGGCCGCCGAAGGGCGGGTCGTGGCCAAGCCGGGCAACGGGGTCTTCGTGGCGCAGCGGGTCGGCCGGGCGGCGCAGGACGCGGTCGATCTGTCGTGGCAGACCGTGGCCCTGGGCGATCGGGTGGTGGATGAAGGGCCCATCTCGACGTTGCTGGGGGCGGCGGCCGAGGGGGTGGTGCCGTTGACCGGCGGATATCTGCGGGCGGGATTGCGACCGGACAAGCAGCTCGCGGCCGCGGCGGTGCGCGCCGTACGGAGAGGTGAGGTCTGGGGGATGCCGCCCCTGGCCGGGCTGGCGGAGTTGCGGCGGTGGTTCGCGGTGCGGGCCGGCGGGGATGTGACCGCGGCCGACGCGTTGATCGTGAGTGGCGGGCAGGCGGCGCTGACGCACGCGTTCAGGGCGCTGGCAGCTCCGGGGACGCCCGTTCTGGTGGAGACGCCCACCTATCCGGGGGCGCTGGCGGCAGCCAAGGCGGCGGGGCTGCGGGCCACGGCGGTGCCGATGGACCGCGATGGCGTACGCCCTGAGCTGCTGGCCGAGGCGTTCGCCGTCACGGGGGCGCGGGTGTTCTTCTGTCAGCCCACCCTGCACAACCCCACCGGCGCCACCCTGCCCGTCGAACGCAGGGAGCAGGTGCTGGAGGTGGCCAGGGCGGCGGGGGCGTTCGTGGTGGAGGACGACTTCGCCCGATACCTGACCGAGCAGCCGCCCCCGTCCCTCGCCTCCATGGACCGGCACGGCACCGTGGTGTACGTCGGGTCGCTGACGAAGATCCTCTCGCCGAGCATGCGGGTGGCGGCCGTGATCGCCAGAGGGCCGGCCGCGCACCGGCTGCGGGCCGGTCAGCTCGTGGAGTCGTTCTTCGTGGCGCGGCCTCTGCAGGAGACGGCGCTGGAGTTCGTGGGGTCACCGGCCTGGCAGCGGCATCTGACGAACGTGCACGCCGAGATCAGGACCCGCCGCGACGCGCTCGTGGCGGCGCTGGCCGCGCACCTGCCCGAGGCCGAGCCGCACCTGCTGCCCTCCGGCGGGATGCATCTGTGGGTACGACTGCCCGCCGCCGTCGATGAGGGCGCCCTGGTGGAGGCGGCCAGGCAGCATGGGGTACTGGTGAGCCCGGGCAGGATGTACTACCCGTCGGAGCCACCGGGGCCGCGGCTCCGGCTCACGCACATGGCCGCGGCCCATCTGGGGGAGTTGCGGGAAGGGGTCCGGCGGCTGGCCGAGTCCTTGACGGCCATCGGCGGCAGACCCGCCCGTTGAGGTCCTGGTGATCATCGGCTTCCGGGGTCCCAGTAGAGTGACGGCATGCCGTTGCCCGCGGAGCTCGTACGAGACTTCGTGAACACCTTCGACGTCGAAGCCCAGACGGACGAGCTGTCCTCCCCCGCCGACCTGGCCCTGTGGCTGCGCGCACGCGACCTCATCAGCCCTCGCGACCGCGCCACGGACGACGACCTCAGCACCGCCCACGCCCTGCGTGAGGGCCTCAGAGCCGCGCTGAGACGCGAAGCGGCGCAACTTCCCGCGCTGCCCCTGTACGTCCAGGTGCGGGAGGGTGAGGTGCCCGAACTGGTCCCAGCGGGGGGCGGCGTTCGGGGCGGGCTGGCGGCGATCGCCTCGGCCGCCGTGGGAGCGGCATGGGACCGGCTGAAGGTGTGCGCGGAGGGAACTTGTCAGTGGGCGTTCATCGACTCGTCGAAGAACCGTTCCCGCTCGTGGTGTTCCATGCGTGTATGCGGCAACCGCACCAAGACGCGGGCTTACCGGGCGAGGAAGCGGGGTTCGCGTCCTCTACAAGGCTCAAACACCGATACGGTGTAACTCGTGCCTTGTGGCATGGACGGCAGGCGAAGGAGCGGGCCGAGATGGCAGACGTAGGCGTCCGGGCGGCCCGGCGCGAGGATGTGCTCCAGGTTGCGAATACTCAGATCCGCGCCTGGCGCTACGGCTATCGGAACTTCCTCCCCGAAGGCCCACTCGAGCAGATGACCGGCGCGGCGGCGGAGAAGATGTGGCTGCGCCAGTGGGACGAGGCGATCGTCGCCCCTCCCACGCCTATGCACCGGGTGCTGGTGGCGGTCGAGACCATCCTCGACACCGAGGGGTTTCCGGCGCTCGGCGCCGGTGGCAGCGCCGCCCTGGTGACCCCTCGCGGCGGAGAGCGCGTGGTGGGCCTGGCCTCCCATGCCCCCGCCGAGGATCCCGACCTCGACCCCAGCATGGTGGCCGAGATGCTCACGCTGCTGGTGGACCCCGACTTCGTCCGCCGGGGGCACGGCAGCCGGCTGCTCAACGCCACGGTCGACTACCTGCGTGAAGACGGCTTCCGGCAGATCGTCACCTGGGTGTTCGCCGACAACTACGCGGTGCTCGGCTTCCTGGAGTCGGCCGGCTGGGGCGAGGACATGGCCGAACGCGTTCTCGACATGGGCCGCCCGATCAGGATGGTCCGGCTCACCACGGATATCAGCTAGAGGTTGAATCAGAACATGGCAACACCGGGCCAGTGGATTGCCGGCGCCCGCCCGCGCACGCTCCCCAATGCGATCGTGCCCGTCATGGTCGGCACCGGCGTGGCGATCGGCGAAGACGGTTTCGTATGGTGGCGGGCGATCTTGGCGCTGCTCGTGGCGCTGTCGCTGCAGATCGGCGTCAACTACGCCAACGACTACAGCGACGGCATCCGTGGCACCGACGACGAGCGGGTCGGCCCGATGCGGCTGGTCGGCTCGCGCGCGGCCACGCCTCGCCAGGTGCTCATAGCCGCGCTGGGTTGTTTCGCGCTGGCGGCGGTGCTGGGGCTGATCCTTGTCGTGGCCATTCAGGCGTGGTGGGTGCTGCTGGTGGGCGCGGCGGCGATCGCGGCGGCCTGGTTCTACACGGGCGGCAAACACCCCTACGGCTACCGCGGGCTCGGCGAGCTGGCCGTGTTCGTGTTCTTCGGGGTCGTGCCCGTGGTCGGCACGGCCTACATGCAGACGGAGCATCTGAGCTGGGCGGCGTTGTTCGCCTCGATCCCGGTGGGGCTGCTGTCGTGCTCGATGCTGGTGGTCAACAACCTGCGTGACGTCGGCACGGACGGGCAGGCGGGCAAGCGTACGCTGGCGGTGCTGCTGGGGGCCGAGCGCACCCGCACTCTCTACGTCGCCTGCCAGGTGGTGCCGTTCGTGGTGGCGCTGGCCATGATCCCGATCACGCCGTGGGCGGCGCTGGTGCTGCTCGCCGCTCCGCTGGCGATCTCGCCCATCAGGGCGGTGCTGAGCAAGGCGGTGGGCCCGGCGCTCATCGGGGTGCTGCAGCAGACGGGCAAGCTGCAGATGGCGTACGGTCTGCTGTTCGCCGTGGGCCTGGCGATCATCTTCTAAGGTGGGACGGTGAAGGATTTCATCGCCGGATTGCCCAAATGCGAGCTGCACCTGCACATCGAGGGCACGCTGGAGCCCGAGCTCAAGTTCGAGCTGGCCAGCCGCAACGGCCTGGAGCTGCCCTACTCGACCGTGGAGGAGATGCGGGCGGCCTACACCTTCGACAGCCTGTCCTCCTTCCTGACGATCTACTACGAGGGCATGCGGGTGCTGCGCACCGAGCCCGACTTCTACGACCTGGCCATGGCCTATCTGCGCAAGGCCGCCGAGCAGAACGTGCGCTACGCGGAGATCTTCTTCGACCCGCAGGCGCACACCTCGCGCGGGGTGCCGTTCGACGTGGTGATCAGGGGGCTGCGGCGGGCGCTGATGGACGCGCACGCGCAGCTCGGGGTGCGGGCGCAGCTCATCATGTGCTTCCTGCGTGACTTCCAGGCCGAATACGCGATGGCGACGTTGCTGGAGTCGCTGCCGTACAAGGAGTGGATCGCCGGGGTGGGGCTCGACTCCGACGAGAGGGGCAACCCGCCGAGCAAGTTCGCGGCGGTCTACGAGCGGGCCAGGCAGGAGGGCTACCTGCTGACCATGCACTGCGACGTCGACCAGGACAACGCGGTCGAGCACATCCGCCAGGCCATCGAGGACATCGGCGTCAACCGGATCGACCACGGCGTCAACATCCTGGAGGACCAGCGGCTGGTGGAGGTGGTGCTGGAGCGCGGCATGGGGCTGACGTGCTGCCCGATCTCCAACGGCTACGTCACCGAGTCGATGAAGGCCGAGGGCATCCGCAAGCTGCTGGACCTGGGCGTGCGGGTGACAGTCAACTCCGACGATCCGGCATACTTCGACGGCTACGTATCGGAGAACCTGCTCGCCCTGCAGGACGCGCTCCAGCTCAACCGCGAGGAGCTGGCACAGCTCCAGCGCAACGCGTTCGAGATCACCTGGCTGCCCCGGCACGTCAAGGATGCCTACCTGGCCGAAGTGGACGCTTTCGTCTCGTGACGGCGTCCCCGAGCGGTTAGCCTGGAGTTGCCCGAGACAGCGAGGGACCGTGGCGAACCGGCCGAGAGTGCCCACCGACATCGAAGAGTTCGAGCGGGCACTCACTGACTGCGTCACCATCGCCGAGCAGGCGATGCCTGACTCGGCCATGCTCAGCATCACGCTGCTCGCCGACTACGGCCTGCGCACGGTGGCCGGTACTCATCCGCGGGCCGAGTTGCTCGACGGGCTGCAGGAGGCCATGAAGCAGGGGCCTGTCCTCGACGCCGTCGAGAGCGGGCAGCCTGTGACGGCCGGTGACCTGGCCTCGCGATGGCCGCGGTTCGCGGCGGAGGCGCCGGAGGTGCGCAGGGTGCACTGTGAGCCGCTGGAGTCGGAGGGCGCGCTGCTGGGGGTGCTGACGCTCTACTCCGGGCAGGCCGGTGGGTTCGCCGACGAGACCAGGGTCGCCGTACGCGTCACGGCCGCGCACGTCGGCGTGCTGTTCCGGACGGCGCTCGACGTGGCCCGCATGCGGGAGGTGGCGGCACAGCTCAAGGAGGCGCTGACCACCCGCGCGATCATCGACCAGGCGCTCGGCATCGTCATGGCGCAGCGGCGGTGCACCGCGCAGCAGGCCTTCGAGATCCTGCGCCACGTCTCCCAGGACAAGAACGTCAAGCTCCAGCAGCTCGCCACCTCCCTCGTGGAGAGGGTGAGCGGCGAGCCGGCGCAGCGCTCCCGCTTCCAGGATCCGCCGCCCGACATCGTGCGCTGACGCACTGACCCGCTGCCGGGCTGCCGGGCTGCCGGGCTGCCGGGCTGCCGGGCTGCCGGGTGCTGACGCTGATCTCCTGCTCGGAGGTTCAGGGCGCAAGGGGCCGTCGGGCACGTGGTTCCGCCGCCGGCCAAGCCCACCCTTCACCTCGGGAGCGCGACGCGCATCGCCACTCGCGGCGCGACCTCGATGCCCAGCTCCCGCTCGTGCTCGACGAGAGCCCGCAGTTCCGGCCCCCACTCGGCCTCGGGCATCACGGAGAAGCCGTGCCGGGCGTACCACGGCGCGTTCCAGGGCACGTCCCGGTATGTCGTCAGCGTCACGGCGGGCGCCCCGGCCGCTCGCGCGTGGTCGATCACGCCCCCCACCAGCCGCCCGCCGATGCCCTGGCGCATGCTCTCAGGAATCACGGCGAGCTGGTCGAGGTGCAGGTTGCCGTCCACCCACCCGACCATCGCGAATCCGGCCGGCGGCGCGCCCTCGACCAGCACGCAACCCGGGTCGTCCGCCTCTTCGACCATCGTGGTGCCGGGCGGGAACACGATGCCCACCTGCTCGAACAGCCGATCGGCGGCCAGCTCTATGGAGATCAGCCCGGGTAGTTCGTCCGCTTCGGCCCATCGCACCATGGCGACACGATCTCATGGTTCGGGCGGAGCTCGCCTCTGGTATTAGGGTTGAAGATCGTAGGCCTGGCTGTGCGGAGCCGGGACCCTCTCCTGACGACGTGCCCACGACCCATGTGCGGGAGTGGGCACGTCGTGCGTGTGGCCTAAAGGTCCAGCAAGGGTTCGAGGCCCACCGTGAGACCGCGCAGCTCACGCACCCTGCGCACGCCGAGCAGCACGCCCGGGGTGAACGCCGACCTGCTCATCGTGTCGTGCCTGATCGTCAGGATCTCGCCGTCACCGCCGAGCAGCACCTCCTGGTGCGCGATCAGCCCGGACAGGCGCACCGCGTGCACGTGCACGCCGCCCACGTCGGCCCCTCGCGCGCCGTCGAGCGCGGTGCTCGTCGCGTCGGGCATCGAGCCCAGCCCGGCCTTGGCCCGCGCCTCGGACACCAGCTCCGCCGTGCGGCGGGCCGTGCCGGAGGGCGCGTCGGCCTTGTTGGGGTGGTGCAGCTCGACGATCTCGGCGGACTCGAAGTAGCGGGCCGCCTGCTGCGCGAAGTGCATCATGAGCACGGCCGCGATGCCGAAGTTGGGCGCGATCAGGCAGCTGGCGCCCGGGTTGGCCGCCAGCCAGCCGCGCACGGTCTCCAGGCGGCCCTCGTCGAACCCGGTCGTGCCCACCACGGGATGGATGCCGTGGCCGATCATCCATTCGAGGTTGCCCATGACCACATCGGGATGGGTGAAGTCGACCACCACCTCGGTGCCGTCGAGCCCCTGGATGGGATCGTCCTTGTCGAGCGCGGCCACCAGATCCATGTCGGTGGCCGCCTCGACCGCCTTGCACACCTCGACGCCCACACGCCCACGGGCGCCGAGCACACCTACCCTGATCACAGGCAAACCCTATCGGACGGCGTCGGTGAAGTCCTTGTCGCCGTACGGGCCGATCACGGCGAGCGTGAGCGGCCGGTTGAGCACGTCGCGAGCCACCTCGGACAGCTCGTCGGGGGTGACGGACTCGATGCGCGAGAGCACCTCGTCCACCGACATCAGCTCGTCGTAGACCAGCTCGTTCTTGCCGATGCGCGACATGCGCGAGCCGGTGTCCTCCAGGCCGAGCACCAGCCCGCCCCGCATCTGCCCCTTGCCGCGCATGATCTCGTCGGCGCTCAGCCCCTCGGCCACCACCCGGGTCAGCTCATCCCGGCAGATCTTGAGCACGTCGTCGATCTTCGACGGCAGGCAGCCCACGTAGATGCCGAACTGGCCGGTGTCGGCGTAGGCCGAGGTGTAGCTGTAGGCGGAGTAGGCCAGGCCGCGCTTCTCCCTGATCTCCTGGAAGAGCCTGGACGACATGCCGCCGCCCAGCGCCGCGTTGAGCACGCCCAGCGCGAACCTGCGATCGTCCGTGCGTGCCAGCCCCGTCGTGCCGAGCACCAGGTTGGCCTGCTCGGTGGGACGGTCGAGCACCGCCACGCCTGAGTGCGACTCGGCGCCGGGGCCGCTGGTGCGCGGCGGCGCGAACTCGGCCGGGCCGTCCAGCGCGCCCGCCCGGTCGTACGCCCTGGCGACCAGCTCCACGACCTCTTCGTGCCGGATGTTGCCCGCCACGGACACCACAGTGCAACGGGGCCGGTAGTAGCCCCGGTAGTACTCGGCGATGCGCTCCTGCCCGAGCGTGTTGATCGACTCGACCGTGCCCAGGATCGGCCGCCCGATGGGCGAGTCACCGTAGAGCGCGGCGGCGAACTGCTCGTGCACCACGTCGGAGGGGTCGTCGTCGTGCATGGCGATCTCTTCGAGAATCACGCCCCGCTCGGACTCGACGTCCTCGTCGGTCACCAGCGAACTGGTCACCACATCGGCGAGCACGTCGACCGCGACCGGCAGGTCCTCGTCGAGGACCCGCGCGTAGTAGCAGGTGTACTCCTTGGCGGTGAAGGCGTTGATCTCACCGCCGATGCCCTCGATGGAGGCGGAGATCTCCATGGCGTCCCGCGTGGGGGTGCCCTTGAACAGCAGGTGCTCAAGGAAATGGGTGGCCCCCATGTGCTCGGGGGCCTCATCACGCGAGCCGATGCCGACCCACATGCCGACCGCGACACTGCGCACGGTCGGCATGGTCTCGGTCACCACGCGCAGCCCACCCGGGAGGACGGTGCGCCTTACCACCCCGGCTCCATCCTTGCCGGGGTGCAGCGTGGTCGTCGTCACGAGTTCCGGTCGTCCCCATCAGCGCGAGGGGTGCTGCGCACGCGGGTGCGGGTGCGGCGCGGCCGGTCGGACTTGTCATCGCCGGCGTCGGACTGCTCGGGCGCCTCGTCGGAACCGCCCTCGACGCCCTTGGCCTCCTTCTCGGCGGCCTCCTTCTCGATGACCTCGACCGGCACCAGCGAGAGCTTGCCCCGGCCGTCGATCTCGGCGATCTCGACCTGGATCTTCTCGCCGACGCTCATGACGTCCTCGACGTTCTCGATCCGCTTGCCGCCGTGCAGCTTGCGGATCTGCGAGACGTGCAGCAGACCGTCCTTGCCCGGCATGAGCGAGATGAACGCGCCGAAAGCCGCGATCTTGACGACCGTGCCCAGGTAGCGCTCGCCGACCTCCGGCATGTGCGGGTTGGCGATGGCGTTGATCGCGGAACGGGCGGCCTCGGCGGAGGGCCCGTCGGTGGCGCCGATGTAGATCGTGCCGTCGTCCTCGATGGTGATCTCGGCGCCCGTGTCGTCCTGGATCTGGTTGATCATCTTGCCCTTCGGGCCGATGACCTCGCCGATCTTGTCCACCGGGACCTTGATGGTGATGATGCGCGGCGCGGTCGGGTTCATCTCCGCCGGAGAGTTGATCGCCTCCTGCATCACGTCGAGGATCGCCAGGCGGGCGCCCTTGGCCTGCTTGAGCGCGCCGGCCAGCACGCTGGCCGGGATGCCGTCGAGCTTGGTGTCGAGCTGCAGGGCGGTGATGACGTCCTTGGTGCCGGCGACCTTGAAGTCCATGTCGCCCATGGCGTCTTCCGCGCCCAGGATGTCGGTCAGCGTGACGTAGGTGTCACCCTCGCCGATCAGGCCCATCGCGATGCCCGCGACCATCTCCTTGAGCGGCACACCGGCGTCGAGCAGCGCCATCGTGGAGGCGCAGACCGAGCCCATCGAGGTGGAGCCGTTGGAGCCGAGCGCCTCGGAGACCTGGCGGATGGCGTACGGGAACTCCTCACGCGTGGGGAGCACCGGGGTCAGCGCCCGCTCGGCCAGCGCGCCGTGACCGATCTCGCGGCGCTTGGGCGAGCCCACCCGGCCGGTCTCACCGGTGGAGTAGGGCGGGAAGTTGTAGTTGTGCATGTAGCGCTTGGTCCGGTCGGGGTTGAGCGTGTCGATGACCTGCTCCATGCGCAACATGTTGAGGGTGGTGATGCCCATGATCTGGGTCTCACCGCGCTCGAACAGCGCCGAACCGTGCACCCGGGGCACCACGTGGACCTCGGCCGACAGGGCGCGGATGTCCTTGGTGCCACGGCCGTCGATGCGGATGCCCTCGTTGACGACCCGCTCGCGCATGAGCTTCTTCATCACCGAGCGGAACGCGGCGGAGATCTCCTTCTCCCGGCCCTCGAACTCGGGCAGGAGCTTCTCGGCGGCCAGCGCCTTGACCTTGTCCAGCTCGTTCTCGCGCTCCTGCTTGCCCGCGATGGTCAGCGCGGCGGCCAGCTCGGTCTTGATCGCGGCCTCGACGGCGGCGAAAACGTCCTCCTGGTACTCCAGGAAGATCGGGTATTCGGCCGTCTCCTTCGCGGCGACCTGCGCGATGCGCGACTGCGCCTCGCACAGCACCTTGATGAAGGGCTTGGCGGCGTCAAGGCCCTGCGCGACGGTCTCCTCGGTGGGCGCGACGGCGCCCTCGGTGATCAGCTTGAGCGTGTCCTTGGTGGACTCGGCCTCGACCATCATGATCGCGACATCGCCGTCGGCGAGCACGCGGCCCGCCACGACCATGTCGAACGTGGCCCGCTCCAGCTCGTGGTGCGTCGGGAAGGCCACCCACTGGCCATCGATCAGCGCCACCCGCACGCCGCCGATCGGCCCGGAGAAGGGCAGGCCGGCGAGCTGCGTGGACAACGACGCGGCGTTGATCGCGACCACGTCGTAGAGGTGGTCGGGGTTGAGCGCCATGACGGTGACGACGACCTGGATCTCGTTGCGCAGGCCCTTGACGAACGACGGGCGCAGCGGCCGGTCGATCAGGCGGCAGGTCAGGATCGCGTCCTCGGAAGGACGGCCTTCACGGCGGAAGAACGAGCCGGGGATGCGGCCCGCGGCGTACATGCGCTCCTCGACGTCCACCGTGAGCGGGAAGAAGTCGAACTGTTCCTTCGGGTTCTTCGACGCGGTGGTCGCCGCGAGCACCATCGTGTCGCTGTCGAGATAGGCGACGGCGGAACCCGCCGCCTGACGCGCGAACCGACCCGTCTCGAAGCGGATCGTGCGCGTGCCGAATGTGCCGTTGTCTATGACGGCTTCAGCGGTGTGGACACCCTCCACGGGGGACCTCCTTGTGGTCGGTCACCCGCGCCCTTTTCTCACCGGCACCCTCGTTAGGTGCAGCGCCGGTCTTCGATCGAAGCGCCCGGTCACGTTCGTTCTTACCGGAAGCCACTACCGAGGACCGGCCCGCAGGCGTCGCGGGTCGCATGGTGCTGAACGGACGCGGGGGCTGTGTGTCTCGGATATTCAGTTGTACGTCAGTCGCGGGGGCGTTTTCACGCCGCCACGCGCCCTGCTGTTCGGGGTCCTACCCCATATGAGAAGGGAGCGGCGCGGACGCCGCTCCCTTTTCACGCTATCGGCGCAGGCCGAGCCGCTCGATGAGCGTACGGTAGCGCTGAATGTCGACCTTCTGCAGGTACTTCAGCAGGCGGCGCCGGCGACCCACGAGCAGCAGCAGACCACGACGGCTGTGGTGGTCGTGCTTGTGCGTCTTCAGGTGCTCGGTCAGCTCGCTGATGCGCTTGCTGAGCAGTGCGATCTGCACCTCAGGCGACCCGGTGTCGCCGTCAGCCGTCGCATACTCCTCGATGATGGTCTTCTTGGCAGCGGTGTCGAGGGACACGGCTCTCCTTCAATCTACGGACACGCGCGAGTGAGAATGAGAGTGCGAGCGACCGTGCGTGCCTACAGTCGCCGCGTGAAGGCCGTCATGGGCAGCGCGCAGCGCCGCCGCTACAGAGCCGACATGCAAGGTTACCACCATGCGTCGACTGCTCGGGCGGTCGCCTCCCGGACAGATCAGCTCGTCAGGCGTCGTGTGGCCTCCACGTCGGCGTGAATCTGGGCGATCAGCGCGTCGATCGAGTCGAAGCGGGTGTTGCCGCGCAACCGCGCGGCGAACTCCACCGCCACGTGCACGCCGTAGAGCTCCAGATCGTCCCGGTCCAGCGCGTACGCCTCCACGGTACGCGGAACGCCGTCGAACGTCGGATTCGTGCCCACGGAGATCGCCGCGGGCCAGCGCTCGCCCTCGTAAAGAGCGGGCAGATTGGCCACCGGGACGCACTCCATCCAGCCCGCGTAGACCCCGTCCGCCGGGATCGCGGTGTGCTGCGGCGTCTCGACGTTGGCCGTGGGGAAGCCGAGCTGACGGCCGCGCTGGTAGCCGCGTACGACGACGCCCTCCACGCGGTGCGGCCGGCCGAGCCGGTCTCTGGCGCCCTCCACGTCGCCCGCGACGAGCAACTGGCGGATGGAGGTCGAGGAGACGGCGTCGAGCGTGGGCACGGCCTCCACCTCGAAGTCGTACTTCTCGCCCAGCGTCCGCAATGTCTCTACATCGCCGCTGGCACCCTGCCCGAACACGAAGTCCTCCCCCACCACCACGACCGCCGCCCGCAACCGCTCGGCCAGCACATTCTGCACGAACTCATCGGGACGGCTACGCGACAACCCGAGCGTGAACTCGACCACCTCGACGTCGTCCACCCCGAGTGCGTACAGCAACTCGGCCCTGCGCCGTGGGCTGGTCAGCCGCTGCGGATGCGACCCCGGCCGTACGACCTCGTCAGGATGCGGCTCGAACGTGACGACCGCAGAGCGCAGCCCCCGCTCCCTGGCGACGGCGACGGCACGCCCGACCACCCGCTGGTGCCCGCGGTGAACTCCGTCGAACACGCCGACGGTGACGACAGACCTCTCCGAACCCTGCACGCTAGGCCCCATTCGCTCGTCCCCGGATCAACCCGTACAAGCCTGCCATGCGCGTCGGCATTCCCTCCAATCGAGGGGACTATCATCGGGCATCATGCCTCGTTACGCGCTTCTGATCCTGCCTGCCTTCAACCGGGTCTACGGAGAGAGCTCCATCCGGCTGACCCGAAGTGAGCTGGCCGTCTTCAGCGATCGCGCCCTCGAAGCCGAGGTGCTGGACAGCGACGAGAGGCGGATCGGCGGCGTCCCCTATGTGACGTTCGAGACCACGCTCCCGCTGAGCGAGCACGACGTGCGCCTGCTGTCCGACCTCTCCTCCGTCTACGCCGTCTTCGCGCTGGAGGGCGAGCTGCTCAGACCGCTGGAGATGCGCTCACGCGACCGGCTGAGCAGCGATCTGATCACCATCCAGAAATACGCCGGCAAGACCAACGAGCACTTCACCAAGCTGCTGCTCAACGTCACGGCGCTGGCGGGCGACAAGGGGCTGGCCGACGGGCTGTCGGTGTTCGACCCGCTCTGCGGGCGCGGCACGACCCTCAACCAGGCCCTCATGTACGGCTACGACGCCTACGGCATCGACCTGGACGGCAAGGACTTCGAGGCCTACACCGGCTTCGTCAAGACCTGGCTGCGCAACAAGCGGCTCAAGCACACCGCGGAGACCGTGCCGGTGCGCCGCGAGCGGGCCCTGGTCGGGCGGCGGTTCAACGTCTCCTTCGGCCTGTCGAAAGAGGCGGTCAAGGCCGGCGACACGCAGCGCCTGACCGTGGTCAACGCCGACACCCTCAAGAGCCGCGAGTTCTTCAAGCCGAACTCGTTCGACATCCTGGCGACCGACGCCCCCTACGGCGTCCAGCACGGCAGCAAGGGCGGCGCGGGCCTGTCCCGCAGCCCCCTGGAGCTGCTGGGCAGGGCCGTGCCGGTCTGGGCCGAGCTGCTGCGCCCCGGCGGCGCGATGGGCATCGCCTGGAACACCTACGGGGGCAAGAGCTCGGACCTGGCAGGAATCCTCACCGACGCGGGCCTCGAAGTGCAGAGCTACCCCGACTTCGAGCACTGGGTGGACCAGGCGATCGTCCGCGACATCATCGTGGCCCGCAAACCGCGTTAGCCGGCGAAGACGGCGAGGGGCCTGGCCATCCTGCCCTGCTCCTCCACCAGCGCCAGCAACTCGCCCTCCGGCCCGAACACGCCGATCGGCCCGCCGCCGAGCCCCACGGCCGGCAACCGGCCGCCGTGCCCAATCACGCGCGCCTCCTCGGCCGTGACGTCCCTGCGCGGGAACGCCGCCGCCACCGCCTCGCCGATCGGCAGGATCACGCACTCCTCGGTGAGTTGGTCGATGCTCCTGGCCAGCGAGAGATCGTAGGGCCCCACCCGGGTACGCCGCAGCCGCGTCAGATGCCCGCCCACCCCGAGCGCGCCGCCCAGGTCGCGGGCCAGCGCGCGGATGTAGGTGCCGCTGGAGCAGGTCACGACCGCGTCCACGTCCACCACGTCATCAGCGGCCCTGACGTCGAGCACGTCGAACACCCGCACCGTGACGGGCCTGGCCGCCAGCTCGACCTCCTCGCCCGCCCGCGCCATCTTGTACGCCCGCTGCCCGTTCACCTTGATCGCGCTGACCTGCGGCGGGACCTGCATGATCTCCCCGGTCAGCGCCGCGACGCCCTTGTGGATCTCGGGGGCGGTGACGCCGGCGGCCGAGGCCGTGGCGGTGACCTCGCCCTCGGCGTCGTCGGTGTTCGTGCTCACGCCGAGCCGGATGGTGGCCTCGTAGACCTTCTCGGTCAGCGTCAGGTGCCCCAGCAGCCGGGTCGCCTTCTCCACGCCGACCACCAGCACGCCCGTCGCCATCGGGTCGAGCGTGCCCGCGTGCCCCACCCGGCGGGTGCCCGCGATGCGCCGCATCTTGGCCACCACGTCGTGCGAGGTCCACTCGCCCGGCTTGTCGACGATGATCAGACCGCTCTCGGCCATCAGGAGACCTTCCCCAGCTCTCTCCGGAACTTGTCCATGGTCTCCTCGACGGTGTCGTAGGAGGTGAATCCGGCCGCGTTGTGATGCCCGCCGCCGCCCAGCGCCGAGCACACCGCCGCCACGTCAACCGTGCCCTTGGACCTGGTGGACACCTGCCAGTCGCCGTAGTCGTCCTCCTTGAGCACGACCGCGACCTCCGCCTCGTCGGTGCGGCGGACGATGTCGATGATGCCCTCCAGCTCGGAGTAGGGCAGCGCGTACGCGGCCCGGTCCACCCGCGTCACGTACGTCCACACCAGCCCGCCCTCCAGCGTCACCCGCTCGAGCCCGGCGGCCAGCACCTTGAGATAGCCGAACGGGGAACGGTCCCACAGCTCGCGGGCGATCTCGTCGACCCGCAGCCCGGTGGCCACGAGCCTGGCCGCCATCTGGTGCACGGCCGGCGTGGTCGAGGCGTAGCGGAAGGACCCGGTGTCGGTCACCAGCCCCGCGTACAGGCAGATGGCGATGTCCCGGTCGAGCCGCCCGCCGAGCCGGTAGACGAGCTGCTCGGCCAGCATCGCGGTGGCCGCGGCCTCGGCGTCGATGAGGTCGAGCGAGCCGAACCCCGAGTTGGACGGGTGGTGGTCGACCACCACGACCTCGGCCGCCGCGGCGGCGTTGGCGCCCAGCAGCCCGACCCGCTCGAACGTCGAGCAGTCGAACACGATCATCAGCTCGGGCGCGGCCGGATAGTCCTCGGGCGGCACCAGCATCTCCTGCCCCGGCAGGAAGCGCAGCAGCCGCGGCACCGCGAAGACCCGGTCGCCGAACGAGGCCACCACCCGCTTGCCCATCGAGCGCAGCACGAACGCGACGGCCAGCATCGAGCCGAGCGCGTCGCCGTCGGGCGTCACGTGGCAGGCCAGCGCGACCTCGTCGGCCCGGCCGATCAGCCGAAGTGCCCGATCCCACGACGTCTCGGGGATCGGGGTGCTCTCAGGCGGACCGCCCAGTCGGGGCGGACGGTCTGCCCTGTCGCGCACGTCGGGCGTCACGCCTGGTCGCCCTTGGCCACGTCCTGGCCCGTCTCTTCCTCCTCGGGCTTGCGATACGGGTCCGGCTCGCCCGCGTAGGAGGCGCTCTGAGCCTGCCGCGCCACCTCGGCGTCGCGTTCCCTGGCGGCGTTGATCAGGTCGTCCAGGTGGCGCGCGCTGTCGGGCAGCGGGTCGTGCTTGAACGTCAGCGTCGGGGCGAAGCGCACGCCGGTCTGCTTGCCCACCTCGGAGCGGAGAATGCCCTTGGCGCTTTCGAGGGCGGCGGCACTGTCGGCCCGCTCGGCGTCGGAGCCGAACACCGTGTAGAACACCGTCGCGTCACGCAGGTCAGCGGTGACGCGCGTGTCGGTCACGGTGATGAAACCCAGGCGCGGATCCTTGATCCGGCGCTCCAGCATCTCGGCGACGATCTGCTGGATGCGGTCGGCGAGCTTGTGTGCTCGTGCGGCATCCACCATCTTTGCCCCCCTCACGCACGACCTGGCCGTGCAGTCGTTCAATCTTCGTCGTTGTAGAGCCGATGCCGGGCCGACAGCAGCTCGATCTCGGGGCGGAAGGCCACCATCCGCTCGCAGGCGTCCATCACCTCTTTGCAGTTACCCGCGGAGGCGGAGACCACCGCCAAGCCGACCTCCGCCCTGCGGTGCAGGTCGAGATGGCCCGTTTCAGCCGCCGCGATGCTGGGATAACGGCGCTGCAACTCGGCGATCAGCGGACGGACGACAGAGCGCTTCTGCTTCAGCGATCTGACGTCGCCGAGCAGGATGTCCAGGGTAAGAGAACCCACATACATCGTTGGCAACCACCGCTTGACCTGGTGTGGTGAAAGCACGACCGGCCCGGTGCGGTGGGGACCAGGCCAGAGCGTGCGAGAGGCGCCCGGCGGATGTCCCGCCGGGCGCCCGGCCGCTTGTTACACGCGCGGCTTCTCCCGCATCTCGAACGTCTCGACCACGTCCTCGATCCTGATGTCGTTGTAGCCGACACCGATACCGCACTCGAAGCCCTCGCGGACCTCGGTCGCGTCATCCTTGAACCGACGCAGCGACGAGACGGTCAGGTTGTCCGCGATGACGACGCCGTCGCGGATGATCCTGGCCTTGGTGTTGCGGACGATCACGCCGGAGCGGACCAGCGAACCGGCGACGTTGCCGATCTTCGGCACCTTGAAGACCTCGCGGACTTCCGCCGTGCCCATCTGGACCTCTTCGAACTCGGGCTTGAGCATGCCCTTGAGCGCCGCTTCGATTTCCTCGATCGCCTGGTAGATGACCGAGTAGTAGCGGATGTCGACGCCCTCGCGCTCGGCCAGGTCGCGCGCCCGAGGCTCGGGGCGGACGTTGAAGCCGATGATGACCGCGTTGTCGTCGGCGACGGCCAGGTTGACGTCGTACTCGGTGATGGCGCCGACCGCGCGGTGCAGGACACGAAGCCTGACCTCGTCGCCGACGTCGATCTTGAGCAGAGCGTCTTCCAGGGCCTCCACCGAACCGGAGACGTCACCCTTGATGATGAGCTTGAGCTCGTCGACGCGACCCTTCTCGAGGTTGCTGAACAGCTCCTCGAGAGTCAGGCGGCGGCTCGACTTCGCCATGTCGGCGCTGCGCTTGCGCGCCGCGCGCTGCTCGGCGATCTGACGGGCCATGCGGTCGTCGGTGACGACGATGAAGTTGTCACCGGCGCCGGGCACGGCCGTCAGGCCCATCACCCGGACCGGACGGGACGGCGTGGCCTCCTCGACCGCGTCGCCGTTGTCGTCGAGCATCGCGCGGACGCGGCCGTAGGCCTCGCCACACACGATCGAGTCGCCGACGCGGAGCGTGCCGCGCTGGACCAGGACGGTCGCGACAGGGCCGCGGCCCTTGTCGAGGTGCGCCTCGATCGCGATGCCCTGGGCGCCCATCGACGGGTTGGCCCGCAGGTCGAGCTCGGCGTCCGCGGTCAGCACGATGGCCTCGAGGAGCTGGTCGATGCCCGTGCCGTTCCTCGCCGAAATGTCGACGAACAGCGTCGAGCCGCCGTATTCCTCCGCCACCAGGCCGTACTCGGTGAGCTGGGCGCGCACCTTGTTGGGGTCGGCGCCCTCCTTGTCGACCTTGTTGACCGCGACCACGATCGGAACCTCGGCCGCCTGGGCGTGGTTGAGGGCCTCGATCGTCTGCGGCTTCACACCGTCGTCGGCCGCGACCACCAGCACCGCGATGTCGGTGGACTTGGCGCCTCGGGCACGCATGGCGGTGAACGCCTCGTGACCCGGGGTGTCGATGAAGGTGATCTTCCGTTCCTGGCCGTCGTGCTCAGCGGCGACCTGGTAAGCACCGATGTGCTGGGTGATGCCACCGGCCTCGCGCGCCACCACGTTGGTCTTGCGGATGGCGTCGAGCAGCTTGGTCTTACCGTGGTCGACGTGACCCATGACGGTCACGACCGGCGGACGTGCGGCAAGGTCTTCCTCGTCGCCCTCGTCCTCGCCGAACTCGATGTCGAAGGCCTCGAGAAGCTCGCGGTCCTCCTCCTCCGGGCTGACGACCTGGATGTTGTAGTCCAGCTCCTGCCCGAGAAGCTGCAGCGTCTCCTCGTTGACCGACTGCGTCGCGGTCACCATCTCGCCCAGGTGCAGCATGATCTGCACGAGCGAGGCGGGGTTCGCGCCGATGCGGTCGGCGAAGTCGGACAGCGACGCACCGCGCGGGAGGCGGATCGTCGCGCCGTTGCCGCGAGCGACCTGCACACCGCCGATCGCCGGCGCCGACATGTTGTCGAACTCCTGGCGCCTCTGACGCTTGGACTTGCGGCCACGCGCGGGACGGCCACCGGGACGCCCGAAGGCTCCCGCGGTGCCGCCGCCACGACCACGGCCGCCGCCACCGGGACGGCCGCCGAAGCCACCGCCGCCGCCGGGACCACCGGTGCCGGTGCGCTGACCGGTGCCACCGCCACCCGGGCGACCGGCGAAACCGCCGCCACCGCCACCGGGACGACCGCCGCCGCCACCGCCGCCGGGACGGCCACCGCCGCCACCGCCGCCAGGACGACCGCCGCCGCCACCGCCACCGGGACGGCCACCGCCGCCACCGCCGCCGCCGGGACCGGCAGGGCGACCCTGCGGCATCATCATCGGGTTGGGCCGCGGGCCACCCGGACGCGGACCGCCCGCACCGGGACCGCCCGGACGCCCACCGCCGGAGGGCGGACCAGGACGGGGACCGGCTGAGCCGCCTCTGCCCTCGCCGCCGCCGCCACGACCCTGCGGCGGACGCGGCATCGCGCCGTCGCGCGGCGGACCGTCACGACGCTCGCGCTGACCGGGACCGCCACCGCCTTCGCGGTTGCCGCCGGGACGCGGCGGACGGGACTGGCCCATGCCGCTGGCGTTGGAAGAGAACGGGTTGTTACCAGGACGCGGGCCGCGCGGGCCGGGCTTGGGACCCGGTCCTGGACGCGGGCCGCCGCCGCCACCTGGGCGCGGCGCCTGCTGCGAGCCGCCGCCACCACCCGGGGCGCCCGGACGGGACGCCGGGCCGGGCTTGGGACCCGGACGAGGGGCGGGACCAGGCCGCGGGCCTGGAGCAGGACGAGAGGACGCGCCACTCTCAGGACGAGAGGGGGCACCTCCCTCAGGACGAGAAGGGGCGCCGCTCTCGGGACGAGAGGGGGCACCCCCTTCAGGACGAGCGGGCGCGCCGCTCTCGGGACGGGCGGGCGCGCCACTCTCGAAACGCGCCTGCGGGGCACTCGAGGTCTCGCCGCGGGCGGCCTGAGGCTCCTGCTGCGGCTGGTGCGGCATCGGCACCGGCGGCCGCGGCTGCGAGCCGCCGCCGCTCTGGGGACCCGGACGCGGGCCGGGCTTGGGGCCCGGACGCGGCGGGGCGGGGACCGACGCTTGACCAGCGCCGTTACCGGCCTGGCTGTCTGCCGGCCGGGGAGCAGCCCTTGGCGGCTGCGGCTTGTTGGACGGCTGACCGCCGCCCCTAGAGGGGCCACCTTTCGATGCCCCCAACGCTTCGGTGAGCCTGCGGACCACCGGCGCTTCGATGGTGGAGGACGCCGAACGGACGAACTCCCCCATCTCCTGGAGCTTGGCCATGACGACCTTGCTCTCTACGCCGAACTCCTTAGCGAGCTCGTATACCCGGACCTTCGCCACTGCACTCCCTTACTCGGCCCGGGAGGCTGGCTATGCCGTCCGGACCGTCGCTACCTTGACGTCTTCATCGCCGCGTGCTCATCAGGCGCTCATAGCAATCTGACTCCGCCCATCAACTCGGCGTCCTACATGACATTTCGTGGTTCTCCCTCCAAGTGCGCCCGCACGGGCGACACGTCAAGCGGCCCCGGCACGCGGAACGCGCGCGGAAACGCTCGGCGCCGCTCGGCAAGCTCCAGACAACTCAAGGACGGATGCAGCGATGCACCGCGGCCTGGAAGCTGTCCTCGCAGGTCAGGGACTACGTGATCCTCGACCCGCACCAGACGGAGCAGCTCGGTCTTAGCCGTGCGAACCCTGCAGCCCACACAGGTGCGCTGTGGGACCGCGTGGCCACCATATTCCAGCTTACCGTGTTGACGCATCTACGGAACCGGCGGCGTCCTCGGCTTGTGTATCGGGCCGGATGTCGATCCGCCATCCCGTTAGTCTCGCGGCTAGCCGGGCGTTCTGCCCCTCTTTGCCGATGGCCAGCGAGAGCTGGTAGTCGGGCACGGTGACCCGCGCGACGCGGCCGTCGAGGTCCAGAACCTCAACGTGGGAAACGCGTGCGGGAGACAGGGCATTCCCGACGAACTCGCCGGGATCCTCGGACCAGTCGATGATGTCGATCTTCTCGCCGTGCAGCTCGGTCATCACGTTGCGGACGCGCGAGCCCATGGGCCCGATGCACGCGCCCTTGGCGTTGACGCCGGGCTTGCGCGACCTGACCGCGATCTTCGTACGGTGGCCGGCCTCGCGCGCCACCGCGGCGATCTCCACGGTGCCGTCGGCGATCTCCGGCACCTCCAGCGCGAACAGCTTCTTCACCAGCCCGGGATGCGTGCGAGACAAGGAGACGGAGGGGCCCTTGTGACCCTTCTTCACCTGCACGACGTAGGCGCGGATGCGCTCACCGTGCACGTAATCCTCGCCCGGGACCTGCTCGGCGTGCGGCAGCACGGCCTCGATCTTGCCGAGGTCGACCAGCACGACGCGCGGGTCCTTGCCCTGCTGGATGACGCCGGAGACCAGCTCGCCCTCGCGGCTGGCGAACTCGCCGAAGTTGATCTCGTCTTCGGCGTCGCGCAACTGCTGCAGGATGACCTGCTTGGCGGTGGTGGCGGCGATCCTGCTGAAGTTGCCCGGGGTGTCGTCGAACTCCCTGACGACCTCACCTTCGTCGTCGAGCTCGGCGGCCCAGATCGTGACGTGACCGCTGGTGCGGTCGAGCTCGGCCCGCGCCTTGGAGGGGGCGCCCTCCGTGCGGGAGTATGCGATGAGCAGCGCGTCCTCGATCGCCTTGACGACCAGCTCGAAGGAGATGTCCTTTTCCCGCTCCAGGCTGCGCAGGACGCTCATGTCGATGTCCACGGCGGCTCCCCTTAGCCTTCGTCGCCGTCGACGTCGTCGAAGCGGCGGAACTCCACCTGCACCCGTCCGCGGGTCAGGTGTTGGTAATCAAGTCTTCGTGCCGTGCCCTCGACGTCGAGGTCGACGCCGCTCTCGTCGGCGGCCAGGACGCGGCCCTCCACGACGGCGCCGTCGTCCAGCTCCGCCTTTACCAGCCGCTTGGCCGCGCGGCGCCAGTGGCGCGGCTCGGTGAGCGGGCGATCGATGCCGGGTGAGGAGACCTCGAGTGTGTAAGCTGCCTGGCCCATCGCGTCGGTGTCGTCCAGGGCCGTGGAGACGGCCTGGCTCACGTCGGCCACGTCGTCGAGGCTCACGCCGCCGTCACGATCGACGATCACACGCAGCAGCCGTCTCTTGCCTGCCTGGGTGACCGTGATGTCCTCCAGGTCAAGGCCCTCCGCGCTGACCACGGGCTCCAGGAGCTCCATCAGGTGGTCGCGGGGTGAAGCGCTGCCCATATCGACCTCCCTTATTGTCATGTTCTCAGCCGGGCGGACCTCGCCTCTGGCTCTCCGCCGTCTGGCCGCTCAGCCAGCGACGACATTGACACCCTATCCGTATGAGGGCACGGAAAGAGCGCCACTCGTCGCGGTCGAATGGCGGTGCGTCGCCGGACGGCGATCACGGGCACTGGCCGTACGATGCTACCGAGGCCAGGAATAAGGGTCTGTGACAACTGGAGGTTCGAGTCCGTGCGCCCGCGTCAGCTCTCCCGGCGAGCCTTGCTGGCGGGCGGGGCGGCCGCTCTCACCGCCTGCAGCGCGTCCGGCCCGCCGCAGCCGTCCGCTCCGGCCCCTGACTCTCCCGAGACAGTCCTGCTGAAGGACCTCATCGCGGAGAAACAACGCACAATCGCGCTCTATTCATCCCTGATCACCGGCGGGGCGGACAAACTGGTGCCGTTCAGAGATCGCCATCAGGCCCATCTCAACGAGTTGCGCAAGCACGTGAAGGCCACCGCCTCGGCGCCGCCGTCGCCCACGCCCACCGCCAAGACGTCGTTGTCGCGGCTGCGCGAGCTGGAGCGCAAGGCCTCCGCGGCGCGGGCGCGCACGCTGGCCGGGCTCTCGCCCGGTGTCGCCCAGCTCGTCGCCAGCATCGGGGCCTGTGAGGCCGCCCATGTCGTCGCCCTGCCGAGGTCGTTGTGAACACCGGTGATGTTGACAAGTTGCGTAAGGCGCTGGCCGCGGAGCACGCGGTGCTGTTCGCGTACGGGCTGCTCGGCGCCCGCACGTCGGGGAGGTTGCGCGAAAGGATCACCTTGGCCTTCGACGAGCACCGGGCCGGCCGTGACCAGTTGCGCGGGTACATCACGGCGCGGGGCGGCCGGCCCGTCGAGCCGGACGCGTCGTACGCGCTGCCGTTCTTCCCCTCCAACGCGACGCTGGCCGCCAAGCTGGCGGCGCACCTGGAGAACGGGGTGACGGCGGCCTACCTGGAGCTGGCCGCCGCCGATGAGGCGGCGCTGCGGCGCTATGCCGCGCTGGCCATGCAGGAGGCGGTCAGGCGCTCCTACCTCTTCCGCCCCGACCAGCCCGCGGCCTTCCCCGGCATGCCCGTGGCGGCGGCGGTGCCGTCGGCGACGCCCTCAGCGGTACAGAACGGAGAGTAGGTCGGGGCCGAGGCGTTCGATGGCGTCGGCGTCGAGCTGGTAGTAGACGACCGAGCCGCGCCGGTGGGTGTGCACGAGCTGGGCCTCCCTGAGCCTGCGCAGGTGCCTGGAGACCTGGGGCGCGGTCATGCCGAGCTGGTTGGCCAGCTCGGCGGTGGCGACGGGGTTGCGCAGGATCGCGTAGCACAGGCGCAGCCTGGTGGGGTCCTGGAGTGCGGCCAGGCGTCTCCTGGCCGTCTCCAGGGTGGGGGTGCCGGCGCCGTCGGCGCTGTACTGGATGACGACCGGGTAACCCGGATAGTGCTTGATCACGAAGTGCGGGCGGCCGTGCACGGTGGGGACGAGCAGGCAGGGGCGGCGCTCGTCCACGCGGGCGGTGGCGTTGTAGAGCTTGTCGAACACGATGTGCAACGGGCCGCCGGAGCCCTGCTCGGCGCCCCGCACGGCGCCGGCCGTCGGCAGGTCGGCCAGCGCCAGGGCGCCCTTCCTGCGCAGGTCGCGCTCGCGTAGCGCGCCGTCGCGGTCGAGGGCGCGGCGCAGCGCGGGCCATTCGGCGTCGAAGACTGCGGCGGCGAAGGCGGCCAGGAAGTCGAGCAGCTCGCCGCGCACACCCTCGGGGTCGGCGCGCAGCCGGGCGCCGATCTCCATGCGGCTGGAGGAGATCAGCCGCAGCCGCTGCACGGTCTCGTCGCTGAGCCGCGGCGCCAGCTCGGTGTCGTTCTTGCCGATCAGGGCCTGCACGGTCATGGCCACGAAGTCGCCGACGGGCAGTGCCGCCACCTCGCGCAGCTCCTCCTCCAGGGTGCGCCGAGGACCCGCGGACAGCGGCAGCAGGTAGCGGGCGCGGAAGGGGCCCCAGAGCGGCGCCAGGACGGCGGCCGTGGCCAGCAGCGCGGTGTCCAGCTCGGCGTGCGCCCTGGCCACCCAGCCGGCGCTGGCGGGATGGTGGCCCGGCTCGTCGAAGGCGTGCAGGCTGGCGCACAGCTCGGCCAGGGGTGACTGCTGAACGGCGACGGATCCGGTGGTGGGTGAGTCGAGGAGGAGCGTGACGGCCACCCTGCAGATTACCGCATTGGCGTCAATCTCCTTGTGCGGGCACCGGCGTTTGCGCAGGCTGTCGCCTCATGGCTGAGGCACTGCACGTGGTCAAGCACCCGACCGGCTTCTATTCGGCGGGAGCGACGACCGTCTTCGCGTCGAGATACGACCAGAGGTTCTCCTACTGTCTGTACGTGCCGTCCGCCCACGACCCGGACGGCGCGCCCCTGCCCCTGGCGGTGCTGCAGCACGGCACAGGGCGGCGCGGACCGCAGTATCGCGACAACTTCGCCGAGTGGGCCGAGGAGCAGGGCTGCCTGGTGCTGGCCCCCCTCTTCCCCGCCGGCATCGGGGACGACCCCGACGACCTGCACAACTTCAAGTTCCTCCGGTACGGCGACATCCGCTTCGACCTGGCCATGCTGGCCATCGTCGAGGAAGTGGGCGAGCGCTTCAACGTGGACACCGAGCGGTTCCTGCTGCACGGCTTCTCCGGCGGCGGGCAGTTCGTGCACCGGTTCGCCTACCTGCACCCCGACCGGCTCGCCGGATTGTCAATTGGCGCACCAGGGCGGATAACGTACATCGATCCGAGCAGCCCGTGGTGGATCGGACTGAAGGGGTTCGAGGAGGAGTTCGGCTGCGCTCCGAGGGTGGAGGAGCTGCGCGACGTGCCGGTGCAGATGATCGTGGGCAGCGCCGACGTGGAGACCTGGGAGATCAACAACCAGGGTGACTCCAACTGGATGGACGGCGCCGACGCCCACGGCGTGACGCGCGTGGAGCGGCTCAGGGCGCTGCGCGACAACTTCGAGGCCCACGGCATCGGCGTGCGGTTCGACGTCGTGCCGGGCGTGGGACACGAGCCGATGCGCGTGCTCGGGCCGGTCAAGGACTTCTTCGCATCGATTCTCACCCCCCAGGAGACATCATGAAGATCAAGCTGCTCGCCGCCGTCGCGGTGGCCGTGACGCTCAGCGGCTGCGCCGTGGGCGAGAGCGCCGACGCGGGCGGCGAGTATCCGAGCAAGTCGCTGTCGATCATGGCGCCGGGCAGCCCGGGCGGCGGCTGGGACACGCGGGCGCGGGGCATCGCCAGCGCGCTCAGCGAGTGCAAGGTGACCGACGCGGACGCCACGGTCACGAACGTGCCGGGCGCGGGCGGGACGATCGGGCTGGCCCAGTTCGCCAAGAAGCAGGGCGATCCTTACCAGCTCATGGTCATGGACAGCGTGACCATGCTGGGCGGCATCGTGAACAACAAGTCGCCGGTCGACCTGTCCACGCTGACGCCCGTGGCGGGGCTGAGCAGGGGGCCGAGCGCGATCGTGGTGGCCAAGAAGTCGCCGTACAAGGAGCTGAAGGCCCTGCTGGACGCCATGGAGGCCAAGCCGCACAGCGTCAAGTGGACGGGCGGCTCGCTCGGCGGACCCGGCCAGATGACGGTGGCGGGGCTGGCCAAGAGCCGCGGCGTCGCGGCCAAGGAGATCAACTTCGTGCCCACGGCCGGTGGCGGCGAGTCCATGAACCTGCTGCTCAGCGGCGCCGCCACGGTCGGCGTCGACACCGTGGCCGAGCTGCGGCCGCAGATCGAGGCGGGCGAGCTGCGGGTGCTGGCGGTGGACTCCGAGGAGCGCGTCACCGGCATCGACGCCCCGACGATGACGGAGCTGGGCATGGCCGGCGAGGCGGTCTCCACGCTGGCCGGCGTGCTGGCCCCGGCCGGGCTGTCGAAGGAGCAGCAGCAGGACGTGATCGGCCTGCTCGACAAGGTGCGTCAGTCGTCGTGCTGGAAGAAGGTCCTTGAGCGCAACAACTGGACCGAGGACTGGAAGCCGGGCGAGGAGTTCGGCAAGGTGCTGACCGAGCAGCGTACGCAGGTCACCGCCATCCTGGGCGAGCTGGGGCTAGGCACGTGACGCAGCGGATCGTCTCGCTCGGCTTCCTGGCGGCGGCCCTGGTGGTGCTGGCGCAGGCGTTCTCGATCCCGCAGGGCGACGCCTACCAGGCGGTGGGGCCGCGCGCGTTCCCGCTGCTGGTGGGGGCGGGGCTGGGCGTGGTGTCGGTGATCGGGGTCGTCCAGGCGTTCAGGTCCGGCCCGTCGCCCGCGGAAGAGACGCCCACAGAAGAGACGCACTCGGAGGAGACGCACTGGCCTTCTGTGCTGATGCTGCTGGGGGCGCTGCTGGCGTACGCGCTGCTCCTCGTCCCTGTCGGTTACTGGCAGGCCACCACGTTGTTCTTCGTGGCCGTGGCCAGGGTGCTGGGCAGCCGGCGGCTGGTGCGCGACGTGCTCGTGGGGCTGGTGCTGGCGCTGGCCACGTACTTCCTCTTCGACCGGCTCCTCGGCATCACGCTGCCGCCGGGCCTGATCAGATTGGCGTTCTGAGATGGACGTGCTGGGCAACCTGCTCGACGGGTTCGGCCACGCGCTGAGTCTGCAGAACCTGCTGCTGGCCGTGCTCGGGGTCACCGTCGGCACGCTCGTGGGCGTCCTGCCGGGGCTCGGTCCCGCCACGACGATCGCGTTGCTGCTGCCGCTGACGTTCGTGTTCGACCCGGTGGGGGCGTTCGTGATGTTCGCCGGGATCTACTACGGCGGCATGTACGGCGGTTCGACGACCGCGATCCTGCTGAACATCCCGGGCGAGACGGCCTCGATCCCGACGACGCTGGAGGGCTATCCGATGGCCCGGCGCGGCCGGGCGGGGGCGGCGCTGGCGACGGCGGCCATCGGCTCGTTCGTGGCCGGGACGATCTCCACGGTCGTCATCACCTTCCTCGCCCCCGGAATGTCGAGCATCGCCAAGCTCATCCAGCCCGCCGAGTACTTCTCGATCATGGTGCTCGCGTTCGTGACGGTGACCTCGCTCATGGGGGACTCGATCGTACGGGGGCTGTCGAGCCTCTTCCTCGGGCTGACCATCGGGATGGTCGGGATCGACCAGATGACCGGCCAGCCACGCTTCGCCTTCGGCGTGCCCGAGTTGTACGAGGGGCTGTCGGTGGTCGCGGTGGCGGTGGGGTTGTTCGCGGTCGCGGAGGCGATCTCCACGGCCGCCTCGCGGCACCGACCGGCGCAGGCTCCCGTCACGGTGGACGGGAAGATCGGGATGACGCGGGAGGACTGGCGGCGCTCGTGGAAGCCGTGGCTGCGCGGGACGTTGTTCGGGCTGCCGATCGGGTCGCTGCCCGCGGGCGGGGCCGAGTTGCCGACGTTCCTGAGCTACAACGTGGAGAAGCGGCTGTCGAAGCACCCGGAGGAGTTCGGCCAGGGTGCCATCGAGGGCGTGGCGGGGCCGGAGGCGGCCAACAACGCGGCGTTCTCCGGGGTGCTGGTGCCGCTGCTCACGCTGGGGATCCCGACCTCGGCCACGGCGAGCATGTTGCTGATCGCGTTCCAGATCTACAACGTGCAGCCAGGGCCGCAGCTGTTCGACCAGCAGCCGGTGCTGGTGTGGACCCTGATCGCCAGCCTCTACATCGGGAACGTGATGTTGCTGGTGCTGAACCTGCCGCTGATCCGGGTGTGGGTGAAGTTGCTGAGCGTCCCCGCCGCGCTGCTGACGGCGGCGATCCTGACGTTCGCGACGCTGGGGGTGTACTCGATCTCGCAGAGCGTCTTCGAGGTGCTGGTGGCCTACGGGTTCGGGCTCCTGGGATGGGTGATGCACCGGGCCCGGTATCCGGTGGCGCCGTTGATCCTGGGGGCGGTGCTGGGGCCGTTGATGGAGGTGCAGTTCCGGCGGGCGCTGGCCTTCAGCGAAGGGGATCCGTCGGTGTTCGTGACGCGGCCGGTGTCGCTGGTGATCCTGCTGGTGGCGGTGGCGTGCCTGGTGGGGCCCGTGTTCGTGAGGAAGCGGTCGAAGACGGCCCTGCCCGCCGCCTGAGCGCGGAGCCCTCCCACGGCGGGAGGGCTCCGTGCGGCAGGACTCAGGCCGAGGCGGCGGCGAGGATGAGGTCGGCGGCCTGCGCGAGGGGGATCTCCGACTTCTCGCCGGAGACGCGGTCGCGCAGCTCCACGACGCCCTGCGACAGCCCGCGCCCGACCACCACGATCGTCGGCAGCCCCAGCAGCTCCGCGTCCTTGAACTTCACTCCGGGCGACACCTGCGCCCGGTCGTCCACCAGGACCCGCAGCCCGCGCGACTCCAGCTCGGCCCCCAGTTGCAGAGCGGCCTCCACCTGGTTCTCCTTGCCGGTGCCGACGATGTGCACGTCGGCGGGGGCGACCTCGCGGGGCCAGACGAGCCCGAGCCGGTCGTGCGCCTGCTCGGCGATGACCGCCACCGCGCGGGACACCCCGATGCCGTAGGAGCCCATCGTGATGCGGATCGGCTTGCCGTCGGGGCCGAGCGCGTCGAGGCCGGCGACGTCGGCGTATTTGCGGCCGAGCTGGAAGATGTGGCCGATCTCGATGCCCCGGTCGATGGACAGCTCGGATCCGCAGCGGGGGCAGGAGTCGCCGGCGCGCACCTCCGCGGCCTCGATCGTGCCGTCAGGGGTGAAGTCGCGGCCCGCGACCACGTTGGCGGCGTGCTTGCCCGCCTCGTTGGCGCCGGTCACCCAGGACGTGCCCGTGACGACGCGGGGGTCGACGAGGTAGCGGATGCCGAGCTCGCGCAGGACCTGCGGGCCGATGTAGCCGCGCACGAGCCCGGGGTGCCTGGCGAAGTCGGCGGCCTCGAAGATGGCGGGCTCGCCGGGCGCCAGCGACGCCTCCAGGCGCTTGAAGTCCACCTCGCGGTCGCCGGGCACGCCGATGATCAGCGTCTCGACCTTGTCGGAGCCGGGCGTGGAGACCTTGACGACGACGTTCTTGAGCGTCTCGGCGGCGGTGATGGCCAGGCCGTGGTGCTCGTTGACGTAGGACACCAGCGTCTCGATGGTGGGAGTGCCGGGGGTGTCCATGACCCGCAGCGGCGCCGCTTCGTCCACGGGCCTGGCGGCGGGGGCGGTGGTGACGACGGCCTCGGCGTTGGCCGCGTAGCCGCACGAGCGGCAGGCCACGAACGTGTCCTCGCCGGTGGGCGTGGGCGCCAGGAACTCCTCGGAGGCCGAGCCGCCCATCGCGCCCGACTGCGCGAAGACGATCTTGTATTCGATGCCGAGGCGGTCGAAGGTCCTGATGTAGGTCTCGCGGTGCTGCTCGTAGGAGTGCTTGAGCCCGTCGTCGTCGAGGTCGAAGGAGTAGGAGTCCTTCATCAGGAATTCGCGGCCGCGCAGGATGCCCGCCCTGGGCCGCGCCTCGTCGCGGTATTTGGTCTGGATTTGGTAAAGGGTGACCGGATAGTCCTTGTAGGAGGAGTATTCGCCCTTGACCATGTCGGCGAAGAGTTCCTCGTGCGTGGGGCCGAGGAGATAGTCGGCGCCCTTGCGGTCCTGGAGCCGGAACAGCGTGTCGCCGTATTCGGTCCAGCGGCCGGTCGCCTCGTAGTATTCGCGGGGCAGCAGGGCGGGGAAGAGCACTTCCTGGCCGCCCATGCGGTTCATTTCCTCGCGGACGATCTTCGCGACGTTTTCCAGCACCATCTTCCCGAGGGGCAGCCAGGAGTAGATGCCGGGCGCGACGCGGCGTACGAAACCGGCGCGGACCAGGAGCTTGTGGCTCGGCACTTCCGCGTCTGCCGGGTCGTCCCGCAGGGTGCGAAGAAACAACGACGACATGCGCAGCAACACGGCTACTCCTTGGTGGAACCTGGATGTGAGGGACTACAGGCTATCGAGTCGGAGGAGCGCCGCGCGCGGCCTTATCGGCCGCGATCAATGACGATCAGACGGAGCCGATCAGATGGGGCCGATCAGACGGGGCCGATCAGACGGCCAGAGGAATCCAGCCCGCCACGAAGGCGGCCAGGCAGACCATGAACACTCCCGCGAACACCGCCGACACCGCCAGCGCGCGCACCCGGCCGCGCGCGTTCCTGCGCAGCGCGAACACCACCGCCACGGCCGCCAGCCCGACCACCAGCGCGGGGACCGGCCAGAACGACCGCTCGCTGTCGATGAACCCCGGGGTCGCCCGGTCCACCACGTCGGCGATCAGCGCCGCGCCGATCGCGCCCGCCGCCAGGTCGCCCCAGCCGTCGTCCCTGCGCGTGGTGTAGGCCAGCAACCCCAGCCCGACCAGCAGCGCGAGCGTCCAGTTGAGCCCCGCGGCGCTGCCGCCGATGAACTCGAAGGCGTCGTGGCCGCGCACCGCGCTCGCGCCCAGGGCCGCGACCAGCGTGGACACCGCCGCCAGGAACGTCGTCAGCAGCGCCCACCCGAAGCCCGACGCGCTGACGCCCACGGCCAAGGACAGGGCGAGATAGGCGTAGGGGTCGTAGATCTGCGTGATCCATCCGGGGCCGATGCCGGAAAAGAGCATGCCGATCAAACCGACGACCAGACCTCCGAGGAAGGCCGCCAGCAAATGGCGTTCGATGGCACGCTGACGCCGGTCGTATTCGGCGTAGTCGGCGTAGTCGATGGTGGTGTTGTTCATCTCCATTTCCCTGGTCAACCCCTCCCCTGAAACATCCGGGGAAGACCAGCTTCAGATTATGTGACCGTCCCAAAAAGGCAAATTTCGGTCATCCCTATGCCAAAACGAGCAACCGCTTGGTTATGGTGGCGGCGTGGCACTCGCCGATGACCTTCGCGCCGTCGTCCGTGACTATCTCGCCGACCGTCCCGGAGCGTCGTGGCAGGCGTTCGCGCGGGACGTGGGGATCGCGGGGCTGCTCGTGCCCGAGAAGTACGGCGGCGCCGGTTGCGGGCCGGTCGAATTGGCGGCCGTGGCGGAGGAACTGGGGCGGGTGTTGTCACCGCAGCCGTTCCTCCAGACGGCGGTGATGGCGGTCGAGGCGGCCCTGGCGTGCGGGGCGGGCGAGGTGGTGGAGGCGCTGGCCGGGGGCGCCACGACGGCGGCCGTGGTGTTGCCAGGAGACGGTGACCTCTCGCTGGAGGGGGATCGGCTCACGGGTGTCGTGCCGTACGCGCTGGAGGGGGAGCTGGTCCTCCTCTACGCGGGCGGGGTGCTGGTGGAGGCGGTGCCGGAGGAGCGGGTGGCGTACCGGACGATGGACGAGAGCCGGCCGCTGTGGCGGCTCGACTTCCGCGACACCCCCGTGCGGCGGTTCGGGGACGGCTCGGCGTGGGAGCGCGTGCGTGATCTCGGGATCGCGGCGCTGGCGGCCGAGCAGGCGGGCGGGGCGCGGCGGTGCCTGGAGATGGCGGTCGAGCACGCCAAGCTGCGGCACCAGTTCGGGCGGCCGATCGGGTCGTTCCAGGCGATCAAGCACAAGCTGGCCGATCTGCTCCTCCTGGTGGAGTCCGCGCGGTCGGCGGCGCTGGCGGCGGCCGGGGACCCGGTCTCGGCGGCGGTCGCGGGGTCGTACTGCACGGAGGCCTATCTGGCGGCGGCGGGCGAGAACATCCAGGTCCACGGGGGGATCGGGATCACGTGGGAACATCCCGCGCATCGCTACCTCAAGCGGGCCACCTCCGACGCCCAGCTTTTCGGCCCGCCGCAGAGCCATCGCGCCCGCCTGGCCGCGCACGTGCTCGGCGGCGGCTGAAGCGCCTCGGAGGAGGTCAGCCGCCGAGGAGCTCTTCCCACGGGTGGCGGGCGTTGGTGCGGCGGGTGGTGTCGAGGGCTTCGGCCAGGCGCCAGAACCCCGGGCGGGCGCGTACGGTGGCCCGGCCCATCGGGTCGATGGCGCGCAGCTCGAAGCGGACGCCCATCACGTCGAGCACCGCGCTGGCCCCGTCGCCCGGCCCGGCCTGGGTGACCAGGGAGCCGTCGTATTCGGGGTCGCGGACCTGGTCGGCGAGCAGGATGGCGACCTCGGACGCGTAAGGTCCGTCGCGCCACTCGATGTGCCAGCTGTGGTCGGCCCCGCGCCACCACGTCAGGTCGCGGCACGACTCGATGAAGTCGGCCTCGGTCGCCAGCGCGGCCATCACCCGGCCGAACGCCTCGTATCTGCGGGTGCTGGTGAGCGAGAGATCGTCGCCTTGGTCCGGAGACGTGCCGTTCTTCGGCCGCCGCAACGCGTGCTTTCGCTTCACGAACAACCACTCTGATCGCCGCCGCGCCCTTCCCGCAAGTCTTTGCCGCTGATACGCTCTACCAAGCGAGCGCTTGGTTCCCTATGAACGCCGGAGGCGCGATGACGTCCCTACGGATCAGCCTGGGGTACGAGCTGGAGGTCCGCGGGCGCACCCGTGAAGTGGAGCAGCAGGCGTTCCAGAACGTGATCGACCAGGTCGTGCTGGGCGACCGGCTGGGCTTCGAGGCCGCCTGGTTCGTGGAGCACCACTTCACCAGGGGCTTCTCCCACTCCTCCGCCCCCGACCTGGTCCTGGCCGCCATCTCCCAGCGCACCGAGCGCATCCGCCTCGGGCTCGGGGTGGTGCTGCTGCCGTTCCAGTCCCCCATCCGCACGGCCGAGCGCGTCGCCACGCTGGACGTGCTGAGCGGCGGCCGGGTGGACTTCGGCACGGGGCGCGGCGCCTCGCCGCTGGAGTATCAGGCGTTCCAGCGGCCCTTCGAGAAGTCGCGGCAGATCTGGTCGGACTCGCTCGACGCCACGCTGGACATCTGGCGGGCCGACGGCGAGCCGATCAGCCGGTCGAACGAGTTCTTCGAGATCCCCGACGTGGCCGTCTACCCGCGCCCGACGCAACGGCCCCACCCGCCGGTGTGGGTGGCCTCCACCTCTCTGGACGGCTATCTGGCCGCCGCCAGGAGCGGCTACAACCTGCTCGGCATGACCATGGTCAAGGGCATCGACGACGTGGCCGCCGACATCGCGCAATATCGGGAGTGTCTGGCCGAGCATGGCTTCGACCCGGCCGAACGGCGCGTCGCCCTCATGATCCCCTGGTACGTCGCCCCCACCCGCGAGGAGGCCAACGCCACGGCCGCCGACCCCGTCCTGTGGTACATCCGCCGCCAGGTCAACCTCGTCACCCCGCCCGACTACTACGACGCCCGCCACGCCACCCACCGCGTGCTGGGCCAGCTCGCGGCCGGGCTGCCGCCGGACGAGTCCATGGCCACGCTGCGCGAGCACCTGATGGTCGTGGTGGACGACGTGGAGGGGTCGCGCAAGGCGCTGGCCAGGATCGCCGAGGCGGGAGCGACGGATCTGATCATCCAGGCGCAGGTGGGCGGGCTGGCGCACGAGCAGGTGTGCGACTCCATCAAGCTCTTCATGACCGAGGTGGCACGCTGATGACGCAGGCCGGGCGCTGGCTGACCCGTGACGACCTCGGGGCCGCCGCGGGCTCCGCCACCGGGCTGCTGCTCGTCTCCCCCGATGTGTCGAGCGTCTTCCCGCTGGGCCCCGACGACCGTACGGCGGCACGAGAGCTGACCGGGGCGGCGCTGCGGGAGGCGGGGGTCGGCGAGCGCGACCGCGTCGTGGTGGCCCTCGCGGAACCGGCAGGGGCGCTGTGGGCGAGCGCGGCGGCGGACGTGGCGCGGGCGGCCGCCTGCGTGGGGCCGCGCGGCCGGCTGCGCCTGCACCACGCCCTGTCCGCACTGAAGGCCACCACGCTGGTCGCCACCCCGACGGGCGCGATGGACTTCCTGGCCCGCCTGCACCTGGAGTTCCTGCTCGACCCCCTGGACCTCGGGCTCACGAACATCGTCCTGACCGGCGAGATCGCCTCCAGGCGCACGATGGGGCACCTGGCGGCCGAGTTCGCGGCCACGGTGACGGAGGTGCTGGCCAGCCCGTTCGGCGGGGGTGCGCTGGCGTGGCGGACGGCCGAGGAGGATCCGCTCAAACCGCTCGTGGACGGCGTACTGGGGCTGGCGTCGCTGACCGCGGACGACGCCGCTGACCCCGCGGCCGGGCTCGCCGAGCTGGTCGTCACCCCGCACGCGCACTCGACGCTCGGCGACGCCGTGCTCAGGACCGGGCTGGTCGCCAGGACGACCGGCCCCGGCATCCCCGCGCCCGCGCACACGGTGGGCGAGCACGTGCTGGTCAGGGGCGTGTGGCTGGCGCTGCCGCGCATCGAGAAGGCGCTGTCGAAGATCGACGGCGTGGCGGGCTGGGAGCTGGCGGTCAGCCGTCAGGGAACGCTGGACACGGCGGCGCTGACGGTGCGGTTCGCCAGGGAGAGCCTGGTCGGCAACCCCATGTGGAAGGCGCGCATCGAGCAGTCCGTACGCGCGCTCACCCCCGTGTCGGTCACCGTGGAGATCGACCAGAAGATCGCCGAGACCCCCGCGCCCGGCACCGTGAACGACCTGCGCGGCCACCACCTCGGAAGGGACCGGACCCCGCGCACCTAGAAGGGGCAGCCGATGGGATCGATGCCGGACTGGGGAACGCTCCCCCGCATGCTCCGCGACCAGGCAGAACGGCATCCCGGCGACGTCGTGATCGCGGGGGGCCTGACGCTCGCCGGGCTGAGGTCCGCGGCGGCCGGGATCGCCCGCGGCCTCATCGCCCTCGGCGTGGCCCCCGGCGACCGGGTGGCGCTGTGGGGGGTGAACTCGGCGGACTGGGTGGTCAACGCGTTCGGGATCTGGGACGCGGGCGCGGTGCTCGTGCCGCTGTCGCCCCGGTACAAGGGCATCGAGGCGGCCCAGCTCATCGGGAAGACGGGCGCGCAGGTGCTGATCACCGGCGTGGGCCCGGCGGAGGCGCCGCTGGCGGGCCTGCGCCACGTCGTGGCGTCCGGGCTGGCCGCCCTGGGCGCGCGGGTGCCGGAGCGGGAGGCCGAGGACCGGGCGCTCGCCGTAGGGCCGGAGGATCTGAGCGAGATCATGTCCACCTCGGGCACCACCGGCACGCCCAAGGGCGTCATGCTCGACCACTCCCAGGTCCTGCGCGGCTACTGGGACTGGTCGGAGATCGTCACGCTGGACGAGCACGACCGCTATCCGGTGATCGCGCCGTTCAGTCACGGGTTCGGGCTGAACGCCGGGCTCGTGGCCTGTGTGTTGCGCCGGGCCACGATGGTGCCGATCCCGGTGTTCGCGCCGGACGCCCTGATGTCGCTGATCTCCTCGGAGCGGGTCACGATCCTGGCCGGTCCGCCGACGTTGTTCCACCGGGTGCTGGACGAGCTGGACCGGGGCTCCTGGGACGTGTCGTCGTTGCGGGTGGCCATCTGCGGGGCGGCGGCCGTGCCGGCGAGCCTGATCACGCGGCTGGTGGAGCGGGTCGGGCTGGAGCGCATGATCAACGCGTACGGGCTGATGGAGGGCACGGTCGTCTCCATGACCAGGGCCGGCGACCCGATCGAGGTGATCGCCCGCACCGCCGGCAGGCCCGTGCCGGGCATCGAGGTCATGGTCGTGGACGACGACGGCAAGCAGGTCGCGCCCGGCGAGCGCGGAGAGATCCTGCAACGTGGGTACGGCGTCATGCGCGGCTACTGGGACGAGCCCGCCAGGACGGCCGAGGTGATCGACGGGGACGGCTGGCTGCACACGGGCGACATCGGCGTGCTGGACGACGCGGGCAATCTCGCCATCGTGGACCGCAAGAAGGAGTTGTACATCGTCAACGGGTTCAACGTCTCCCCCGCCGAGGTCGAGGCGCTGCTGCTGCGGGAGGGCTCGCTGGCGCAGGCCGCGGTCGTCGGCGTGCCGGACCCGGTGTCGGGGGAGGCCGGGCTGGCGTACGTCGTCCCCAGGCCGGGCGTGCGGCCCGACCCCGAGGCGCTGCTGGCGTGGGCGCGCGCGAACATGGCGAACTACAAGGTGCCCAGGCGGATCTCGGTGCTGGACGCCCTTCCGACGAACGCCAACGGAAAGGTGGACAAGCTCGCGTTGCGCGGGACTACGGGCGGGTAGCGGAAAAGGGCGCCCTTTGCCCCAGGAGCCGCCATGTTGCGCCTGCTGGCCGGTGAGGCCGCACGTAGGTTCGTGATCTGTTACGTCGCGGCGGCCAAGATCGGCGCGGTCACCGCGGGCATCGGCACCCAGCGTGCGCCGCCGTTCCCGCCGGACCCCGCGCGGCCCGTCGTGATCACCTACACCTCGGGCAGGACAGGACCGCCCAAGCTGGTCGTCTTCGGCAACCGCCAGCTCGAAGCCATCCGCGCCCATGGCGCCGGAGCCCGATGGGGCACCGGAGACGCGCGGCTGGTGCCGCACCCCCTGGGCCGGCTCGGCTTCGCCACCCGGCTGCCGGTGTTCCTGCAGACCGGTCGACCTGCCACGTCGTGCCCGAATGGAGCACGGACGCCGCCCTGCGGGTGGTCCGCCAGTACGGGATCGGGGTGTTGCAGGGCAGCCCGTACCAGCTGTCGCGCATCCTGGCCCTCGGCGAGGACCTGCCGGACCTGACGCTCATCCTGTCCAGCGGCGCCCCCGCCGCACCGGAGCTGATCAGGGCGCTGCGGGACCGCTACGGCGTGCCTGTCTGCAACCGCTACATCTGCACAGAAGCCGGGCTGGGGCTCGGCACGCGGCCCGACGACCCGCCCGAGGACGCGGAGGAGAGTGTGGGCAGGCCGCGCAGCGGGGTGGACGTGTCGATCAGGGACGGGCAGGGCCGTGCCCTGGCGGATGAGGACCCGGGCGAGGTGCTTCTCCGCTCGAAGGCGGTGATGAGCCGCTACGTTGGCAAGAGCCCCTATCAAGCGGTATTCGCCAGGGACGGGTTCATCCGGACCGGCGACCGGGGATACATCGATCACACTGGCCGGTTACATCTGGTAGGACGCGTTACACCGGCGTAGGGAGGCAGCGTGGCGTTGCACGTGGCGGTCATCGGGTCGGGCCCGGCCGGGATCTACACGGCCGAGGCACTGGTCAAGCAGTCGTCCGAGCCTGTCGAGGTCGATGTCCTCGAGCGTCTGCCGACGCCGTACGGGCTGGTCAGATATGGCGTCGCACCCGATCACACGTCGATCAAGTCGATCGCGAACTATCTGCGCAAGGTGCTGGAGCTGCCCCAGGTGCGCTTCCTCGGAGGCGTCACACTCGGCTCGCACCTGTCCGTGGAGGACCTGCTGGGCGTCTACGACGCGGTGGTCTACTGCACGGGCGCGATGGTCGACAGGCGGCTCGGCATCCCCGGCGAGGACCTGCCGGGGAGCGTGGCGGCGACCGACTTCGTCAACTGGTACTGCGGGCATCCCGACGTCGATCCCGGCCGGTTCACGCTCGACAGCTCCGAGGTCGCGGTGATCGGGGTCGGGAACGTGGCCGTGGACGTCGTCCGCGTGCTGGCCAAGACCTCCGAGGAGCTGCGCGCCACGGACGTGCCGCACGAGGTGCTCGAACGCCTGGAGGAGAGCCAGGTCAAGGCCATCCACATGGTCGGGCGGCGCGGTCCTGAGCACGCCAAGTTCACCCTCAAGGAGCTGCGCGAGCTGGGCGAGCTGACCAACGCCGACGTCTGCGTGCGCCCCGACGAGGCGATCGTCCTGGGCGCCGACTTCCCGCGCCAGGTGCAGGGCAACATCAAGATCCTTCAGACGTGGGCCTCCCGCGAGCCGGTCGGCCGTCCGCGCCGCCTCGACGTGCGGTTCTGGCTGCGGCCGGTGGAGATCCTCGGCACCGAGCGGGTGGAGGGGCTCAAGCTGGAGCGCACCCGGCTCTCGGAGGAGGGCCGCGTGGTCGGCACCGGCGAGTACGAGACGCTGCCGGTCGGCATGGTGCTGCGCTCGGTCGGTTACCAGAGCGTGCCGCTGCCCGGAGTGCCGTTCTCCGAGAAGAGCATGACCGTGCCGAACGAGGCGGGGCGCGTACGTGATCGCGAATACGTGGCAGGCTGGCTCAAACGCGGGCCCACCGGGGTGATCGGCACCAACAAGTCGGACGCGTCGGAAACGGTCCGCACGCTCCTGGCCGATCTGGAAGGCGGGCAACGGCTCGCGGGAGACGTCGACGCGCTGCTGGCCTCCAGAGGGGTGCGGCCGGTGACGTACGAGGAATGGCAGGCCATCGAGGCGGCCGAGGGCGAGCTCGCCCAGTCGCTGGGCCGGGGCGAACGCGTCAAGCTCGTGGGTTTGGAGGCCATGCTCCGTGCCGGCCGTCCCTGAGGGCTTCGACGAGGCCTACCGCCTCCAGCAGGCCCGCTACCCCGCCGCCGAACCCGGCTGGCAGCCCGTCCACACCGTCTACGTCCCCGCCGACCGCTTCTCCGCCCGCACGGCCGCCGAGTGGGGCGTCCAGGCGTTGTCCCTGGTCAAGGCGCACCTGGCCGGGCCCGAGGAGCTGACGGAGGTGTTCGGCGTGCCAGGCGCGCTGGCCTCCGTCGTCCACGACAAGGTGCTGCGCAAGTTGTCCACCGAGCCCGTCGAGGACCTGCGGGTGGACTTCGAGGACGGCTACGGCTCCCACCCCGACGCCGTCGAGGACGAGCACGTGGAGCAGGCCGTCGAGGCGATCACCTCGATGCACGCCATGGGGACGCTGCCGCGGCGGTGGGGTCCCCGGGTGAAGTCGTTCGCCGACGGTGACCCGTCGCGGTCGGTGCGGACGCTGCGCGGGTTCGTGGCCGGGGTGGTGGCGCGGGCCGGGGAGCTGCCCGGCGGGTTCACGGTGACCTTTCCCAAGGTGCTGATGGAGGCCTACCTCGGGCAGTTCGCGGCCGTGCTGGAGGAGCTGGAGGGTGAGCTCGGGACGCGGTTGCGGTTCGAGATGCAGGTGGAGGCGCCGCAGACGCTGCCGTTCCTGCGCGGCGACCTGAACGAGTCGCTCGGCGGGCGGCTGGTGGCGGCGCACTTCGGGGTCTTCGACTACACCGCCGCGATCGGGCTGCCGCCGCACGAGCAGCGGCTCGACCACCCGGCCTGCGACCACGCGCGGCACGTGATGCAGACGGCGTTCGCGGGGACGGGGGTGGAGCTGTCCGACGGGTCGCTGGCGGCCTCGCCCGCGTCCGACGGGGCTGCGGACGTGCACGGGTTGTGGCGGCGGCACGCCGAGCTCGTCCGCCACTCGTTGCGCCACGGCTTCTACCAGGGCTGGGACATGCACCCGTCGCACCTGGTGAGCCGCTACGCCACCGTCTACGCCTTCCACCTGGCCCGCTACGACGCCTATCGGGAGCGGGTGCGGGCCTGGGAGGAGCGGCGCTCGGCCGGGGGCGGCGTCATGGACGAGCCCGCCACGATCCGCACCCTGGCCGCCGCCCTGCGCCGGGCGGACGCGGCTCTGCCCTGAGCGATCCTCAGTCGCGCTCCACCAGCGCCCGCCACTGGCGCACCAGGCGCCACTCGACCGGATCCGACCAGCTCGCCCGTACGGCCGACCCGACGTGGAAGGCGCGGATGCCGTAGTCGAGCAGCGGCGGCACGTACACCGGCTTCAGCCCGCCGCCGGCCAGCACGATCGAGCCGTCGCCCGCGTCGGCGCGCGTCTTCAGCACCTTCAGCCCGTCCCCCACGCCCGTGGGAGAGCCTGAGGTGAGCACGGTGGCCAGGTTGGGCAGCAGCCGCACGGCCCGCCAGGCCGCCTGAACGTCGGCGGCGTGGTCGACGGCGCGGTGGAACGTCCACGGGAGGGGGGACACGGCGTGAATGAGCGCCTCGGTGGCGGCCAGGTCCACGGCGCCCGCACCGTCGAGGAACCCGAACACGAATCCCGCAGCCCCGGCCTGAGCCAGCGCCTTGGCGTCGCGGCTCAGCCGCTGGAGGACATCGGGATCGGCGGCGAAGTTGGCGTCGCAGCGCAGCATCACCATCTGGGGGAGGGGGCATTCCGCGGCGATCGCGGCAACCGTCTCCGGCGAGGGGGTCAGGCCGTCGGCCGCCATATCGGCGACGACCTCCAGCCGGTCGGCGCCGCCCTGTTCTGCGGCCACGGCGTCGCGCACGTTGAGCGCGATCACCTCGAGCAGGGATCCGGTCATGGAGGAGAGGTTATAGGGTGCTTTGCGCCTTTGTGCCAGAAGGTTGACCTCAGGCCCCAGCCCGAGCACGACCGGAGCGGGGAGACAGTTGAGCCGGCGTCCCTGAGCGGGGACGCCGGCCAGACGAGAAGGACGCGCTCACATGGCCGCTGCCACGGGCACCTTCTCCAGCCACGCCTCCTTCCACGTATTCGTGTCGATCTCGCCGGTCACCGGCAGACCCTTGAGCTTCTGCAACTCCTTGCAGGCCTTCTCCGTCTCATCGCCGAAGATGCCGTCGTCCTCGAGTTTCGGCCAGCCGCGGTTGTTGACCTGCCGTTGCCATGTCTTGACGTCGTTGTTCTTCGGGTCGCCCTTCTTCAGGGTGTGATTGGGTGCCGGCTTCGGCTTCGTGCTGCCGGCCTCCCAGGTGGCCTTCCACGTCTTCTCGTCGACGTCGCCGTTGGCGGTGAGACCGTGCTCCATCTCGAAGTTGGCGCAGAGACGCCTGCTCTCTTCGCCGAACTCGCCGTCGACGGCGATGTTCCAGCCGCGGTGCCTCATCTGCTGCTGCCAGATCTTGACTTCCGGCCTCTTGTCTCCGAAGTCCAGAGGGGGAGGGCGGAATCTCGGTGTCGTCACGGCTACCTCCTTGATGTCATGAGGGCGGATTCCACGAGGCGGGCCGAATTGTTGTCGCCCACGATCGCGGTCCGACCATTTGTGTGAGCGCTTGGAGTTTGCCCACAGCTCCCAGCACAGCACAGAAAAGTCCGAAATGCCATTAATCGCGTGCTTTTTGGGGGATTATTGACGCGTCGCACAGTAGCTCTGGCTAAAGTCATAAAAAGGCGATGTATAAATTCCCTGGCGTATTCGCAGTCTTCGTGGCGCATAGAAAAAGCACGCGCCGGACGCGGGCCGGCGCGCGTTCACTTCGGCGATCCAGGACGCCGTGCTACGGGGCCCGCACCAGGCCCACGCCTCGGTCGGCCACATCCACCCCGGCGGCCAGCGGACTGACGACGGCGCCGGCGAGCAGGCGCGCGGTGACCGTGGACGAGGTCGCCGGCAGCGGCGACTTCGTCACCTCTTCCCACCACAGCGCGGCCGCGCCCGCGACGTGCGGCGTGGCCATGCTGGTGCCGCTCAGGGAGCGCAGGCCGCCTCCGTTCCGCGCGGAGATGACGCCCACCCCTGGTGCGCTGATCTGCGGGAAGGTGTTGGAGAACGGCGCGATGACCAGGCCGTTACCCGTGGGCGACTGCGCCAGCGCGCCGACCGCGATAATGCCCTCCGCGGCGGCGGGCAGCGACACGGCGATCTCGAAGTCCGGCCCGGTCTGGCGTTCGCTCTCGTTCCCGGCGGCGGCCACGACGAGGGCGCCGAGGCCGAGGGCCTCTCGGGCGGCCACCATCCGCATGAGCGCGTCGAAGAGCCGCAGATTTGCCCGGTACGCCTCAAGGGCGCGCGACGTGGCGAACCTCGGCTGCCGTCCCCCGTCCACCATCCGCTGCACCATGCCGGGGAAGTCGAACCCCAGAGACATCGAGATCACCTGGGCGCCCTGGTGCAGCGCCCATTCCAGGCCGCGCAGCAGCCCTTCTGTGTCGCCGCTCCCGTCGTCGGCGAGCACCTTGCCGATCAGCGCCCGGGTCACCCCGGGAGCGACGCCGATCCGCGTGCCCTCGACCGGCCGGCCGAAGATCGTACCGGCGCAGTGCGTGCCGTGCCCCTGCTTGTCGCCCACGCCTGAGCCGCTGAAGTCCTCCTGGATGAGGGTCACCCCGGTGAAGGTGGGATGGGTGGCGTCGATGCCGGTGTCGAGGACGGCCACGATCGTGTCCGCTCCCGTCCGCATCGAGACGTCGGCGCCCACGGCCTTGACGCCCCACGTGGCCGCGGCGGCGGCCGCCTCGGCCTCCGCTCGTCCTTCGGAGCCGTCCTCGATCGGCTGGATGAGCCTGGTGGGCATGACCGGCGCCACCGCCCGCACCTCCGGGTCTCGTGACACTTCGCGCAGCTCACGCTTGCCGAGCTCGACCACCTCGACGTGAGGTTCGCTGCCCGCGGCGGCCGCCTGCGACGGCGCCGGACCTCCCGCCCCCGTCGATTCGAAGGGGCCCGCCGTGCGTACGCCGCTCATGTCGCGCAGCACGCTGTATCTCTCACCCATCGCCTATGCAGCTCCCGTTCGACACCGCCCCCCATGGACGGGGTGCCGGCCACCGGCCCCACAGGAACACTGCCCCCAGGTGGTTCCGCTGCCGCCCAAGCCACGCTGAAATGCGACCAAACGACTGCGCTCTCCCGCCGCCCGTTGCTCAAGGAAGCGGCGTGACGACGAAGAGCACCGTCAGCTCCTCCAGGCGGTCGAGCTCCGCCTCGGTGAGCTGCTGGCCTCGCCTGTCCAGGGACACGGCGGAGACGAAGTCGATGATGTCACCCATGAGACTCCTCTTTCCCTCACTTCCCACGCTGCGCCATGACGTGCCGGAAGACCAGAAAAGAAGAAATAAGCCATCTCAATGACATTTTTAATGACCTAACTTGACTTCGCGCGACCAGATGGAACGGGCACCGAATGCCGAAATATGGGTCAAGGCGCGGCTAATTACTCGCTGGACACCTGGACGACTGCGCGGCACGACGCACACATTCGAGATGAGATGCCTGCTTTATAGGAGCGGCGGACGATTATGGTTATATCAACGGAAGTCAGCGAAAGCAGGGTGCGGCAGACCAGGGCCGCCGCCGAACGGTATCGCTGGAGCAGCTCCGATCGCGACGAAGCCGAGCGCAGGAAGGAGCGGGGTGAGGCGTTCCCCGACTCCCCGGAGATGCTCGCCGCCCGTACCGCCCGCCTCATCCGGCGCAACGGGCTCCCGGTCGAAGCGGCGCTGGAGGCCACCAGGGCCGACGTCCTCGACCAGCCCCAGATGTACGAGCGCATCCTCGGGGTGGCCAAGGACCTGCAGTCGTGGAGTTTCCTGCCCCGCGGGGCACGGGCCGCGCGGACGGTCGCCCGGATCTCCGTCGTCGAGAACGGCCGCGAGATCCCGATCGGCACCGGTTTCCTGGTCTCCCCCAGGCTGCTGCTCACCAACCATCACGTGCTGCCCGACGCCACGGCGGCCGGCTCGGTGATCGCGGAGTTCGACGCCCAGGTCACCGTGGACAACACGCCCGAGGTCTCCCGGCGGTTCGTCCTGGCCCCCGACGCGTTCTTCGTCGCCGACGCCGCCCTCGACTTCGCTCTGGTCCTCGTGAGCCCTGACGCCGACGGCCGGCCGGCCGGGGAGACGTTCGGCTGGAACCGGCTCAGCGTCCAGACGGGCAAGCTGGTCATCGGTGAGCCGGTCAACATCATCGGTCATCCCAGCGGCCGGTTGAAGGAGATCTCCATCCGCGAGAACCGGCTGGAGGCGCGCCTGGACGACTTCCTCCAGTACCAGACCGACACCGAGCCGGGTAACTCCGGCTCCCCGGTCTTCAACGACCAGTGGGAGGTCACGGCCCTCCACCACAGCGGCGTCCCCAGAACGGACGAACAGGGGCATATCCTGCGCCGCGACGGACAGCTCTGGCGGGAGGGAGACGGCGACGACGCCGTCGACTGGGTCTCCAACGAGGGCGTGCGGATCAGCGTCATTCTCAAGCACCTGGCCGCCCTGCCCCTCGACGAGGCCCGGCAGGCGTACCTGACGGAGATGGGGCCCGAGTCGGGTCTCAAGGACGCGACCGCCCCGCGGCCGGCCGCCACCGCTCCGCCGGCGGCCGTCACCGTCCCGCCGCCCGCGTCGCCGGTGGACGGGTTGCTCACCGAGACGGACGCGCGCGGCACGCCCCTTCGCCCCGGCGCCGGCGTACCCGCCGCCCCGGACGCCTTCGGCGGGGCCAGGCACGTGGTCTTCCTGCACGGGCGCGGCCAGGAAGGAGAGAATCCCGAACAGTTGCGCCGCTACTGGACCGCGGGGCTGAACGGCGGGCTCACCCGGGCGGGGCTGGCCACGATCGCGCCGGCCGACGTCTGCTTCCCCTTCTACGCGAAACAGCTCCTCGCGGCCATGCGACCGCTGGAGTCCCTCCCCCGTTCGCCGCTCAGGGCCGTGGCCGATCCCGCCGAGGCGATGGCCCCGGCCCCCGGCTCCACGCGGCAGCTGTACGAGCAGATGATCATCGAGGCGGCGGGCCAGGCCGGTATGCCCGGGGCTCAGCCCGGGGGCATGGAGGGGCTGGGCGACGCCGTGCGCCGCGGATTGAGCTGGCTCGCCGACACCACCGACCTGGATCGCCTGCTCATCGCCGCGATCTTCGGAGACGTGGCCGCCTATCTCGACGACCAGGCGGTCCGCGAGACCGTACTGGACTGCGTGCTCAGGGACATGCCGCGGTCCGGCCGGCTGGTGCTGGTCAGCCACAGCCTCGGCACGGTGGTGGCCATGGACCTGCTCACCCGGCTCGACCCGGCGGTGGAGGTCGAGCTGCTCGTCACCGCCGGAAGCCCGCTCGGTCTCGACAGCGTGCACCAGCGGCTGCTCACCGGCGGGCCGCACCGTCCTGACCGGGTGACGCGCTGGTTCAACGCCTGGTGTCCCATCGACCCGGTCGCCCTGGGGTGCCCGCTGGCCGCCCACTGGCCCGACGGTCCGGACGAGGCCGCCGTCGCCAATCCGGCGGGCAGGGCCCACCACATCGAGGAGTACCTCGCCCATCCAGAGGTCGCCCACCCGATCGGGGCCTCGCTGAACGCGCCGGCCCCGCTCACTCGTGCCTGACGCCGTCTCAGCCACGCAGACGGTCCTCGATGGTCTCCACCAGGCCGGCGATCACTCCGTCGGGTGAGGGGCTGTAGTGCGGGATCGCCCACCGCGTGATCCTGGCGTCGATCACCGTGGGACGGCCCGAGGCCAGCGCCGCGCGGAAGGCGTCCTCGAACTCCTCGATCGTCTCCACCCGGTGACCGTCCGCTCCGCACGCACGGGCGTAGGCGGCGAAGTCCGGGTTCCGGAACTCGACCAGGCCGGACTCCAGGTATGTCGAGAGCTGGTAGAGCTTGATCAGCTTGAACTCCTGGTCGTCGAAGATGATCCAGATGACGGGGATGTCGTGCTCGACGGCGGTCATCAACTCGAAGCCGGACAACGAGTAGCACCCGTCACCGCAGCCGACCACGACCGTACGATCGGGCTGGGCGACCTTCAGCCCGATCGCGCCGTTGACATGCCCGGCCATCGGCCCGAACGAGCCGGCCTTGCGGAAGTTCTGGCCCTCCTCGACGTCCACGTAGTAGCCGAGCCACGCCAGGTGGGCCCCCGCGTCGGCCAGAAGCACGGCACGCTCCGGCAGCAGCCGGCCGATGGCCTGCGCGAGCTCCCCGGGGTGGATCTGGCCGGTCAGGTGCAGGATGTGCCTGCTCTCGTAGTCCTTCGCGGCCACATCGGCGGCCGGGACCTCCCCGACCTTCCGCTCCAGCGCCTCGACAAGGGCGGCGACCGCCGGGCGCGCGTCGGACAGGAGCGCGTGGTCAGGCTTGTACGCCTTGTGGAACTCGATCTCGGAGATGTTCACGTGGATGAGCAGCTTGTCGTCGAACAGGTCCTGGCGGTAGTTGAACGTGGCGTGCTGGTTCAGGGAGTTCCCGACGCACAGGACGACGTCGGCCTCGCGGAAGGCCTTCCAGGCGCTCGCGTGACCGCTGTCGGAGAAGACTCCCAGCGCGAGGGGGTGCGTCTCCGACACGATTCCCTTGCCGTCGAGCGTGGTCAGCAGCGGGATCTGGAACCGTTCGATCAACTGCTTGACGTGCGGGCCCGCGCCGCTGCGGACCGCGCCGAAACCGGCGAGCACCACGACCCGCCGGCCCTCCTGGATGGCGTTCGCCAGCACCGACGCGATCTCCTCGACGCGTGCCGGGTCGGGCAGGACCGGCGCGACGTCGAGCCGGACGGGCCGCTCGTTCCCGACCTCGACGCCGCGTTCGGTCAGGTCGAGGGGGACGTGGATGTGAACGGGACCTGGCCGCCCCTCGAAAGCGGTGTTGATCGCCTCCTCGAGCACGTCGAAGGTGTCCGCGGCGGTGTCCAGCAGGAAGGACTTCTTGGTCGTGGCGGCGAACATGGCCTGCGAGTCGGGTGTCCCGCCGAGGCCCGAGGTCTCGTTCAGCGAGCCCCACCCCTGCCACTCCCTGGGCGCGTATCCCGAGACGGCCAGGACCGGGTAGGAGTCGGACATCGCCATGGCCAGCCCGGAGAACAGGTTGAACGCCCCTGGCCCGGCCGTGGCGAAGCAGAAGCCCAGCTTTCCGCTGTACATCGCGTACCCGCAGGCCATGAACGACGCGGCCTGCTCGTGGCGGGTGATGATCGGCCGGATCCGCCGCGAATGCTTCAGTGCCAGCATCAGACCCGCCGCGTTCTCCCCCGCGCCGCCGAAGGCGGCCTCGACTCCGACATCTTCGAGCCCTGCGACGATGGCCTCGTAGACCTTCATGGGCTTCCCCTCAGTGCCATCGCGCGGCATGCCGCTGGTGCGCGTCGGTCATTCCGTTCGCGAAGAACCGCTCGTAGTACTCGGGCTCGATGTGATGCGTCTGCAGCCAGATGCCGGGAACGTGGATGGCGTCGGCGTGGGCGGGGAACCGGCCGTGTGTCTCGTGGATGTAGACGCAGACGTCCCGCACGCAGTCGATCACCGCCTGGTCGTACGCGCTCGCCTCGGCCAGGTAACGCCGCCCGTAGTCGCCCTTGTAGATGCGGGCGAAGGTCTTGTCGTCGGTGTAGATCCCGTCCGGGCCGAACTTCGCCCGCACGACGCTCTCGACGGCCGCCTCCATCGAGCGGTGGTTGGGCGGGCAGGCGGCCTTGATGAGGTGCTCCCCGTCGACCCGGAGGCCGACCGGGTGGGAGCGCAGGGCGGCGTACTTCGGCAGCGGCACGTGCCAGCGCAGGATGTCGGCGAGACGGAAGCGCGGCGTGACGAAGTCGAAGCCGAGCATCCTGCCATAGACCCGGGAGAATTTCGGGTCGCCCAGCATCATCTGCGGGTGGATCGTTCCATGGATCCAGGCGCCCAGCCCCATCGCGTCCGCGGTCAGCATCAGGTTCTGCACCAGCAGGTCGGCCTCGACCTGGGTGCGCATCGGCCCCATGGCTCCGAGCGGCAGTTTGATGTCGGCGTTCAGGAATCCGTTCTTCACCCATTTGCCCACGCCGGCCGGGCGGTAGAAGTTGCGGTCGTCGACGAACGTCGGCCTGGCTCCCTCCGGCTGGGTGAGCAGGTACATCAGGCAGTTGATGTACTGGTGGGAGATGTCCACCACGGGCAGGAAGATCGTGGTGCCGGGGAGATTGGACAGGAACCGGTTCGAGTCGAGGTAGGCCGGGAAGTCCCGCGCCCCCTCGGCCACGTCGAGCCGGCGGTCTAGGACTCGCACTTTGGCCTGACGGCCCCGCTCGATCAGCGCTTCGGCGGTGAAGGGCAGGTCCGGAGCGGGTGGGAGCTTCCTCAGGTAGTACGTGCCGGTGTCGTTGATCATGAAGAAGTGGGTGCCCTGCGCGTTGTCGGGGCTGCCAGCCGTCCGGCCGGCCATGGTGAGGTTGGGCTTGGCCATGATGGGTTCGCCGTCGCGTGGGTCCTCGAACGGCCGGTCGGGCATGGTGAGGCCGGAGCAGCCGGTGAGCGCGATGAGGATCGCCTCTTCCAGCTCCGTCAGCGGCATCGGCTGGTTCGGTGACCGGTAGCTCATCGAGCCCGCCGGGACGCGCGCGCCGCGGCTGACGCGATGGGTCCGGCGTTTCCAGATGCTCTCCAGGAGCGGCCGGGACAGGAGCTCTTCGAGCCCCTCCTGCCTGATGGCCGGTTTGACGTCCATGGTCGGCCTCGCTTTCAGTGGTGCCTGATGCCGGTGTTCGCCTCGGGCATGGCCGGACGCCACGGCGCGAAGGCGCTCGTGGTCCTGGGCAGGACTCCCGCCAGTTCGGGGCAGTGCCGCAGGATGACGCTGCTCATGCCGTTGCGCTCGATCCAGTCCAGCCCCAGCGGGGTGTAGATCTCGGGCCTGAAGTCGACAGTGAGGAAGCGGTCGCTCTGCAGCCGCCGGCTGGCCATGAGGATGAAGATGCGGAACGCCGTGTCACTGAAACCGAAGCGCTCGGGCGGGTTCTCCGCGAAGAGCCCGACCATCGTGTCGATGTCGTCGACCGAACGGTAGACCTCCTTCAGCCGGGCCAGGGAGTCAGGATCGGAGGTGAGGTCCTCGAAGCGCCGCAGGCGCGGCTGGTGCACACCGGCGCGGAAGTCGTTGTAGCGCGGAACGGCGCGGCGGCGCGTGCGGACCAGGTCGACCACGGACAGGTCGACGATCTCGCCGTCCCGCTCGAACGCCTGCAGCGCGCGCGGGAAGTTGCGCAGGGTGATCGCCCCGGGATGGGCGATGCCGAGCGAGTAGAGCGAGTTCGCCAGGCCCGCCCGGCGCATGAGCGGCTCGGTGGCGGCGCCCTGCACGTCGTTGAAGCCGAGGCTCTCCAGCGGCCGCCCGCTCCTGTGGTCGGCGATCTCGTAGTCGTCCGGGATCAGCGGGTGCATGCGGTAGACGGTGACGAAGTCCTCGGTGAGCGAGTACGGCGCGCCGTGATGGTCGGGCAGGGTCCCGGGGATGCCGGTGAGCGCGTGCGTGTCGGCCAGCCACAGCCCGAGCTGGGTCAGCCAGTTCTTCGGCGGCCCCGACCAGTTGGCCTTCAGCCCGATGTCGATCAGCTCGGTGGCGAGGATCGCGGGGGTCCACTCCACTGTGTGGATCTTGGCGATGAGGGCCGAGATCACGAGCCTGGCCGTGTGATAGACCGAGTCCTCGTCCATGCCGGGATACTCGTCGCGCAGGGCCTGGCACACGGCGTTGTGCTCGCGGGCGAAGAGAGTGTGCATGACGCTGAGCCCGAGCCACCAGTTGTCGCGGAACCCGGTGATCGGGACGCCGCCCGGTCCGGGCACCAGGTGGCCGTTCTCCAGCCGCAGCGACGCACCGCCGTCCGGCTCGCGCAGGGACTTCGCGACGCTCTCGTCCCCGCCGTAGACCTCCGAGCCGTCCCACCAGTGGGAGGCCGCGTTGGCGGACAGGATCGGCGGCCCCGTGCCGCCGGCCGGGCGCAGGTCCTCGTTCTCGGCGAAGCGCATCACGCTCTCGGGTGCGCCCCCCGGGGTGTTGGTCCACGTCATGCCGTGAGGGAGCGGCACCTCGACGCTCTTCGTGCCGGGTGGGCAGCGCCTGTGGTCGACCCAGTCGTGCACCTGGAACTGGATCCAGGCGGCGGCGATCACGTTCAGCGACCGCGCCGGGAGGAAGATGTCGCGGTGGAGCAGCTCCCTGCTGACGACCACCGGATTCGGCTCGTCGAACAGGTCCGGCCGGTAGACGGGCGGGAGATTGCGGCCGAAGGTCGAGCCGAGTGCTCCCATCGCAGGGGCGGACAGGTCGTTGTAGGTGCCGTCGTAGGTGCGCCGGACGCGCAGGCGATCCTCAAGGGGCGGGGACACCGGATGCGCCGCGGGCGGCCCCTGCCGCACGTCGGTGTCGATGAGGTTGTCGCGGCGCAGCACCTGCCGGATGGTCTCGACGTTGAGCAGACCGATCCAGGTCGGCAGCCTGTGCCAGGGGAGGAATCGGTTGAGGACGCGGAATCCGGCGCGCAGCAGCGCGCCGACGACCAGGTTGCGTTTCGGCGTCGGCGTGATGAAGCGGTATCCGCGGCGATGGGCGCTGCCGGCCTCGTAGGCGGCCTTGCGCGCGCGGTTCAGGTTGCCGAGGGGACGGAACTCCTCGGTGGTGTTCCACGGGTCGAAGGCGAGCTGGTCGATGCGGACCTCGGTGGCGCGCGCGTCGGCGGTGTCGAGATCCTGGCGCGGGATCGTCAGCGTGGCCACGGGGACGACGGGCACGTCCGCGTCCGGCCAGTCGGCCGCGCCGTCCTCGATGGGCGTGAGCCGGGCGTCCTCGTATCGCTGTACGCACAGGTCGAAGACGACGTCCTGCCCGGCCAGCCGTGCCGCGAGCTCGTGCGACAGGTAGTCGGAATCCCCTCGCGGCGGAGGGGGCGCCGCCGGGGTCCCCGAGGCCGGTCGCAACCGGAAGCGAACCGGGCCGGCCTCGCCCCAAAGGATGGAGCCACGGCTCCAGTACGTCTCCAGAGCGAGGCTGCGCACCTCACGCCGGGTGCCGGCGAGCACGTTGCGCCGCATACGGGCGGCGGTGGACCAGCCCAGAGCCCACGGCAGCTTGACGTACAGCGCCACGGCCTTGCGCAGATTGGAGTTCGCGCCCGCCATGACCTGCGCGAACACGACGAACTCGCGCGCGTTCCTGGCATGGGAGACCGGATGGCTCGTCATGAGAAGGTCGTGGGTCTCATCCGGCCCCACCTGGATCCGCAGGGCCGCGCCCCGCAGGTCGGGGGCGGAGTCGGGCTGGCGGGCACCGCTCGCGTTCGACAACCGGACGATGACCGGATATTCGGCGTCGGGCTGGGCGAATCCGGTGCGCAGCTCCTCGGGCAGGGAGGCGTTGAACCTCAGTCTGGCGTTCTCGACGCCGAGGATCGCCTTCGCGTGGAAGGCCCGGTCGATCCCGGCGGCGCCACTGCGCTCCTTGATCTTCAGCTGGACCCGCATGAGGTCGCGGGCGAGCCGCTCCAAGATCGTCCGCTCTCTCTCGGGTGAACCCCCGACATAACGCTCGTACTGCTCGGCCGTGGAGGGTTTCCGCGCTACCGGACGCTCGCCGGCAAGGTGCTCCTGCTGCTTGACCATGTGAACTCCCCCGAAATGCGGCCGCGCCGGACACAAGCGGTTGCGGCGCGAGAATCTTTGTCCGCTATTCCCCGGCCCGGGCGGACAATGCGCCGGCCTCCTCCAGCGCTCCTCATTCTTGGGACAACGACAATCTCCCGGAAACCGGCTTCGCCGATCAACCCGGCTTGGCGGCCTCCACGCCACGCGAGGCGCCGCGCACGTTCTCGAGAACGTGCTGGCCCTGCTCGTCGACCAGTCGCGTGACGAGCTGTTGCGCGGCGCCGAAGATGGCCGCCCAGCCGATGATCTGGGCGCTGGTGTCGAGCTCACTCAGCCCCGGGACGAAGCGCGCCTGGATCAGCACCAGTCCGATGACCGCGGACACCGCTCCGGCCGGGAGCTTCAGGAGCGCCAGCACGATCGGAAGCGTGTAGGGCGTCGAGGTCCCGTAGATGCGACGCAGGCCGATCGCGCCCACCAGCGAGGCCGCGGCCAGGCCGACGATCTCCACCACGGGCACGTCCCAGGCGGTCGGGACGCGCCCGATGGGACAGGAGGGCCCGGTGGAGGGCTCGTTGAAGCAGAGCTTGATCGCCTGGGGAATCAGCGCCCCCACCAGAGCCAGGGCCACGGCGACCAGGGCCATGACGGTGGTGGAGATCAGGATCGTGTTGCGGAAGCTGCGCAGCCGCACCTTCTCCTGCTGCGCGGCGATGTTGGCGGCCTGAAGCGTGATCACCGCCAGGGTACGGTCCTGCGGCGACAGCTGCCCGTCCTGGCCGCGAAGGTGCTCCTCCAGCTTGACCCTGCGCGGGTCCTGCGGTCCCAGGTGCTGCAACGCCCGCGCGAGGACATCGCTGCCCCACCACGGGAGGTCTTTGTCAGGCATCAGCCTCAGCAGGGCGACCTCCACCTGGTTGATGTTCTCCCAGGTGCGGTCCAGCGCTGTCCCGGACCAGGCCTCTCTCAGACTCTGTTCGCCCGCCGCGGCCTCGCGAGCCGCCTCGAGGTGCCTCTGCGCGCCCTGGGCCCCCGGGGATCCGTCGTCGAAGCTGTCCAGCTGGCTCTGCAACTCGGCGATGTACGCCAATGCGCGCTGCCGCCACGAGAACGCGTTCTTTCCGGCCACATCCTGCATGGGGTCCATCGCTGTGCATCTTTCCGCGTGCGCGATCGTTGTCCACTGACAAGCTGCCCGGGACCGTACGCGGAGGAACGGCCGCCTATTCAATAACGACGAAGTCCGGGCCTGTTGTTGACGCCTTTGGGGCCCGGCCCCGAACGCGAGGCCGGGCCCACGGAAGGGGGGTTAGGCGCTGATCAGCTCGGCGACCGTGAGGTCGCGGAACACCGTGGTCGGCACGTCCTCCGACGAGCGCTGGAAGAGCGCCCCGGACGAGCGGTGCGGCAGGTCCACCGTGCGGACGTGGCGGAAGCCGCGGTCACGGTAGTAGCCCTGCAGCCGCGGGTTGGCCTTGGCGCAGTCGAGGCGGAGCCAGGGCAGGCCCGCCGAGAAGGCGGCGGCGCGGGCCCAGTCGAGCAGGGCGTCTCCGAGACCGGAGCCCGACCAGGGGCGGGCCACCGCGAGCTTGTGGATGTAGAGGGCCGAGCCCGGGTCATCGGCGGAGGTCCAGAACTCCGGGTCCGCATGGTCGTCGAGAGCTATGGTCGCGACCGGCGGGGCCGATTCGTCGGGGTCGAGGTATCTGAGTTCGTCGTCCAGCAGGAACAGCACCCGCTCCTCGATGAGCGGTTCGATCCGCTCGGGGCCGAATCCACCGCGGGGCCATTGCCGCACCCCTTGTGCGTAGAGCCACTCCGCCGTGTCGGAGAGCAGCGTCAGTACGCCGGGAAGGTCCGCGGGTTCCGCTCTGCGAAGCGAGAGCGGATGAAGCAGGGTGTTGGTGTGCATAATGCAACCCTTCGTTGCGATGTGTGAGCGCGTTTGCACAATGCGTGATGGCGCAGTGTCGCGCAGAGCCGAAATGGGTCCTTAACCCGATATATAGTGATAAATGGCGATTTAGGGGAGTATGCACGACTCCCCTAGGCCAGCGAGGCGGCTAATTCTCGCTGCACCCGGCCGGCGGGATCACCCCTTCACCCCGAGCTCGTCAGCGGCGATCGAGCTCGTACCTGATCAAATGTTTGTCGGCTGGCAGCACCGACACGGCGACACGCACTGGCATGTCTGCCCCGTCGTAACCCACTCGGACATACACCATGACTGGCGTGCCGAGCTCAAGTTGGAGGCGCTCGGCCTCCTCCTGGTTGGGCATGCGCGCCCAGATGTCGTCCACGACGCGCACCTGCGCGTGCCCCAACTCCTCCAGCACCCGGTTCGCCCCTCGCGCGATGTCTCCGGGCCTGGCGATCTCGGAGTCGGCAACCATGTCACGGGGGAAGTAGGAATCGTTGGTGTTGTACGGCTGTCCGTCCACGAAACGCAGACGGCGTCTCACCACCGCCAATTCCCCATCCGCCAACTCCAGCCTGCTGGCGATCTCCTCGACGGGAGACACCGTCAGCACCTCGATGTACTGGCTTGGCGCGCGGCCTTCCTGCGCCACGGCGAAGGCGAAGGCCTCCCGCAGTTCCCCTCTGGGTTGCGGCTCAAGTTCTCGCTGCGGATAGATCAGCAGTGGTCTGCGGTCTCTGACCACTGTTCCGCGCCGCGGGGTGCGTGTGACGAGCCCTTCATTGACCAGCTCCCCAAGGGCCAGCCTGACGGTGTTCCTGCTCACCCCATGGTCTTCCATGAGCTGCGCCTCGGTCGGCAGCTGCGACCCGGGGCCGAGGACACCCGAGTAGATGGCTCGTCGCAACTCCGAAGCCACCTGCTGATACAGCACCGACCTTGCCACTTTCACCCCTTTTGTTCCAACAATTTAGACGATCTGGTTCTAGCAGGCCACAAGCCCTTGACCGAACCCCCTCGACCGGCCCATCATCCATTCGTTGGTACAAATCCATCTAAAGGCCGGTGAGGGGGTGAAGGCCAGTGTCGCCGGACCGCACGGGTACGCCATACCTGCCCTGGCATGACCCTCGTGAAGCAACACGTTTACTGCGTTACGGGTTGCGTCGCCAGGGGTTCACCCACACCTACCAGAGCGACGGCTTGTCCGTGCAATCGGTGCTGACTGAGCTGACCGTGAAGTGCGAGGACGGATCCTTAGTCTGGAACAAGGAGGGTGGCGCCCCCGTCACGCACTTCGTCGATGACCCGGTTGGTGCAGCTCAACACATCGCCGCACGTTGCCGACGACAGGGATCTTCACGCTCCCCCATCGACTCCGTGTGCGGACCAACGGTCTAGGACTCCATCCCTCGCCGGAGTCCTGGCGCCGTCGCACACGGGGCAGGAAACGCGTCCTGGCGGGTCCCCCACGCCCGCCAGGACGCGTTTTCCTCCGAGGACCGGCCACGACATACGCCTCCATCTCCTGATGGGGGCTTTTCCGTGTCCTGGACCGGCGGGGCGCGGGCAGGCGGGATCGGGGCCATGTGCACCACCGGGTCCGTACCGCTCACGTCTGCCGCCAAGTCCTGGCCGTCCACGTCGACGACGCCTACATCACAATCATCGACCCTCGAAGCCCGACGCGTGGGCAGGTTTCATGATGGTGGGACTGGTGGGATTTTCCGGTACAAATCCAATTTCCAGGCCAACGGTCAACTAATGGGAGGGATTGCGCCGGAGCGGATGGGGATGCGGGTTCCCGGCGTCGGCCGGCGCCCAGTCCAGCAGCGTCACCCCCTCCTCGACCTCGGTGTACACACCCCGCACCCGCTCCCCGTACGCCGGAGGCCGCTCCCCGCGCCAGTTCCCGTACACCAGACACTCCGGCACCACGGCCAAACGAATCATTACCACTAGGTATGGATCGCGCCGCCCAGGAACGAACGGCTGATGGCTGACGATCCAGCTCTCCACCGTCCCCTCGGGCTCCGCCTCGTGCCAGTGCCACCCCTCCGTACGGCATCGCGGGCAGAACGCCCGCGGCGGGAAGCGCGACGTGCCGCAGGAGTCGCATTCCTGCACCGCGAACTCCCCCGCGGCGACCCGTTCCCACCACGGCGCGGAGTCCCTGTCGGGCTGCGGAAGGTACATCAGGCGCTCCTCAGGATCAGGGCGGAGGTGGCGGGCAGGATGTAGCCGGGCTGGGCCGTCGAGAGCGCCACCTCCGCGCCCGGCACCTGGCGGTCCCCGGCGTCGCCCCTGAGCTGGGACACCGCCTCCGCGATGTGGTTGATGCCGTGCACGTATCCCTCGGACAGGAAACCGCCGTGCGTGTTGACCGGGAGCGGGCCGTCCAGGGAAGTGGCGCCCGAGGCAGCGTACGGGCCGCCCTCGCCCTTGGCGCAGAAGCCGTAGTCCTCCAGCTGGACGATCACCGAGTAGGTGAAGCAGTCGTACAACTCGGCCACGTCGATGTCTTCGGGCCCGAGCCCCGCCTGCGCGTACAGGCGCGGGGCCAGGGCGGCGGCAGCCGTCACCGTGGGGTCCGCGCACGAGAGGTGGGAGGTGCCGCCGCCCCAGGCCGCGGCCGAGATGAGGACCGGCGGGCGGCGCAGCGAGCGGGCGCGGTCCGCCGTGGTGACGACCACGGCGCAAGCCCCGTCGGTCTCCAGGCAGCAGTCCAGCAGGCGGAACGGCTCGGCGATCCACCGGCTGGACAGGTAGTCGTCCATGGTGATCGGGGTGCGCATGAGAGCGCGCGGGTTCTTGGCGGCGTTGGCGCGCTGGGTGATCGCCAGGTGGCCGAAGTGCTCGGGCCTGGTGCCGTAGCGGAGCATGTGGGCGCGGGCGTACATGGCGTAGTGCTGGGGCGGCGCCACGTACCCGTACGGGGCCTGGTACTGCACCTCCGGGCTCACCGGCACGCCCCGGCCGGTCCCGCCCATGCGGAACTCGGAGCGGGCGTTGATGGCCCGGTAGCAGACGACGGTGTCGGCCATGCCCGCGGCGACCGCGAGCGCGGCCTGGCCGACGACGGCGTGGGAGACGCTGCCGCCGCCGAACTGGTCGAGGTGCCAGGAGAGGTCGCTCAGCCCCAGCGCGGGGCCGACCAGGGTGGGCGGGGCCGAGTCGCCGACCCGGTGCGTGGCCAGGCCGTCCACGTCGTCGGGCGACAGGCCGGCGTCCTCCAGGGCGGCCAGTACGGCGCGGCAGGCCAGGGTGAGGGTGCTGACGCCGGAGTTCTTGGTGAAGGGGGTGTAGCCGACCCCGGCGATCGCGGTGCGGTCACGGAAATCAAGCAAGCGCTTGGGCACAATGGTCACGGTAGGCAGCCTCTTTAGCCCGTGTCAACGCTGGTCGGGCGGCACGACTTGACACCGGTTCCGGCTTCCCCCTAGCGTCCAAGCAAGCGCTTGGTATGATGGGCGCAGTGGACGAGGAGGCGGACCAATGAGCACACACTCTGCCCGGCTCATCGCGCCGGACGGTTGTCGCGGCCTTCCGACGCCCCATCAGCGCAGGATTCGCGACGGAGCCGCCATGCCGACGGGCCAACCCCATCACAGCCCGAACGGTCACCTCGACAGCCGCCGTTTCCGTCAGGTCCTGGGCAGGTTCGCGACCGGCATCGTGGCGATCACCGCCGTCGATCCGCTGAACGGGCAGCCGTGCGGGCTGGCGGCCAACTCCTTCACCTCGGTCTCGCTCAACCCGCCCCTGGTGGCGTTCTGCGTGGCGCACACGAGCACGAGCTGGCCCCGGGTGCGCGGCTCCAAGGTCATCACCGTGAACGTGCTGGCCGAGGACCAGCAGGCCGTCTGCGCGCAGATGGCGGCCAAGGGCGGCGACAAGTTCGCCGGTCTCGCGTGGACCGGCTCCCCCGGCGGCAACCCGGTGCTCGAAGGCACGCTGGCCTGGCTCGACTGCGCGGTCGAGAACGAGCACCTGGCGGGCGACCACATGATCGTCGTGGCCAGGGTGCTGCAGCTCGACACGCACGCCGACGGCGGCCCGCTGGTGTTCTTCCGCGGTGGTTATGGGGGGTTCGTTGAGCCTTCGTGAGGAGGCGCGGTCCTGGCTGGCGGAGAGCCTCGGCGGGGAGTTCGCCCACGCGAGGGGCCTCGGCGGGCCGGGCCGCGAACACGAAGGGCACGAACTTCGCCTGGCCTGGGAGCGTCACCTCGGCGAGCACGGCTGGACCTGCCTGGCCTGGCCCCGCCGGTACGGGGGCCGCGACGCCTCCCTGGAGGACCAGGTCGCCTTCCACGAGGAGTACGCCAAGGCCGACGCCCCCGCCCGGGTGGGCCACATCGGCGAGGGCCTGATCGGCCCGACCATCCTCGAATTCGGCACCGACGAGCAGAAAGACCGTTTCCTGCCCCCGATTCAGCGCGGCGAGGAGCTGTGGTGCCAGGGCTACTCCGAGCCCGAGGCCGGCTCCGACCTGGCGAACGTCCAGACCAGGGCCCGGCTCGAAGGCGAGGAGTGGGTGGTCACGGGCCAGAAGGTGTGGACGTCGCTGGCGCACGTGGCCGACTGGTGCTTCGTCCTGTGCCGTACGGAAGAGGGCTCCCGCCGCCATCACGGGCTGTCGTACCTGCTGGTCCCCATGCGGCGACCCGGCGTCGAGGTGCGGCCGATCGTGCAGCTCACCGGGACCTCCGAGTTCAACGAGGTGTTCTTCGACGGCGCGCGGACGGCGGCCGGCAACGTCGTCGGAGCGCCGGGCGACGGCTGGCGGGTCGCCATGGCCACCCTCGGGTACGAGCGCGGCGCCTCCACCCTCGGCCAGCAGATCGGGTTCAGGCGGGAGCTGGCCCAGGTCATCGAGACGGCGCGGCGCACGGGCGCGGCCGACGATCCCGTGCTGCGCGACCGGCTCGTGCGGTCGTGGCTGGAGCTGGAGATCATGCGGCTCAACGCCCTCAGGATGCTCCGCCCCGACCCCGGCCCCGAGGCGTCGATCGCCAAGCTGTACTGGTCGGAGTGGCACCGCAGGCTGGGCGAGCTGGCGCAGGCCGTACAGGGCAGGGCGGGACTCGTGGGAGAGCTCGGCGAGTTGCAGCGGCTCTACCTGTTCAGCCGCGCGGACACGATCTATGCCGGTTCCAGCGAGATCCAGCGCAACATCATCGCCGAGCGCACCCTGGGACTCCCCCGCTGATTGGAGCCGCCGATGTCACCGCCCTACCCGAAGGCGCACGGCCTGCTCGACGGCAAGGTCACGCTGGTCACGGCCGCCGCGGGCGCGGGCATCGGCTACGCCACGGCCAGGCGCTGCGCCGAGGAGGGCGCCACGATCGTCGTCTCGGACATGCACGAGCGCCGCCTGAGCGCCGCCGCCGACGCGCTGACCGACCTCACCGGCGTCAAACCGCTCGCCGTCCCGTGCGACGTCACGTCGGAGCCGCAGGTGCTGGCGCTGTTCGACGCGGTGGTGGAGGCGCACGGCCGGCTGGACGTGGTGGTCAACAACGCCGGACTCGGCGGTACGGCGCCCCTGGCCGAGATGTCCGACGAGCAGTGGCACGCGGTCGTCGACGTCACCCTGAACGGCACCATGCGCTGCACCAGGGCCGCGCTCCGGCAGATGATCGCCCAGGGCTCGGGCGCCATCGTCAACAACGCCTCGGTGATCGGCTGGCGGGCCCAGCGAGGGCAGGCGCACTACGCGGCGGCCAAGGCCGGGGTGATGGCGCTGACCAGGTGCGTCGCGCTGGAGGTGGCCGAGCACGGCGTACGGGTCAACGCCGTGGCGCCGTCGCTGGCCGTGCACCCGTTCCTGGCGAAGGTGACCAGCGAGGAGCTGCTGGCGGAGCTGACGGCCAAGGAGGCGTTCGGGCGGTCGGCGGAGCCTTGGGAGGTGGCGAACGTGATCGTCTTCCTGGCCAGCGACTATGCCTCGTACATGACGGGCGAGGTCGTCTCGGTCTCCTCGCAACATCCCTGACGATATCTTGCGGGACAGGATATCGTGGGTCTGTGAATATCACGGAGCCCATGTTCCTGGCGCTGACCGCGCTGGTGGACGAGCCCCGCCACGGCTACGGGATCGTCCAGGAGGTCGATCGGTTGTCCGGGGGGCGCGTACAACTCAAGATCGGCACGCTCTACGGCGTGCTCGACCGGCTCTCCGCAGCCGGACTGGTGGTGCTCGACCGGGAGGAGGCCCAGCGGGGGCGGCTGCGGCGCTACTACCGGCTGACCGACGAGGGCGCGCGGGCCCTGCGGGACGAGGCGGCCAGGATGGCCGCCACCGCCGAGACCGCCACCGCCCGCCTGCGCGCCAGAGCCGCCGGAGGGACGGCGTGAGCGCGGGGGACGGCGTGAGCCCCGCGGACGGCCCGAGCCTCACGGACGGCGTGAGCCTCACGGAGGGCCCGAGCCTCGTGGACGGCGTGAGTTTGCTCGAACGGCGTTATCGCTCCGTGCTGCGCCTGCTGCCCGCCTCCTACCGCGCCGGGCGCGAGGAGGAGATGGTGGACGCTTTCATGGAGTCGTCGGGCGAGGCGCCCGACGAGGTGAACCCGCGGCCCAGCGCGGGCGAGGTCGCCAGCGCGCTGGCCCTGTCCCTGCGGGTGCGGCTCGGCGGTGCGAGCGCTACCCCCCGCTATTTCGCCTGGGGCGAGGCCGTCCGGCTCGTGGCGCTGCTCGGGCTTGCCTACCAGAGCCTGAACGCCGTCCAGCTGATCCTCTCCTGGGTCGGCGCGCTCGTCTTCGGCGCCGAGTTCGTCCCGATCGGCGCGCCCGGCTCGTTCGTTCGCCTGGTGTACATCGGCAACATGGGGGCGACCGTCTGCTGGGCCGTCGCGTTCATGGCCATCATGCGCGGCCGGGTCCGGCTGGCGAAGGTCACGGCCCTGATCGGCGCCGTGCCCACGGTGGCCTACTTCCTGGTCCCCATGGTCCTGGCCGGGCCCCGGCCGCTGACGGAGGCGGCCGATCTGATGTTCACGGTCGTGCCGGTGATCGCGCTCCTGCTCGGCTTCCACAGCGACGTCACGCCGTGGCGCCGTTCGTGGCGGCTCACGCTGTCGGTCGTGGCCGCGGGCCTGGCGGCGGTGGGCTGCGACAGGCTGGTGATCGCGCTGGAGCCGCAGGGATCGGACTGGCTCTACCTGTGGCTGCACCTCGGGCTGGCGGTCCTGGTGTGGGCCGCCGCTTCAGTGGCCGTGCTGGCTGGGCGGCACTCCGCGTCATGGTCGCTCGCGCTGGCGGGCGCCGGGTCGCTCCTGCTGCTGGCCCGGCTGCCGGAGCTCGAGAGCCTGCCGGAAGGCGCCATGTGGGGCACGGCCTGCGCGCAGTGTGTGCTGCTCGGGGCGCTCTCCGTCATGCTCGCCGTGGTGGGTTTGCGAGCTCTGCCCAACCCTGTCAGGGAAAGATCAGGGTAGGCGGAAGCGGGATTCGGATTTAAGGTCCGAAACATGGGCACACGCTCTTCCTTCCTGCTCGATGTCCTCATGACGGAGTTCGGCGAGTCGATCAAGCGAGACCCCGCCGCTTTCAGGCGGAAATTTCGGAAAATGGCGGCGACACCCTTCGCCTTCTACCGGGGCAGCGCCAGCCTGTTCTACGCGGACATGGCGGGAAGATACGCCGACGAGTCCTACCTCGACGGGCCGACCAGCAGAGTGTGGATCCACGGTGACCTGCACGCCGAGAACTTCGGCACGTACATGAACGCTTCCGGCGTGCTGGTGTTCAACGTCAACGACTTCGACGAGGCGTACGTGGGGCCGTACGTCTGGGACCTCAAACGGTTCGCCGGCAGCGTGGCCCTGCTCGGCTACGCCAAGGCGCTGTCCGACGACTCCATCAGCGTGCTCGTGACCGACTTCGCCGCCGCGTACCTGGTGGAGCTGGGCGCCATCGCGGCCGGCGGGGACGACGCGATCGGCTCGCTCACCCTCGGCACCACCAGCGGCGTGCTGCACCGCGTGCTCCAGCGGGCCCGGCTCAGCACCCGCGTGGCGCTGCTGGACGTGGAGACCGTGGTCGACGACTACGACCGGCGCTTCGCGCTCATGGAGGGGCGCGAGCCGGTGGACGCGGCGACCAGGCGGGCCGTGCTGGCGGCGTTCGACGACTACCTGGGCACGCTGCCGGTGACGGCCAACCCCGTCGAGCACGTGATCAAGGACGTGGCGCTGCGCAAGGGCGTGGGCATCGGGTCGGCGGGGCTGCCGTCGTACAACCTGCTGCTCGAAGGGCGCTCGCAGGCGCTGGAGAACGACGTGATCCTGTACATGAAGCAGGCGGCGGTGCCGGCGGCGGCGCGGCACGTCACCGACGAGAAGGTGGCCTCCTACTTCCTGCACCAGGGGCATCGCACGGCCGAGTCTCAGCGGGCGTTGCAGGCCTACGCCGATCCCTGGCTGGGTTACACCGCGCTCGACGGGGTGGGGCAGCTCGTGGCCGAGGTGTCTCCGTACTCCGCCGACCTGGACTGGGACGACGTCAACGAGCCGGACGAGCTGCGCTCGATCGTGCAGGACCTGGGGCGGGCGGTGGCGCGCATGCACTCCGTGGCCGACGACGAGTCCAGCCACGACCTGGTGGACTTCTCGACGGAGGAGGCGATCGTGGCGGTGATCGGCAACGACAGGGCCGGATTCATCGGGATGCTGGTGGACTTCGCCCACAAGTACGGGGTGCAGGCGCGGGAGGACCATCAGAGGTTCGTGGACCTGTTCCGCAACGGGCGTCTGCCCGGCGTGTGAGCGCACTGGCAACCGACCGGTCGGTATGGCATGCTGCCAGAACATGACTCTGTTCTCAGTGGAAGGCAAGACCGTCGTCGTGACCGGCGGCTCGCGGGGCATCGGGCGCATGATCGCCGCCGGCTTCGTGGAGGCGGGGGCGACGGTCTACATCTCCGCCCGCAAGGCGGCCGAGGTGGAGAAGACGGCGGCCGAGCTCGGCTGCTTCGCCGTGCCGGCCGACCTGTCCACGCCCGAGGGGGTGGAGCGGCTGGTGTCGGCCGTGGAAGGGCCGCTGCACGTGCTGGTGAACAACGCGGGGGCGACCTGGGGCGCGCCGCTGGAGGAGTACCCGGAGCACGCCTTCGACAAGCTCTGGGACATCAACGTCAAAGGCGTCTTCTACCTGACGCGGAAGTTCCTGCCCCGGTTGAGGGAGGCGGCCGGGGCCGAGGATCCGGCCCGGGTGATCAACGTGGGCTCGATCGACGGCATCAAGGTGCCCGCGCTGGAGAGCTACGCCTACTCCTCGACGAAGGCCGCCGTGCACATGCTGACCCGGCACCTGGCCAAGCAGCTGGCGAAGCAGCACATCACGGTCAACGCCATCGCGCCCGGGCCCTTCGACTCCAAGATGATGGCCTTCGCGCTCGACGACCCGGCCACCCGGGCGGCCATCGCCTCGAACGTGCCCCTGGGGCGCATCGGCCGGCCGGAGGACATGGCGGGCACGGCGATCTATCTGTCGTCGCGGGCGGGGGCGTACCTCACGGGGGCGGTGATCCCGGTGGACGGCGGGATCACCTGCTGATCAGAGCAGCTCGCGCAGCGCCCTGGCGAAGTTCGCCGGCGCCGACGGCTCGTGGCTCAGGAAGAGGTACGGCTCGGTCAGCTCCACCTCGATGACGGCGGGAGCGCCGCTGGAGAGCCGGACCAGGTCGATCCTGGCATAGAGAAGGACATGGGGTACGGCGGTGAGCACCTTCTCGGCAAGTTCGACCTGGTCCGGGGCTGGTGTGCGGAGCTGGGCCCGGGCGTCGTCCTCAGGACCCGCCCCGTGGGCGAGCATGGGGCTGCGGCGGACGGTGTGGCTGAGGCGGCCGTTGAAGTACAGCAGCGAGGTCTCACCCTCCGCCTCCACCATGTCGAGGTAGGGCTGCACCATCGGCGTGCGTCCCGCGGCCTCCAGCGCCGCGGCCAGCGCCATGGCCTCGGCGCGGTCGGCGGTCCTGGTGGTGTCGCGGGCGCCGCCGGAGACGGCCGGCTTGACGACGTATTCCGGCCAGTCCGGCAGCCCTTCCGACGTCCAGTGTGTGGGCACCGTCGGCACGCCGAGGTCGCGCAGGTAGGTCTTGTCGGTGTTGGACTCCAGCACGGCGTACGGGTTCAGCAGCCTCGTGACGGACTCCACGCCCCGCGCCCACGTCAGGAACTCCTCCCGCCTGAAGATGTAGTCCCAGACGGACCGGACCACCACGGCGTCGTACGCGCTCCAGTCGACGGCCGGATCGTCCCAGCGTTCGACGCGCCCGCCGATGCCGGACTCCTGCCAGGCCGCCACCATCGGACCGCTCTCGTCATCGTGGCCCTCGGGACCCGCGGAAGTTACATAAGCACAGGTAGTCACGCATGGATGCTAATACGGCGCGAGCCGGATCAAACCGGACCCGGCTCGCGCACGCTCCGGACACCGCCGCGTTCTGGCGGTCCGCGGCGCGACCCGCCGGACTAGTCGTGCACGTCGTCCACGACGACGTCGCTGCCGTTGGTGCCGGTCACGGTGTTGCCGTTGACGTTGTTGATGCCGGTCGCGCCGTGGCCGTTCACGTTGACGTTGGCGACGTTGCCGAAGTTGTTGCCCGACTGCGAGGAGTCGACGTTGGAGCTGGTGTTGCCGGCGTTCGTGTCGGCCAGCGCGGGGGCCGACAGCAGGGTCATGCCGGCCGCGGCCGCGATGAGACCGGTCACGCAGAGCTTCTTCATCATGAAGATGTCCTTTCAGAGTGCTGTAATTCCCGGACGTCAGCCGGTCAGTCGAAGATGTACGTCACCGCGATCCCGCCGTTGGTAGCGGTCTGGGCGAAGCCGTTGACGTTGTTGACGTTCGTCGAATATCCGTCGCCGTCGTTCTGGGCGAGGACGTCGCCGAAGTTGTTGCCCGACTGGGTCGAGCCGTTGTTGCCACTCCGGTTCGTGGACCAGTTGCCGCCGGCCCACGGACCAAGCCAGTCGTCGTCAGCGTGAGCGGGGACTGCCAGTAGTGTGCCGCCGGCGACCGCTGCCAGCACGGCCGTGGCGGCGCACATCCTTTTGATCACTTGTGCTCCTTCGCCCTTCGGAGACGGCGGCCGTCAGGGCCCAAGACGCGCCCCCGCCCCTTTGACCTTCCTTGACCTCGGGGGATCAAGGTCAGTGCGAGCATATAACTAAGAGTTGCCATTATGTAGCTCTGAGTGATCAGAATATTGTTCGGACCATACGCTGACACAAGATGTCAGCGACGCGGGCCTAACGTCCGGCGCATGATCTACGAGCTGCGGCACTACACGACGCGCCCCGGCCTGCGGGACACGCTGATCTCACTGTTCGAGCGGGAGTTCGTCGAGACACAGGAGGCTGTGGGCATGCGCGTCGCCGGCACCTTCCGCGAGGCCGGCGAGCCTGACACCTTCCCCTGGCTGCGGGCCTTCCCCGACATGGAGGCGCGACGGGCGTCGCTGGAGGCGTTCTACGGCGGGCCCGTGTGGCAGGCCCACCGCTCCGCCGCCAACGCCATCCTGGTCGACTCCGACGACGTGCTGCTGCTGCGGCCGGCGGGGCCCGAGTTCCCCTCCTGGGAGCGGCCGCCGGTGGGCGCGGGGGAACCGCCATCGTCCCTGTACGTCGCCACGATCTACCACGTCGAGGACGGCTTCGCCGCCTTCTTCGCCCGTGAGGTCGCCCCCGTGCTGGCCGGGGCCGGGGTGCCGCCGGTCGCCTGCCTGGAGAGCGAGCACGCGGACAACACCTATCCGCGGCTGCCCGTACGGGCCGGGGAGAACGTGTTCGTGTGGTTCGCCCGCTTCGAGACGCCGGAGGACGAGCGGGAGGTGGACCTGCCGATGCTGAAGACCCACCTCACCGCGCCCCCGGAACGCCTGCGCCTACAGCCCACCGCCCGCTCGTCACTGCGCTGACCCACCCCCGGGAGCGCCCCCCTCGTCACTGCGCCGACCCACCCAGGACCCGCCGCTCGTCACTGCGCTGACGTCTCCTCCGCGACCAGGTGGTGCCAGGCGGGGACCTCGCCGCCGCCGTCCACGCGTACCTCGGCGCCGGTCACGTAGCCGGGGGCGGCCAGCCACAGGCATGCCTGGGCCACGTCGGCGGGGGTGGCCATCCGGCCGGCCGGGACGGCCCTTTCGTCCAGGTCGGATCGGCCCCCGTAGTGGCCGGCGGCGTCCTGGGTGGCGGCCAGGCCCACGACGACCGTGTTGACGCGCACCCGTGGGGCCCATTCGGCGGCCAGGCAGCGGGCCAGGTGGTGCAGGCCGGCCTTGGCGGCGCCGTACGCGGCGGTGCCGGGCGAGGGGCGGGCGCCGCTCGCGCTGCCGATCATCACGATGGCTCCGCCGGCGGCGGCGAGCAGGGGGTGGGCGCGCTGCGAGATCAGGAGCGGGGCCGTCAGGTTGAGCTCGATGACGCGGGCGTGCAGGCGCGGCGAGGTGCCCTCCAGCGGTGCGTGAGGTGAGCCGCCCGCGTTGTTGATCACCACGTCGAGGCGGTCGAACCCGGAGATCAGCCGATCGACGTCCTCGGGGTCGCGCACATCCGCCTGCACGAACCGGTACGCCCCGGCGTGGGGCGGCTCGGCCACCCCGAGGGGGATGCGCGCGTCCGGCTGGGGTGGGGTGCGGGCGCAGATGGTGACTTCGGCGCCCGCGTCGCGGAAGGCTCTGGCGATGCCGGCGCCGATGCCTCTGGTGCCGCCGGTCACCAGGACGGCCTTGCCCGCGTAGTCGTAAGTGACGGTCACGGATGCTACCGTACCAAGCAAGCGTTAGGTGCAGATAGGAGCACTATGGGGATCTCGCTGCTGGGCGGGCCCGTCGCCGAGGTCGTCATGGACGTGCCCCCGGTGAACGCGCTGGCCGTGCGCGACTGGGAGGAGCTGGCGCGGGCCGTCCGGTCGGCCGGGGAGGATCCCGGGACCAGGGTGGTGGTGCTGCGAGCCGAGGGCCGGGGGTTCAACGCCGGGGTGGACATCAAGGAGTTACGGGACGCCGAGGGGTTCGAGGCGCTGGTCGGCGTGAATCGGGCGTGTTATGCGGCGTTCGCGGCGGTGTACGAGTGCGCGGTGCCCGTCGTCGCCGCCGTGCACGGGCACTGCCTGGGCGGCGGGATCGGGCTGGCGGGGAACGCGGACATCGTGGTGGCCAGTGAGGATGCCTACTTCGGGCTGCCGGAGGTGGACAGGGGCGCGCTGGGAGCGGCCACCCACCTGGCCAGGCTGGTGCCGCGGCAACTCGTGCGGGCCATGGTGTACACGTGCAGGAACGTCACGGCGGCGGAGCTGCACGCGTTCGGGTCCGTGCTGGAGGTGGTGCCGCGCGAGAAGGTGCGGGACGCGGCGATGGAGGTGGCGGGTCAGATCGCGGACAAGGACCCGTACGTGATCCGCCGGGCCAAGGAGTCCCTCAACGGCATCGACCCCGTGGACGTCAACCGCAGTTACCGCTTCGAGCAGGGCTTCACCTTCGAGCTGAACCTCATGGGCGTCGCCGACCGGCACAGGGAGCGGTTCCAGTGAGCTCCCCGGCCAGCCCTTCCGTGACCAAGGTGATGACGGCCGAGCAGGTCGCCGCGTCGGTGGAGAGCGGGATGACGGTCGGGATCGGCGGCTGGGGCTCGCGCCGCAAGCCCATGACCCTCGTCAGCGCCCTGCTCCGCTCCCCCGTCCGCGACCTGACGATCATCTCCTACGGCGGCCCCGACGTCGGCATGCTCTGCGCGGCCGGGAAGGTGCGCAGGGTCGTGGCCCCGTTCGTGACGCTCGACTCCATCCCCCTCGAACCGCACTTCAGGCGGGCCAGGCAGGGCGGGGAGATCGAGTTCACGGAGTACGACGAGGGCATGTTCATGTTCGGGCTGCTGGCCGGGGCGCACCGGCTGCCGTTCCTGCCGACGCGGGCGGGGCTGGGCTCGGACGTGCTGCGGGTCAATCCCGAGCTGCGGACCGTGCGCTCGCCGTACGGGGACGGGGAGGAGCTGGTGGCGGTGCCGGCGCTGACCATGGACGTGGCGCTCGTCCACCTGAACCGGGCCGACGCGCGGGGCAACGCCCAGTACCTGGGGCCCGATCCGTACTTCGACGACCTCTACGCCAAGGCGGCCGGGCGGTGTTACGTGTCGTGCGAGCGGGTGGTGGACACGGCGGACCTGCTGAAGGAGGGGCCCGTGCAGTCGTTGCTGATCAGCCGGTCCATGGTGGCGGGCGTGGTGGAGGCGCCGGGCGGGGCCGGGTTCACCTCGTGCGAGCCGGACTACGGGCGCGACGAGGCCGCCCAGCGACAGTATGTGGAGGAAGCCCGTGAGCAGGGCTGACATCTGCGTGGTGGCGTGCGCGGAGGCGTTCAGGGGCGATGGGGAGATCCTCGCGGCCGGGATCGGCGGCGCCGTCACGGTGCTGGCGGCGCGGCTGGCGCGGCTGACGTTCGAGCCGGAGCTGCTCACGCACGACGGCGTCTGCCTGCTCACCGGCGACGTGCCGGCGCTCGGGGCGGCGCCTGAGGTGGTGGAGGGCTGGCTGCCGTTCCGCGATCACCTGTGGCTGGTGCTGAACGGGCGGCGGCACGTCATGCTCGGGGCGAGCCAGATCGACCGGTACGGCAACACGAACATCTCCTGCGTCGGCGACTGGGCGCGGCCCAAGGCGCAGTTGCTGGGGGTGCGGGGAGCGCCGGGGAACACTCGGTGCGATCCGACGAGCTACTGGATCGCCCGGCATTCGAGGCGGGTCTTCGTGCCCGAGGTGGACATGGTGAGCGGGCTCGGCACGGATCGAGGGGCGTACGAGCTGCGGCGGGTGGTGACGGACCTGGCCGTGCTGGACTTCGGGGGGCCTGGCGGGGCGATGCGGCTGGTCTCCGTGCATCCGGGGGTGAGCGTGGACGACGTGGCGGCGGCGACGGGCTTCGACCTCGATACCCGAAATGTCGCCCAGAGCCGGGAGCCCACCGCCGAGGAGCTGCGCGTCCTGGACCGGCTCGACCCCGGCCGCCTGCGCGACCGCGAGGTGGCGGCGTGAGGACCGCGCTGACGGCGCTGGTCGGCTGCCGGTACCCGATCGTGCAGACCGGCATGGGGTACGTCGCCGGCGCCCGGCTGGCCGCGGCCACCTCCGAGGCGGGCGGGCTGGGCGTGATCGGGGCGGCCACCATGTCGGTGCCCGAGATGACGGCGGCGATCCGGCGGGTGAAGGAGCGGACGTCGGCGCCCTTCGGGGTGAACCTGCGTGCCGACGCCGACGACGCGGCCGAGCGGGTCGAGGTGCTGGTCAGGGAGGGAGTGCGGGTGGCGTCGTTCGCGATGGCGCCGCGCGGGGAGCTGATCGCCCGGCTCAAGGACGCGGGCGTGGTGACGATGCCGTCGGTGGGGGCGCGGCGGCACGCCGAGAAGGTGGCGGCGTGGGGGGCGGACGCCGTCGTCGTGCAGGGCGGGGAGGGCGGCGGGCACACGGGGCCGGTGGCCACCACGCTGCTGTTGCCGCAGGTGGTGGACGCCGTGGACATCCCGGTGGTCGCGGCGGGCGGGTTCTTTGACGGGCGCGGACTGGTGGCGGCGCTGGCGTACGGGGCCTGCGGGATCGCCATGGGCACCCGGTTCCTGCTGACCAGCGACTCCACGGTGCCCGACGAGGTGAAGAAGTTCTACCTGGCGGCGCGGGAGACGGTGGTGACGCCGAACGTGGACGGGGTGCCGCACCGGGTGCTGAACACGCCGTTCGTGGCCTCGCTCGACCGTTCCCGCCTGGTGCGGGCCATGGTGAACGGGGCTCGGTTCAAGCGGCTGTCGCGGTTGTCGTGGCGTTCGATGCTCCGGGAGGGGCGGCGGATGCGGCGGGGGCGGGAGCTGACGTGGGCGCAGGTGTTGCAGGCGGCCAACACGCCTGTCCTGTTGCGGGCGGCCATGGTGGAGGGGCGGGTGGATCTGGGGGTGATGGCCTCCGGGCAGGTGGTGGGGGTGATCGACGACCTGCCGTCGTGCCGGGAGCTGGTGGAGCGGATCATGACGGAGGCGGAGGCCGCCCTGACGCGGCTGACCGCCGTTACTTGACGCGGCCTCTGTCGAGGAAGGCGGCGAACATCATGACGACGAAGGCGACCAGGACGATGGCGGCGCCGACGTACAGCGGGGCGGTGTAACCGAAGCCGGCCGTGATGGCCAGGCCGCCGAGCCAGGCGCCCAGGGCGTTGCCGACGTTCGAGGCCGAGACGTTGGCGCTGGCGGCGAGCGGGACCCCGTGGGCGTGGTCGGTGACGCGGGTGATCATGCCGGGCACGCCGGCGAACCCGAACACGCCCAGCAGGAAGACCAGGGCCACCGAGGCCACCGGGCTGTCCGCCAGCAGGCCGAAGGCGATGAGCGTGATGGTGAGACCGGCCAGCGAGACGATCAGCGTACGGTCGCGGTCGTGGTCGGCCGCCCGTCCCCCGGCCAGGTTCCCGATCACCAGGCCGGTGCCGTACACGATGAGCAGCCACGCCATGTCGCGGCTGGAGAAGCCGGTGACCTCGGTGAAGGTGTAGGCGATGTAGCTGAAGGCGCCGAACATGCCGCCGTAGCCGAGGGCGGTGGCCACCAGGGTCAGCCACACCTGCCAGGAGCGGAACGCGCCGAGCTGGGGCCTCCCGCGGGTGTGCGCGTCCTCCACCGCCCCGGCCCAGGCCGGGACCAGGGTCGCGATCGCGATCAGGGCGAGCACGCCGAGCACGGTGATCGCGTAGAAGGTGGCGCGCCAGCCCCAGCGTTCGCCGACGAGGGCGCCGAAGGGCACGCCCAGGACGTTCGCGACCGTCAGACCGGCGAACATCACCGCCACCGCCCGCGACGCCCGCTCCGGCGCGACCATGCGCCGGGCGACGAGCGAGCCGAGGCCGAAGAACGAGCCGTGGCACAGCGCGGCGACGACCCGGCCCAGGAGCATCGACGGGTAGTCGGGCGCGAGGGCGGACAGCAGGTTGCCGGCGACGAACAACGCCACCAGCCCGACCAGGACCGGCTTGCGGGGCAGCGAGGAGGTGGCGGCGGTCAGCAGGATGGCGCCGACCGCGACGCTCAGGGCGTAGCCGGAGATCAGCCAGCCCGCCGCGGCCTCGGACACGGCCAGGTCGCGGCTCACCGCCGGCAGCAGGCCCGCGATGACGAACTCGGTCAGGCCGATCCCGAAACCGCCGAGGGCCAGCGCGACGAGCCCGGCGGGCATCCGCGCCATGTTCGTCCCTGCCATGTCGTGCCCTGGTTCGTTCGTCTCGTGCTCAGAGGACCGTGATGCCGCGGGCGGCGAGGATGGCGTTGGCCTGCGCCTGGTTGATCACGGCGCCGGCGAAGGCCCGTAGTCTGGAGTCGTCGGGCTCGCCCAGGTCGGCGCCGCGCAGGTCCGCCTTGGCGAACTTCGTCAGCAGCAGGCGCGTGCCGATGAGGCGGCAGTCGCTGAGCGTGGCCTCGGTGAAGTCGCAGCCCGACAGGTCGGCGTCGTCGAAGCGCACGCCCTCGATGAGCTCACCGCGCAGCGAACAACCACCGAGGTTGGCCAGGGTGAGGTTGGAGCGGGACACCTTGAAACCGGTGCCACGGGAGCCGGTGAGGGAGGCGCCGATCATGCGGCAGCCCGTGAACGAGGCATCCGTCAGCAGGGCCCCGGCGAACAGCGCCGACGACAGGTCCACGTCGGTGAAACTCACGTCGATGAGGTCGGCGTCGTTGAACCGCGTGCGCATCCCGCCCCCGCCCGTGAACACCGCCCCGTCGAGGTCGGCCTTGCGGAAGTCGGTCTGCTCCAGCACGCACGACTCGAACCGCGCCCCCGCCAGCGAGGCGCCCCACAGGTCGGTCTCCGTCAGATCGCACGCGCGGAACACATGCGACTCGCCGGACGGGAGCCGGTCGCCCAGCGCCTTGTGGGAAAGATCCTCGCCGTCGAAGTTCACGATCAGAGACTACCGGTCAGCACCTCCGCCGCCGCCTGGCCGCAGACCCTGGCGGAGCCGTACGTGGCGATGTGCACGGCGCCCAGGTCGGAGCGGGCGGGCAGGCCCATCTCCACCACCACGGCGTCCGGGCGGGCGCTGAGCAGGTGCCGCAGCGCCTCGGACTGCCAGGCGTGGCGGTGCACGTCCCTGACCACCACGACCAGCGGGTGTCCCGCCGCCCGGCCGAGCAGGCGCTCCAGCTCCGGGCCCGTGGCCTGGCCGGCCGTCAGGCGGGTGACCGTGGTGCCGGGGAGCAGCCTGCTCAGCGGCTCGCCGACGCCCCACGGGGTGTTTCTGTCGATGGCCAGGTTCATCGCCGGGGCCAGCTCCACCACGTGCGGCCCCGGCTCCAGGGGGAGGACGGCCGCGGTGGAGCGGCGCGTGACCCGGATCGCCCGGCGGGCCGCGACCAGCCCGACCTGACCGTTCCCCGGTGCGGGGCTGCCCGAGGAGACGGCCCATCCGGCCAGCTCGCGGACCCTGCGAGCGGCGTCGGCCAGTCGCTCCTCGGGCAGCAGTCCCTGGGTCACCGCCGCCACGATCGCGTCGCGGATCCCGGCGGCGGTGGCTTCGTCGGCACGCTCGCCGCCGACGCAGATCGCGTCGGCGCCGGCGGCTATGGCGCGGGCGGAGGCGCCCCCGATCCCGTACGCCCCCGCCACCGCCTCCATCTCGATGCCGTCAGTGATGATCATTCCGTCGAACCCGAGCTCCTCGCGCAACAACCCGGTGAGGACCTTGGGGCTGAGCGTGGCGGGCCGCTCGGCGTCGTACGAGGGCACGAGAAGATGCCCGGTCATGATCGCCTTGACCCCCTCCTCGATCGCCTCGCGGAAAGGGTGCAGCGCGTCCTCGATGCCGCTCTCGGCCACCACCGGCACCCCGTGGTGGGAGTCCACCGAGGTGTCCCCGTGCCCGGGGAAGTGCTTGGCGCACGCGGCCACCCCGGCGGACTGGAGCCCGCGGACGAACGCCCTGGTGTGCCGGGCCACCAGGGACGGGTCGGCGCCGAAGGCGCGCAGGCCGATGACCGGGTTGTCCGGGTTGGAGTTCACGTCGGCGGAGGGGGCGAAGTCGATCGTGATGCCCGCCCTGGCCAGGTCGCCGCCGAGGTCCGCGGCCAGCGACTCGGTGAGGTGCACGTCGTCCACGACGCCGAGCGCGTACCCGCCGGGCCGGCTGCTGCCCGTGGCCACCTCCAGCCTGGTGACCTCGCCGGACTCCTCGTCGGTGCCGACGAGCACGGAGGGGTTCTCGGCGCGTAGCGCGGCGGTCAGCCGGGCCACCTGGGCGGGGTCCGCGATGTTGCGCGAGAACAGCGCCACGCCGGCCAGGCCGTCGCCGAGCCGGCGCCGGAGCCAGTCGGGGGGCGCGTGTCCGGCGAAACCGGGGAAGAGGACGGCGTCGGCGAGGCGAAGCAGGTCACCGCTCAAGGGCATGACCCGAAATCTAATAGGAAAGTTTCCTATTTGCTAGGGGTATTTTCAGATGTCAGCCCCATCACCGTACGCCCCGGAGTCCTCTGCGGGCGACGGGGGCGACGGAAGCAGGCGTTCGATGACGGTGACGTTCGCCTGTCCTCCGCCCTCGCACATGGTCTGCAGACCGTAACGTCCGCCGGTCCGCTCCAGCTCGTACAGCAGCTTGACCGCCAGCACCGCGCCGGTCGCGCCGAGGGGGTGGCCGAGCGCGATGGCGCCGCCGTTCGGGTTGACCCTGGCCGGGTCGGCGCCGGTCTCCTTGAGCCAGGCCAGGACGACCGGCGCGAACGCCTCGTTGACCTCGATCGCGTCGAAGTCCTCGATGGCCATGCCGGTCATGCCGAGCGCGTGCACGGTGGCGGGGATCGGGGCGGAGAGCATCATGATCGGGTCGTCGCCGCGCGCCGACAGGTGGTGCACGCGGGCGCGCGGGGTCAGGCCGTGCTCCTGTACGGCGCGGGGCGAGGCGATGAGCAGGGCCGCGGCGCCGTCGGAGATCTGGGAGGCCAGGGCGGCGGTCAGGCGGCCGCCTTCCGTGAGCGGCCTGAGCGTGGCCATCCTCTCCGGCGTGGTGTCCCTCCTCGGGCCCTCGTCCGTGGTGACACCCTCGTAGGGGGCGATCTCGCGCCGGAAATATCCGGCGTCGATGGCGTGCAGGGCCCTGCGATGCGACTCGTACGCGTACCGCTCCATCTCCTCCCGCGACAGCTCCCACCGGGCGGCGATCATCTCGGCGCCGGCGAACTGGGAGACCTCGCGCGTCCCGTACCGCTCGGCCCAGCCCTTGGAGCCCCCGAAGGGGGTCTCGTGCCCGAGAGGGCGGCCCGCGAGCATCGCGGAGGCGATGGGGATCATGCTCATGTTCTGCACTCCCCCGGCCACCACCAGGTCGTTCGTGCCGGAGAGCACGGCCTGGGCGGCGAAGTGCAGCGCCTGCTGCGAGGAGCCGCACTGGCGGTCGATCGTGACGCCCGGCACCTCCTCGGGCAGCCCGGCCGCGAGCCAGCACGTACGGGCGACGTCGCCGGCCTGCGGGCCGATCGTGTCCACGCAGCCGAAGATCACGTCCTCGACCGCTGAGGGGTCGACGTCGGTGCGCTCCATCAGCTCCCTGAGCACGTGCGCGCCGAGGTCGGCGGGGTGGGCCGCGGCCAGTCCGCCGTTCCTGCGCCCTACGGGGGTGCGGACGGCGCCGACGATGTACGCCTCGCTCATCCACGCATCGTAGCAAGCGCTTGGTCTGCACGGGAACCGCGTATGAGCTGGGCCGGTTAGGTGAACAAGCGATTGTCCGAGGGTTCATAATGGTGACGTGACCACGCGAAAGAACTCCGGCACGACCACCACCCCGGCGAAGCGCCAGCGCGCCACCTCATCGGGGCCGGCGTCCGAGCGCCGCGACCACCTCGTCAAGCTCGCCGCGGAGCTCTTCGCGCGCAAGGGCTTCCAGGCCACGACCGTACGCGAGATCGCCGACGAGGCGGGCATCCTCTCAGGAAGTCTCTACCACCACTTCGACTCCAAGGAGACGATCGTCGACGAGGTGCTGTCCACCTTCCTCGACGACCTCGTCGCCCGCTACCGCGCCGCGCTCGACACCACCGCCGACGCCCGCACCGTGCTGTCCGAGATGGTGCGCATCGGCTTCGGCACCCTTGAGCCCCACCGTGCCGCCATCACGGTGATGCAGAACGACTGGAACTACCTTCGCCAGTTCGAGCGGTTCAACTACCTGGTCAAGGCCGAGGACGAGGTCGAGCAGATCTGGGTGAAGCAGATCAAGGCGGGGCAGGCGGCCGGGCTGTTCAGGACCGACGTCGACCCGAAGCTGACCTACCGGATGATCCGCGACACGATCTGGGTGGCGGTGCGCTGGTTCCGCCCCGGCGGCAGGCTCAACACCTCCGGCCTGGCCGAGCACTACATCACCGTGCTCTTCGACGGACTCGCCACGGGCGAGCGCACCACCCAAAAGGGATGAGCCTCGGCAAGGCGGTGCGACTGGCACTGCAGGAGGCCGCCGAATCCGGCAAGGCCGAGGCGATGCGCGCCTACATGAAGTCGGACATGCCGTTCCTGGGCGTCCAGGCGGTGCGCCGGCGGGCCGCGCTGCGCAAGGTCTTCGCCGAACTCCGGCTCGACACCGCGCCGGAGTGGCGGCGGGCGGTGCTCACGCTGTGGCGGGAGGCCGAATACCGCGAGGAGCGCTACGCCGCCATCGAACTGTCCGGCTACCACCTCTACCGGGAGTACCAGACCCTCTACACCGTCCCCATGTACGAGGAGATGATCGTCTCCGGCGCCTGGTGGGACCTGGTGGACGAGCTGGCCACCCACCGGCTCGGGGGCCTGCTGGCCACCTATCCCGACTCGATGCGGACCCTCATGCTGGACTGGGCGCACGACAAGGACCTGTGGAAGAGGCGCACGGCGATCCTCTGCCAGAACCGGTTCAAGGCACGCACGGACACCGCGCTGTTGTACGCGTGCATCGAGCCGAGCCTGTCGGACAACGACTTCTTCGCCCGCAAGGCCATCGGATGGGCATTACGCGAATACGCCAAGACCAATCCCGGCGAGGTGATCCGGTACGTCAAGGCCAAGGGCATCTCGGGGCTCAGCCGCCGCGAGGCGCTGAAGAACCTGCCCGTCGCCTGATCCTCATCGTGTCCAGAGAGCGTCCTGGACCGCCTGGACCAGGGCCATCAGCTCCGGCGTGACCCGCTCCTTCGACCAGGCCAGGGCGTAGGTGATGCGCAGGTCGCCGGCCTCCAGCGGCACGAACCGCACATCCTCCCGCCGCACCGTCCTGACCAGGAGCTGCGGGATGGGCAGCAGCCCCGCACCGGCGGCCACCAGGTCGAGGGCGGCGGCGAAGTCGTCGTCGGCCACCAGCCGGGAGCGGCCCGGCAGCCCCGGCCACGGGCGGTTGCCCGGCGTGAGCAGCACCTGGCCGCCCAGCTCGGCGGCGGCCACCCGGGGCCTCGACTCCAGCCGGTGACCCACCGGGACGGCCAGATGGTCGACGGTGACGTGGAAACGGGCAGCCGTGACGAACTGGGCGGGCGCGGGGGTGCTCAGGATCGCGGCCGACACCTCGCCGTCCGTCAGCGCCCGCACCGCCGCGCCACGACCGGCCGCGCGCAGCTCGACCCCGATGGCGGGAGTGCGCCCGGCCAGCCGCCTGACGATCCGCGCCGCCAGCGCCCCGACGAGCGGTGGATAAGCGAGGTGAATGGTCGGCCGGGCGAGGCGGGCCGCTTCGCCGCTGAACGCCCGCACCGACTCGATCACCTGCTCCGCGTACGCCAGCAGCGCCTTCCCCTCGGCCGTGAGCCGCACCTCGCGGGCGCTCCGCTCGAACAGCCTGACCCCGGCGGCGCGTTCGAGGCGGGTGATGGCCTGGCTCATGGCGGGCTGGGACATCCCCAGGTCGGCGGCGGCGGCCGAGAAGCTGAGCCGGCCCGCGACTCGCGTGAAGCAGTGGATCTCCCGAAGCATAAGCAGCACCAATACATGGTGCACGACTCGCGGGGTAGTCGGCACGATTCGAGCGACCTGACCGATCTCTGAGGGAGCCGAAAGAACATGTCCTCATTCCCCAAGTCCACCGTGCTCGGATACCCGCGCATCGGGCCGCGCAGGGAGCTGAAGCGGGCGCTGGAGTCGTACTGGGGCGGGCGTTCCCCCCGGGTGGAGCTCGACCGGGTGGGCGCCGAACTGCGGGCGCTGACCTGGCGGCGGCTGGCCGAGCTGGGGCTGGAAGGGCTGCCGTCGAACACGTTCTCGCTGTATGACCAGGTGCTGGACACGGCGGTGCTGCTCGGGGCGGTGCCGGCCCGCTACCGCGACGCCGAGGACCCCTACTTCGCGATGGCCAGGGGCACGGAGGGGCTGGCGCCGCTGCGGATGACGAAGTGGTTCGACACGAACTACCACTACATCGTGCCCGAGATCGGGCCGGACACCGTGTTCAAGCTGGACGCGAGCAAGCCGCTGGGCGAGGTGCGGGAGGCGCGCGGGCTCGGGCACGAGACGCGGCCCGTGGTGGTGGGGCCGGTGACGTTCCTGCTGCTGGGGTCGGCGCTGGACCGGCTGGGCGACGTGCTCGGCTGCTACGAGGAGTTGCTGACCGCCCTGGCCGCCGAGGGCGTCGCATGGGTGCAGTTCGACGAGCCCGCCCTGGTGGGCGACCGCACGCCCGAGGAACTGGCCGCCGTGCGGACGGCGTACGAGCGGCTGGGGGCGGTGAGCGGGCGGCCCTCGCTGTTCGTCGCGTCGTACTTCGGCGATCTCGGCGAGTCGCTGCCGGTGCTGGCCGGCACACCGGTGGAGGCCATCGGGATCGACCTGGTACGGGGCTCGGCACCGGTCGCCGATCTGACCGGGAAGACCGTGGTGGCGGGCGTGGTGTCGGGGCGGGACGTGTGGCGGACGTCGCCGGGCAGGGCGCTGGCCGCTCTGGGCGCCGTACGGGCCTCACGGGTGGTGGTGAGCACCTCGTGCTCGCTCCTGCACGTCCCCTACACCATCGACGACGAGCCCAGCCTTGAACCCGCGCTGAGGGGGCGGCTGGCGTTCGCGGAGGAGAAGGTGGCCGAGGTCGTGGCGCTGGCCGGGGCCGACTTCCGTGGCTCGGTGCCCGCCGGGCCGTCCGTCGCGCTGCCCGGTCCTGTGACGTTCGATGAGCGCGGCCCGTACGAGGTGCGCGCCGCCGCCCAGGCCGCCCACCTGCGGCTGCCCGCGCTGCCGACCACCACGATCGGCTCCTTCCCGCAGACCGGCGAACTGCGCGCGGCCCGCGCGGCGGTGGCGTCCGGCGCGCTCTCGCAGACCGGCTACGAGCGGCGGGTCGAGGAGGAGATCGAGCGGGTGATCCGCGTCCAGGAACGGCTCGGGCTCGACGTCCTCGTGCACGGGGAGCCCGAGCGGAACGACATGGTGCAGTACTTCGCCGAGCACCTCGACGGGTTCGCGGTCACGAGGAACGGGTGGGTGCAGTCGTACGGGTCGCGCTGCACCCGGCCGCCCATCCTGCACGGCGACGTCAGCCGTCCGGAACCGATCACGGTGCGATGGGCCACGTACGCGCAGTCGCTCACGGACAAGCCGGTCAAGGGCATGCTCACCGGGCCCGTCACCATCGTCGCCTGGTCCTTCGTACGCGATGACCTGCCGCTGCGTGACGTGGTGTTCCAGGTGGCCGCCGCCGTCAGGGAGGAGGTGCGGGACCTGGAGTCGGCCGGGGTGTCCATCATCCAGGTGGACGAGCCCGCGCTGCGCGAACTGCTGCCGCTGCGACGGGCCGCCCAGGCCGACTACCTGGAGTGGGCCGTGGCCGCTTACCGGCGGGCCACGTCGGGGGCCGCCGATCGTACCCAGATCCACACGCACCTGTGCTACTCCGACGCCGACCAGATCCTGGCCGCCATCGACGGCCTGGACGCCGACGTCACCACCATCGAGTCCGCCCGCTCCGGGGCGCGGATCCTCTCCGAGGTGTCCTCGTTCGGGCGGGGGCTCGGGCCCGGGGTCTATGACATCCACTCGCCCCGGGTGCCTGGCGCTGCGGAGGTCGAGGGGCTGTTGCGCAGGACGGTCGGGGTGTTGCCGGTGGAGCGGGTCTGGGTGAATCCCGACTGCGGGCTCAAGACCCGGACGTATGAGGAGGTGGAGGCTTCCCTGGCCAATGTCGTGGAGGCCACTCGGCGGGTACGCGCTGAGCTCCAGGCGTAGCCGCCTCGATTCGATTCAGGCGTAGCGCTCGGCGTACTCCTCGGTGGTCATGCCGAACAGGATCTCGTCGTGATAGCGGCCGTTGGCGTAGTGGCTTCTGCGCCGACGGCCCTCCTCCACGAAGCCGAGGCGGCGGTGCATGGCCAGCGACGCCTCGTTGTAGCTGTAGACCCACGCCTCGGCCTTCTGGAAACGACGCTCGAAGAACATGTACCGCAGGAGCAGGACTATGGCCTCGCTGGCGTAGCCCTTGTGGTGGTGCGGGGTGCCGACGCTGATCCCGTACGCGAAGGTGCCGTGGACGCGCTCGATCTCATGCGTGTTGATGAAGCCGACCAGCTCGTTCTCCGCCTTGGTGGCGATCACCAGGGAGAACTCGTCAAGATCGAGCTGCTCCTCGGCCTGCTCGGCCATCGCCTTCTTCGCCTGGGCGGCCGAGCGCGGCGGATGCAACCGCCAACCGCTCCGCACCGCGTCGGAGTCCTCCTCGAAGATGAGGGACTTCTCCCAGTCCTCCGGTTCTCTGGCGCGCAGGCGTACGCCTTCGCCTACCCAGGCCGACGATGTCATGGGAGGCAGCCAAGCAGATCCACCCGGCCTCCCGCGAGCCGATTTCCGTTCAGTCGGGGGGCGCTGCTGACGGTCGCTCAGGGGAGACCCGAGTGGTGGTTCGCCTCATCAGGAAACGGCTGGTCAACCGTATCGCGATCAGTGAGAGCAACCCCATGAGCACGAGGAAAAGCCAGGCGAAGAAGATGCCCAGCGCGATCGTCAAGGCGAGATCGAGATTCATGGGCGCAGCCCTTCATCCGTCTCCCCCACTGTGACGCGCCGAACATCCTTCCGCCAGGGATTGAGACGTCTCCCACCGCCCGCACATACGAGCGGACGATCTTCCTACCGGCCGAGCAGCCAGACGCACGGCAACAGGGCCTCCCCTGTTGTGACAGGGAATAAGGCCCGCTGTCTCTTGTCTCTCCGGTGACCTTGACCTGCTCGCCGTCGACAATGCCGGTGATGGACGCTTCTCGCTTGTGCGTGAAGGATGTCGTCCCCCCTCTGTAGTCTCTAGGTGACAAGGAAGGGAGTCGGCATGACCGCACAACCGCAGGACTTCATCTCCGTCGGCACACCTCTGCCTGAGAGGAACCTGCGGGCCATCCGTGCCGCGCTGGTCGTCCCGGAAGATCGTGAAGCTTTTGACGCCGGTCTCAGTGCCGTGCTCGACGAGGTCAGGGTAAGTCTGGATCTCGGAGCGTTGAACACCTTCGTGCACCGCTGGTGGATCTCCGCCTGTGACACCGCGAAGGATCCCGATGGGCGCCGTCAGATGCACGTCCGCGCCCAGCAAGCTCTGGCTGGGGAACCTGTTCCACAGGGAAGACCGTGGCGGGAGATCCTTGCTTCCGCCAGGGTTTGAGGCGACTCCCCGCGCCCGCGAGCAGACGGTCTTCCTCTCCCGGCTGAGCAGCCAGAGGCATGGCAATAGGCCTTCCCCTGCCGGTGACAGAAAGAGGGCCCGCTGGTTCACGGGATGGGTCTACGAGCCGACGCTTTCAGACGTCAAATTCGCCCTGAACGGCACCTGCCAGGAACGCTCTCCACTCTCCTTGCGTGAAGACCAGCACCGAGCCCTCGCTGTTCTTGCTGTCGCGGACCGCGATGATGCCGGGGAGATTGGTGGCGACTTCCACACACTGCCCGTTGTCGCCGCTGGCGGTGGACTTACGCCACTCCGCTCCATCGAGTTTTACCTGGTCCATTTGCTTATCGCATCCTCTATCGCCAGTTTCGTCACGCTCTTCGGCTGCGCATCCGCTCTGATGCGGTCATATCTCTGCTTGAGCTGAGCAACGGCCCCGTGATCGCCGGTGACCTGGCCGGAAAGAATCGAGTCGGCGGAGACGACTTCAGAGCCTTCTCGCAGGCGCGCCAGGGCGAACGCGCTCATCATGCCAGGTACACATCCGGCGGCGATAGGCACGAGCTGGACAGTGATCCGTGGGTGTTGCGCCAATTCGTACAGATAGCGCAGTTGGCCTGCAAGGACATCCGGCCCTCCGATGGGGCGATGCAGCACGCCTTCATCGATGAGGGCGAGGAAGGTCGGTGGGTTGGGGCCGGCGAAGATGTTGATGCGCCGGGTCCGGGCCTGGACACGCTCTTCCACGCAATCCGGGGAGGCTGTCGTGGAGAAGATGGCGCGGGCATAGTCGGCGTTCTGCAGCAGTCCGGGAATCAGCAGCGGGTCCCAGGATTGCAGGATGACGGCTTGCGGTTCGATCTCCTCAACCCATCGAGCGAACCACCCGAGAGCGGGCGATTGGGAAATGCGGGTGCACAGAGCGGCGAAGTGGCCGTCAAGACCGAAATTCCGATCGATTTCCTCCGCGAAGTCGATCGTGGGAGCGCGACGCCCTCTCTCGATATGACTGATAAGTGATTCATGGCAACGTATGCGGACTGCGAGCGCGGCTTGGGTAATTCGTGCGGCTTTGCGGTGTTCGGCAAGGTCGTTGGCAAAACGCGCCCGAGGTGTCATTTGGTCGCTGGAGTCGAGGTCCACGGCTTCTCCACGGCTGCGAGCGGGAGCAATACTGCCGCGACCGTATAGCGACGAGAACACGACGGTCAATACATAAAGCACGTCGTTCTTTGTCGTCGAGGTTTCGCCAGATTATCGCACCAATCACGAGCGCGAATCTTCATGCTTGGAACCGACGCAAGTCGAACACGACAGCTTGCCTGTCGCGGGGAAATGGTAGGCACAAGCGCAGACAAGTCGGTGATTTCATGCCAATGAGAACCATGCAGATTCCGGACGTGGCCGCGTGGAAAGGCACGACGCTTCGGCGCGGTGCCACGGCGCCACGACAGGCGCGGCAAATGATCGAACTGTGGCTGCAGGACAGCCACCCAGTGCTCCGGTCCAACGTCGTGCTGGCCGCCTCCGAACTGGTGACCAACGCCATCCAGCACGTTCCGGCGGGCGAACGACGCGAGTGGGTCAAGGTGCGGATCGGCCTCGGCGACGGCTTCGTCCGCCTGGAGGTGACCGACCCGGGCACATCGCAACCCAAGCCCCGCTTCGCGCCCCTGCAACTCCACTCCATGGCCCAATCCGGCCGCGGGCTGGGCCTGGTGGCGGTCCTGTCTGTACGGCGTGGCACGCACCGTCTGGGGTGCGGCCACCGCGTCGTGTGGGCCGACCTGGCGGGCGGCGGGGGTGACGATGGCCCAGCTCAGACGTGGGTAAGCTCGATCAGCATGGAGAGAATCGCGCGATACGGGAAGTTCGTGGCCAAGGATGGGCAAGGTCAGGAGTTGGCTGTGCTCTTGCTGGGCGCCGCGGGTGCGTTGGAGAACGAGCGCGGATGTGAGCTGTACCTGATCAACCGGCAGACCGATGCGCCCGACACCGTTTGGGTGACCGAGCTCTGGCGCAGCAAGGCCGACCTCGACGCCGCCCTGAAGCAGGTGGCGGGTAGTTCGGAAGTTTCCGCCGCGCTGCGACTCGTCCGCTCGGCCGAAACGATCGGACTGGATCTGCTGGGCGGTGCGGGACTGGCCTCGGCTTCTTGACGGTTGGCGACTTTTGTTGGGCGTGATGCTCGACGAGCGCCTCATGCCGAGTCGCCCGTCCCGCCTTGCGGTGTGGCAGCGAAGTTGGAGTGGTCAGCGCGCTGGCTGTGGCGCATCACCTGAGCATTAGATCCCGCGCTTCTGCCAGCAGGTCGACCTGCGCCCGCCAGTCGTCCCCCGATATCCCGATGACCGCGTGGCTCGCCCCGGACTCGCGGTAGGCGTTGAGTTTCTCGGCGGCCTCGTCGGGCCGGCCCGTGAGCGGGATCTCCATGACCTCGTCGATCGGACGGCCGTAAGCCCCGCTGATGCCAGCCGCGAGCTGCGCCCGGGACGGGATGCCCGGCCCGGTGCCCAGAGCGGCGGAGCCTCCGATGGCAATGACCGGAAGTGGCCGCCCATGACTCGCGGCCAGCTCCGCCAGCCGAGCCTGTCCCTCGGCGACCTCCCGGGGCGAGATCAGGGACGGGAACCATCCGTCGCCCAGCCGCGCGGCCCGCCGGATGGCCGCCTCTGACGCGTTGCCGACCCACACGGGAGGCATGTAGGCAGCGGGGGCCAGCGTGACCGCCGGCTGTCCCGGCTCGTCCCTCAGGTGAGTCTCCTCACCTGCCAGGAGCTTGGGGAGCAGTTCCAGCGCGGTGTCCGTACGGCTGCCGCGCTCCCGGTATGTCACCCCGGCGGCCGCCCACTGTTCCGGCCCACCCCCCGAACCGACACCCAGGACCAGCCGGTTTCCTGACACGTACTGCAGGGTCGCGATCTGTTTGGCCGCCCAGACTACGGGCCGGATCGCCGGGATGAACACGCTGGCGCCGATCCTGATCGTCGAGGTGGCCGCAGCGGCGGTGGCCAGCGCGATCGGTGCGTCGAGCGTCGGCCCGCCGATGGCCAAATGATCGCCGTGCCAGACTCCGTCCAGCCCGGCGTCCTCCGCGTGGCGGGCGGCCTCGCGCAGGTCAATGCCGTTCTCTTGCTGTTTGCTGATCCCGGGGAGGATGACGCCGATCTCAAAGGTCTTCACGAAACCGACTATGCAACCTCACGTTAGATTGAGGTCAATTCCGTAGGTCCACGAATCTCCGATGGCGTTCGCTGTTCACCATCGCCATCCAAGATTTCAGTTCGAAGGCACGGGGCGACGGGGAAGCGCGCGCGAAGCCTGCGCCGGGATGAAAGCGTCTTCGCGGAGCGAAGTCCTTCAGGGGTCGGGGCTTGGCCCGACTGGGGAACGGCTGAGTTCTCGACGCGCGAAGCGCCCTCTGCGAGGTCCTTGCGTGCCGCCAGGCGCGCCCCAGGAAGACAGCCCGAGCGAAGCGAGGCCCACTCGGGGCGGGCATACAGGGCCCACCGTGTTATCGGCCCACGGGTGGGCGCTGGGCGAGCGGGCCCTTCCGGGCGGGCATACAGGGCCCACCGTGTACACCGGCCCAGGGGTGGGTGGCGGCGGGCCTACTCGAAGGTTCGGGGGAGGTGGGACAGGGCGGCTTCCGCGTAGTGGCGGGGGCCCGTGCTCAGGCCGTACGCCAAGTCTTCGATCAGCGCGCATCTCGCGTGGAACAGCACTCTCGCCCGGTCCTCATCCGTCACCTCGAACTCATAGTGTGTCACCGTCTGTTCGAAGACTTCCGGGCCCAGGTCCCGGTAGATCAGGGCGAAGTCGTGTGCCGGGTCCGTGATGGCCGCGTCCGTCCAGTCGATGATGCCCGTGATCGCGCCCGCCTCCACCAGCACGTGTTCGGCCCCCAGGTCGTTGTGGCAGAACCTCATGGGTCCGGGCCCGTTCGGTGGGGGGTCGCCGAGGAAACGTTCCACCAGGGCGCGGTGCGGGGCGGGGACGTGGGATTCGACGTCCCGGTAGTCCAGTTCGGCGTCCTGCAGGAGGGTGGGTGCGGGGTAGACGTCCAGGGGGGCCAGTTCGCGCATCCGCGCCGGCGCGGCGCCGTGGATCGCGCTGAGGAAGGCGGCCAGCGGCTCGGCCAGGGCGATGGGGTCGAAATGGGGATCCTGGTGCAGGTTGAGGGGGGTTCCGGCGAGCTTGCGGTACGCGATCGCGCCGGATTCGTCGTCGGCGAAGACGACTTCGGGGACCGGCAGGGGTGACAGTTCCCTGACTGCCGCCAGGCGGGCGGCCTCCTGCCGGTTGGCCTCGGGGTCGCTCACCCTGCTCCGCCGTACCAGCAGCTCGTCGTTGACCTCGTACACGAAGTTGTCGAGGCCGTGGCCGAGCCGGCGGACGGAACGCACCCGGTAGTCGGGCAGGTGGCGGGCCAGCAACGCGCGGATGTCGCCAGTCACACTCCGCACCATAGGCCGCAGATGTCCGGTGTGCGAGCTATTTCAGGGCTCCCGCCGTCAGGCCGGACTGGATCTGGCGTTGGAAGACCGTGTAGACGATCAGCATGGGGAGGATGGCCAGGGTGAGGGCGGCGAACAGGGCCGACCAGTCCTGGTCGTAGCCGGCGGCGGTGGAGACGTCGGCGATGCCCATGGTGAGGACCCATTTGTCCCGCTCCTGGAGGAGGATCAACGGGAGCTGGTACTGGTTCCACTGGCCCAGGATGTTGAAGATCGTGATGCTGATGATCCCGGGCTTGGCCATGGGGAGCATGATCTGGAAGAACACCCGCGTGTGCGAGGCCCCGTCCACCATCGCGGCCTCCCCCACCGCGGTCGGCAGGGTGCGGAAGAAGGACGACAGGAAGAAGATCGTGAAGGGCATCGAGTACGCGATGTAGACCAGGATCACGCCCCCGTGCGTGTTCAGCCCGATGAACTGGCCGATCACGGGGATGTTGCCGGTGTTCTGGACGACGAAGAACAGCGGTGTCAGGGCCAGGTAGACGGGGAAGGCCAGGCCCGAGACGAACAGGAAGTAGATCGCCCGGTTGCCGCGGAAGGGATAGCGGGCCAGCACGTACGCCGCCATCGACCCGATGAGCATCGTCCCGAACGTACTCAACGACACCACGATGACGCTGTTGAGCATGTACTGGCCGATGTGCACCTGTTCCCAGGCTCTGGCGAAGTTGTCCCAGCGCAGCGAGGCCGGCAGCGACCAGGCGTCGCCGAAGATCTCGTCCTCGCTCTTGACGGAGGCGAGGAACGTCCACACGATCGGGACGATCACCAGGACCGTCCAGATCAGCAGCGCCACGTGGGTAAGCAGCCCGAGCGGGCCGAGCCGGCGTCTGCGTTCCTCGCGGGCGATCTTCCGCGAGTGCGCCGCCATCCACGACATCGATGTCATTCAGTACTCGATTCTTTCGCGCCGGGACAGACGCAGCGAGAGGATCGCGAAGCCGATCGTGAAGAAGAACATCACCACGCCCAGGGCCGAGGCGTAGCCGAAGCGGAAGTGCTCGAAGGCGTTGCGGTAGATCTCGGCGGCCATGACCGTGGTCGACCAGTTGGGGCCGCCGTGCTGCAGGGTCATCACCCAGACGATCGCGAAGACGTCGAGGGCGAGGATGCCGAGGTAGACCCAGGCGACCTGGATGGTGTCCCAGAGCAGCGGGAGCGTGATGCGGAAGAACAGGTTGACCCGGCTCGCCCCGTCGATCTGCGCGGCCTCGAACATGTCCTTCGGGATGCCGGCCAGGCCGGCAGAGAACAGTACGACGTAGAAGCCGACCGCCTGCCAGACCATCACCGCCAGCACCGACCAGAACGCCACGTTCTGGTTGGACAGGAACCCGATCGGCTCGGCCCCGAGCGCGATGAGGGGACCGTTCAGCATGCCGCTGCCGTCGGGCCTGAACACCTGCTGGAACAGCACCGCGACCACGGCCACGGCCAGGACCTGCGGGAAGAAGAAGATCACGCGATAGAACTTCGACCCGCGGATCCCCGTCACGCCCTGCGGCCCGCCCACGTTGAGCAGGAAGGCGAAGAACAGGGCGATGACGATGGTGAACAGCGGCAGCAGGACGAGCAGCGCACCGTTGTGCGTGACGGCCTTCCAGAAGTTGCCGTCGTTGAAGAGCCGCTGGAAGTTGTCCAGCCCGATGAACCTGGGCGTGGCCGTCACACCGCGCCAGTCCGTCATCGCGATGTAGAACGCCTGGAGGTACGGGGAGATCACGTACACCAGGTAAAGAATCACCGGGGCTGCCAGGAACGAGGTGATGAACAGCCCACGGCGATACCTGTTGAAGATCATTAGCGCTTGTACTTCTTGATCGAGGAGTCGTTCTTGATCTCGTCGGCCTTCTTCTGCATGCGTTCGAGGTACTGATCCGCGGTCAGACCGCCCGACATGAGCTCGCCGGTGGCGGCGATGCCCTCGTCCTTGAGCTGGCCGTACCAGTTCTGCCAGCGGTAGAAGACGGTGTTCGTCCCCGCGTCGGTGATCGCCTTGGTGGCGCTGGTGACGCCGGGCGAGATGTCGCGGCCCTCGGTGGCCCCCTTGACCACGGTCAGGGTACGGACGAGCGCGCTGAAGTCGCCGGCCGCCTTCTTCGACAACATGGCCCGCAGGTACTCCATCCCGGCCTGCGGGTGGGCGCTCCTGGCGGAGACGATGAAGTTCTCGCCCGGCTGGGTGTGCAGGGTGCCGTACGGCATCTTGTCGGAACCGGTCACGTCGGGAATGGGGAACATGCCGTACTCGAAGTCGGCCGGGGTGGTCGTCTTCTGCTCGTTCTCCAGCCAGGAGCCGGAGGGCAGCATGGCCACCTTGTACTTGTTCTGGGCGGTCTGCGTCTGTACGTGGTCGAGGCCGGTGGTGCCCTGCATGAGATATTTGGCGCCCACCTCGGCCCAGGCGGCGGCCGCGGTCTTCATGGCGTCGGTGGTCCAGGCGCCGTCCTCGAGGTTGTCGATGTTGACCAGCACCTCGTTGCCGCCGATCTTGGCGCCCATGGTGAGCAGCGGTTCGTACAGATATTGCGGGAATTTCCCGGCATAGGTGAACGGCGCCATCTTGCCGGACTTCTTGATGGTCTCGCAGAGCGCGAGGAACTCGTCCCAGGTCTTCGGGATCTGCCAGTCGTTGTCCCTGAACACCTTCTGCGAATACCAGATGCCGTGGATGTAGTTGACGTAGCCGAGCACGGTGAACTTGCCGTCGTACATGCCGATGTCGATGACGGACTGGTCGAGCATGTCCCTGACCTTGACGTTCGGGTCGTCCCACGAGGGGGCGTCGAGCAGCGGGGTCAGGTCCTGCATCTGGTTGTCCTGGGCCAGCGCGCCGAAGTCCATGAAGTTGGCGCCCGAGTTGTCGATGACCTCGGGCGGGTTGCCGCCGGCGAAGCGCGGCTGGAGGACCTTGGTGATCTCCTTGGTCGCGTTGTGCTTGATCTCGACGCCCGCGTACTTGGATTTGAACAGCGGTTCGTGGATGTTCTTGGCGTAGTCCTGGCCGAAGCCGCCGTCGAAGATCCAGATCTCCAGCGGCTTGTTGTTCGCCACGCCGAAGGGGTTGGCGGCACTGGTCGCGACCGGGGCCGCCGAACTCGAGGCCGCCGGCGGAGCGGCGGGCGTGGCACAGGCGGCCAGCGCGCCCGCGACAGGTACGAGCGCCGCTCCACGGAGGAGCTCGCGCCTGCTGAGGTGGGGGGTGTGAGGCATATGACTACTCCTGACCTTTCATGATCCGCGTCTGATACGCCCTGCGTAACGGCTCTCCAGGGCCTTGTTGTGCTCATCGCCGCCGGTCACGTTGACCGACAGGTAGATCGGCGGCGTCTCGCCGAGCGCGACGAGCTCGTCCACCGCCTCGGTGACCACCATCTGCGCGAGCAGCGCGGAGGTGATCGTGGAAACCGCACCGTAGCTGCCGCCGCCTGGCAGGTCGAGGATCGCGTCGCCGTACGGCGCGCCGTTGTCCAGCACCACGTCGGCCAGGTCGAGCAACTTGCCGCCTGACGGGTGGCGCGAGGTCATGCGGGTGCTGTGCTCGACCGAGGTGATCGCGATCAGCGGGTGTCCCCGGTCCTTGACGATTCTGGCCAGCTCGACGACCGTGCCGTTCACGCCCGAGCTGGAGACCAGCACGAACACGTCCTCGGGCGCGATCGGGGCCAGCTCGTAGATCTGGTGCGCGACCTCCGGGTCCCGCTCCAGCTCAGGGGTGAGCACGCTCGGGGGCTGCCCGCCGTACAACACGAGGTCCTTGGGGGTGAGGCGATTGCTCGGTACGAGGCCGCCCGCCCTCCCGGCGATCTCCATCGCGATGGCCTCGGAGTGCCCTGAGCCGAAGGCGTTGACCACGCCGCCCGCCCGGATCGAGGACACGAACAGCCCGGCCGCCCGGCGTACCGGCTCTGCCTGGCTCTCCGCGACCTGGCGTGCCAGATCGAGGACCTTGGATGCGTACGTCATTCAGCCTCTCTCCACCCGATGGCTCTCCACGGCGCTGATCGTGCGCTCGAACGCCTCATTCGTCCGCTCATAAGTGCGTTGGGCGACCGCCACGTACACCGCGTCCAGCACGAAGAGCTGCGAGTGCACGGCGGCCAGCCCGCCGAGCCGGAACGTGGTCTCCCTGCTGGCGGTGGTCAGCACCAGGTCGGCCAGCTCCGCCAGCGGGGAGCGGGCGAAGGAGGTGACGGCCACCGCCAGCGCGCCGTGGCTGCCCGCCTCGGCCAGCGCCTCCATGACCTCACGGGTACGGCCCCGGTGGCTGATCCCGATGGCCACGTCGCCCGCCTTCAGCAGCGCGGCCTCCGACAGCGCCACGTGCGCGTCGCCCGCGCTCCAGCCGGGGATGCCGATGCGGCGCAACCGTCCCTCGAACATGGTGGCGACGTTTCCGCTGGTGGAGACGCCGACGAGGAGCACCCGGGGCGCGGCCACGATCGCGTCGGCCACCTGGGCGACGACGTCGAGGTCGAGCTGGGCGGCGGTGTCCTGGATGAGCCTGGTGTCGGCCGCCGCCATCACCTCGACGGCCGCGTCGAGCGGGTCGTCGGGGCCGATCTCGTGACCGACGCCCGCGCCCCAGCCCGCCTGGGCCGCCCTGCCCGTCTCGGTGGCCAGGGCCACGCGCAGCTCGGCGTAGCCGGAGAAGCCGAAGGCCCGGCAGAACCTGGTCACGGTCGCGGGCGAGCTGCCCGCGCGTTCGGCCAGAGCGATGATGGTCGACCGCGCGGCCTCGGCCGGGTCGCCGAGAATTACCTCACCGACTCTGCGCAATGCCTCCGGCAAACCGGGTAGTTCTGTTTCGACGCGCCCGAGGGCTCCTGAAGTCACGAATATTCCTTCCGAATACCCGGTCTTCTGGCGAAAATTATTCTTGCTTCCGGGTCACGTCAACCCCCAGACTCGGACCGTGACTCAATCGCTAGTGGTCGGCGTCGATGCCGGTGCCACCTCCACCCGCGTGGCCGTCCACGCGCTGGACGGGACCCGGGTGGGATACGCGCGGGCCGGAGCGGGCAACCCGACCGCGCACGGGATGGCGAAGGCGGTGGCGGCGGTCGGGGCCGCGCTCGGCGAGGCGCTCGGCCGCCTCGACGGGGCACAGGTGGTCGCCTCGCTGACGGGGGTGGCCGGGCACGTGGAGGAGATGGCGCTCGAGCTGGCGAAGATCTGGGCCGATCACGGGATCGCCGAAGGACCGCGCTACACGGGTGACGTCCAGATCGCCTACGCGGCGGGCTCGCCGGAGCCCGACGGCTCGCTGCTGCTGTCCGGCACGGGCGCGGTCGCGGCCCGGATCACGGACCACAGCCTGAACACGGTCGCCGACGGCTTGGGGTGGCTGCTGGGCGACGAGGGCTCGGGCTTCTGGATCGGGCGCCGGGCCGTCAAAGAGCTGGTCGGCGCCCTCGACAAGGGCATGCCGGTGCCGCCCGGCGATCGCGTCACGGGCGGCGGCGCGCTGGCCGAGCTCGTGGTGGAGCACTTCCTCGGCGATCAGCGGCCCGCCTCACCGCGAGAGACCGCCATCCGCATCGTACGGCTGGCGCAGGCCGACCACATGCGCCTGGCCGCCCTGTCCACCCTGGTCAGCCAGGCCGCCGAGGCAGGTGACCCGTCGGCCGTCAAGATCGCGCACAAGGCCGCCGACCATCTGGTGACGACCCTGCGCAGGGTGCATGTCTCCGGGCCCGTGGTGCTCGCCGGCAGCGTGCTGACCAGCGACGGGCCGGTGCGCCGGGCCGTGGTCGAACTGCTGGCCGGCGAGCGGGTGGCTACGGCGGGGGACGCGGCCGGCGCGGCGGCCTGGCTGGCGGCCCGCGACCTGCTCCCGGACGCCAAGAAGCTCCACGCGACCTTCACCTCCGCCGCCTGACCAGGCGCACTCCATACGTCTGGTCGTTCTGTCTTGTCTGGTTGTACGGGCTCCTCTGCCTGTATAGACAGAACGATATGGGAGCTCTTGCCCGCCTTGGCCTATGTTGCCTACGTGCTCGACTACGAAGGCGACACCCACATCTACCTCCAGATCGCCGCAATCCTGAAGCAGCGGGTCTCAGGGCTCTCATCCGGAGACCCGGTACCGAGCGAGGCCGACATCCAATACGAGTTCGGGGTCGCCAGAACCACCGCCAGGCGGGCGATCCGCGTCCTGCGCGAAGAAGGGCTCGTCTATACCGTCCAAGTCGAGGGCGCCTTCGTGGGACCTCCCGCGGAAGCACCTCGCAAGAGGCGCAAAACATCGCATTACCAGCGGATTGCACAAGAGATAGCCGACCAGACCTGGCCCGAGGAATGACTCTTGCCTACATACTCGTATCTACACGTCTAGCATACGAGCATGCTCGATCGAGATGGCCCCGTCCCGCTCTATATCCAGATCGCCGAGGTGATCCACGAGCGGATCGCCAAGGGTGAGCTTCGAGTCGGTGATGCCGTGCCAAGTGAGGCCGCCATGGAGGAGGAGTTCGACATCGCGCGGAGCACTGCCCGCAACGTGGTCCGCGAGCTTCGTCGACGTCAGCTCGTCCATACCGTCAAAGGCGAAGGCACCTTCGTCGGACCTCTCGGGGTTGCACGCCCGAAGCAGACAAATGCCCTCTACATCATCATCGCCAGAGATATCGTCGCCCAGATCAGAAGCGGCGAAATCAAACCAAACCGTGCGATACCCAGCGGGAAGATACTGACGCGCCGCTATGGAGTCGCCAAGATCACGGCACTGCGCGCCGTTTCGCTCTTGCGGGAACAAGGGTGGGTGTTCACGGTGCCCTACCGCGGCACGTACGTGTCCGACCCGGCGGGCTGGCCCGAGGAACCGGAACGGGGCGAGATCATGACGACGGCCTTTTCGCCGCTTGCCCGCCCTCGGCCTCTAGCCCTTGACCGCCCCCGCCGTCATGCCTGTGCCGACGCGGCGTTGCAGGAACAGGAACAGCAGTAGTGCGGGCAGGGCGAACAGGCTGGCGGCGGCCATGGTGGCGCCCCAGTCCGTGCCGAACACGTCCCTGAACGACGACAACCACACCGGCAGCGTACGTTTGTCCTGATCCTTGATGATCAGCACGTTGACGAACGCGAACTCGTTCCACGCCGTGATGAACCCGAACAACGACGTCGCCATCAACCCCGGGGCCAGCAGCGGGAACACCACCCGCCGGAACGCCACCATCCGGCTGCACCCGTCCACCTGCGCCGCCTCCTCCAGTTCCAGCGGGATCGCGGCCAGGAAGCCGCGCAACGTCACGATGGTGAACGGCAGCGTGATCATGAAGTACACGCCGGTCAGCATGGCCAGGGAGTCCAGCAGGTCGGTGTCGCGGGCGATGATGAACACCGGCACCAGCAGCGCCTCCCACGGCGCCATCTGCGCCGCGAAGACCGCCACCACGAAGGCGCCCTTGCCCCGCCACCGCATCCTGGCCAGCGCGAACGCCGCCAGCAGCGCCACCACCAGCGCGAGCAGCACCGCCGCCACCGTGACGAGCAGGCTGTTGCGCCAGTAGGTCCAGAACCCCGGCGCGTTGATCGCGGTGATGAAATGGTCGAGCGTGGGGTGGACGGGCCAGAACGTGGGGGTGTCCGCCTGGATGTCCCTGGTCGGCTTGAACGCGGTCAGGAACATCCAGTAGACCGGGAAGATCGTCACGACGAGCACGGCGACCGCCGTCGCGTTGAGCACGAACCGTTTCATGAGCGCACCATCCGTCGCAGGTTGCTGACCAGGGCGACGGCGAGGACGATGACCGTGAGCATGGCCACCGCCGAGCCGAGGTCGTAGCGGTGCAGCACGCGGGCGACCTTGAACGCGTACACGGGCAGGGTGGTCGTGGCGCCGTCGGGACCGCCCTGGCTGAGCACCCAGATCTGCGGGAAACACTTGGCCACCCAGATCACCTCCAGCGAGGCGACCAGCGCGAACAACGACCTGAGCATCGGGAAGGTGACCTTCCAGAACACCTGCCACCCGGTCCCGCCGTCGATCCTGGCCGACTCGAACAACTCCACCGGGATCGTGGTCAGCCCGGCGTAGAGGGTGAGCGCGGCGAACGGCACCGACTGCCACACGACCAGGATCACGAGCACGGCGAACGTGGCCGTCCCGTTCGCGAACCAGGTGTAACCCTGGAAGGAGTCGAGGCCCAGCGTGACCAGCAGCCAGTTGACCACGCCCAGCTCCGACTGGAACAACCACTGGAACACCGTCGTGGCCGCGATGATCGGCGTGGCCCAGGCCAGCGCGAGTGCGCTCATCAGGGCCAGTCTCAGGCCGCGGCGCAGGCGCGGGAGCATGAGGGCGATGCCGGTGGACAGGCCCACGATGAGCACCACGTTGATCGCCGTCCAGGCGAGCGTACGCACCAGGACCTGCCAGAACTCCTCGCCGCTCAGCAGCTCGACGTAGTTCTCCAGCCCCGCGAACGCCGCCCCGCCCCTGATCAGCTCGCCCATCCTGAAGTGCTGGAACGAGATCAGCGCGGCCTTGAGCAGCGGATAGAGCAGGAGGAAGGCCCCGCCCGCCACCGTGGGCGCGATGAGCAGGTAGGGCCAGTAGGACCGGTTCCGCATTCAGGATCCGCTGTTCAGGGTCGTGGTGATCGTCTCGGAGACCTTCTTCGCCTCCGTGGCCGGGTCGCCGCCGGTGAGGACGGCGGTCATGTACTGCTTGATCACGGAGGTGGCCTCGACGGCGGCCCAGTTGGGGGTGTTCGGGGTGGCGCGGCCGTTGGCGGCGGCCTCGGCCATGGCGGCGGTGCCCTCATCGCCGGAGAGCACGCCGGCCAGCGAGGTACGGTTCGGGACGAAGCTCATGGCCTTGGCCAGCTCGGTCTGGAACTGCTCACCGGCCAGGGCCTTGACCAGCTCGTACGCCTCTCCCTGGCGCTTCGAGGCGGCCGGGACGATCAGGTCGGAGCCGCCGGTGAAGACCGTGCCCAGCTTGTCGGGCGTCTTCCCCGGAATGGGGAAATATCCGATCTTGTCCTTCAGGCCGGCGTCCACCTCCAGGATGCGGGCGGCGACGCCGGGCACGGCGATGATCTGGGCGACCTTGCCCTGGGCGAACACCTCGTGCTGGGGCGGGTTGGCCTCATCGGCGTCCTTCGGGCCCTTGCCGAGGGCCTGGAGACTCTTGTAGAAGCCCATGCCGGCCTGGGCCTGGGGCGTGTCGAGGGTTCCCTTCCACTTGCCGCCCTCCTGGGCCGCCAGGTCGCCGCCCTCGTCCCAGACGAAGCCGGCGAGGGCGTACCAGGTCTGGCCGGTCAGGTAGATGCCCTGGTTACCCCCCTTATTCAGATTTTTCGTGATTTCTAGCCACTCGTCCCTGGTCTTCGGGGGCGCTTCGATCCCGGCCGCCTTGAACAGGTCCTTGTTGTAGACGACCACACGGTTGGCGGCGTACCAGGGGATTCCGTACTGCTTGCCGTCGATGTTGCCCGGCTGGGCCAGGCCCGGCAGCCAGTCCTCGCCCTTGAGGTCGGCCACCTTGCCGGTCAGGTCGGTGACGCCGCCACTGGCCGAGTACTGGGCGACCTGGGTGTTGCCCACCTCGATCACGTCTGGCGCGTCGGTGCTGGCCAGGGCCGCGGTGACGCGCTCGCCGATGCCGTCCCACGCCTGGATCTGCAGGTCGAGGTCGAGGCCCTGGCGCGCCGTCTCGTACTCGGTCTCGAACTTCTTCAGCAGGTCCTTGGTGACGCTGCCGTCCATGATCCAGACGGTCAGCTTGGTGGGTGCCCCGGGGGCCTTCAGGTCCTCGGCGGTGCCGCACGCACCCAGCGCGAGCACGGCCGCCAGGGCCACGATGCGGTGTTTCATGGCATTCCTTCTGGTGGGGGGTACCCGCGCCCGCCGTGGCGGGCGCGGGGCTTGCGTCACGGGTTGGGGACGGTGTCCTTGAAGGCGGTCCCGGCGGAGCGCAGGGCCGCGACACGGCTCGTCACGTCGGCGGGCGAGACGACCTCGTTCTTGCTGTAGTAGAGGTAGTCCGCCTGCTGCCGGTACGTACGGGTCCCCGTGGCGCCCTGGAGATCGATGAACCACTGGTTGAACATGATCCACATCGGCGTCTCGGGATAGTAGATGTCACCGTGGTCGGCGAACAGGCGACCGTCCACGTAGTACTTGATCCGGCCCGCCGAGACCTGGATGACCAGGTCGTGCCAGCCGGCGAAGCTCGTCCGCTCCTCGGTGTGGGTGTTGACCGCCTGCCACGGGTCGCCCTGGTAGGTCTCCCAGCTCGTGGTGTAGAGGATGTTGGACGGCTCGCCCCAGCCGCCGTTGGGCAGATACTCGAAGTCGAGTTCGCCGTAGTCGGGGTCCAGGTTGTAGCGCAGCGGGGTGATGGTGAAGAACGTCTGCACGACGTGCTCGCCGTCGGGGCCGCCGGTGGGGGCGTCGCTGAAGCGCACGCGGGCCGCGTACGTGCCCTCGTGGAACTTGCGGCTCGCGGTGGACAACTCGGTCTGTACGGTGCCCGCGGCGGTGCCGTTCGTCGAGGAGTCGAGCGTCAGCAGGCCGCCGGGGAACGAGACGGCTCCTGGCGACCAGGTGGCGCCGGGCACGCCGGGGCCTCCCGAGCTGGAGCGGACGGTCCAGCCGCGCTGGGCGAGCAGGGGGTCGTTCGGCCCCGAGTAGGTGAAGTCGTCGAACAACACGCCCGCCGAGCCCGGGGGCACCGTCGGTGTGACGGTGGGCGTCGGTTCGGCGCCGGTGGGCTTGCCCCAGGCGAGCCCGCCGTTCACGTACACGGTGACCTTGTCCCAGTTCGCGTAGCCGGTCTGGGGGCCGTAGGAGTAGTCGTCGGACTGCGTGAACGTCTGCCAGTCCGCGCGGTAGAAGCGCAGCTGCATGTCGCTGGTGTTCTGGCCGGGGGCGAGGCTGCCCGAGGTGAAGCCCACCTCCAGGTACTGGGCGCTGCCGCTCTGGCGGACGAACTGCCCGGTGATCGTCGAGCAGCCGACCACGGCCCAGGAGCAGGCGAAGCGGTAGGTCTCGGCGCCGGTCAGGTAATAGCGGATCTTGACCTGGTTGAGCGGGATCGTGGTGGTGCCGTCGTTGAACAGGCGCAGCCAGGGCTCGGCCTGGGCCGTCGTGGCGCCGGGGGCGCTCGTACGGTACTGGAGGCGGACGGCCTGGGCGGCGTTCGCGGGGACGGCGACCAGGGCGATCGCGACCAGGACGATGGGGATGGCTAAGGAGACGAAAACTTTTCCGAAATTTCGGGACATGGGCGGGGTTCTCCTTGCAGCTTGTGCGGCCCCCGAAATCTGTGCATGCCGAACAGAGGTGGTGGCGCCGGACGTGCTCAGGCGCCGCGGCGGATGCGGCCGGCGTACCGCTCCTCCAGCCGGAGGTTGTGCGCGTCGCCCTCGGGGACGTTGACCGAGAGGTAGACGGGCGGCACTTCGCCGGCTTCGAGCAGGTTGCCCACCGTCCGGGTGACCACGAGCTGCGCCAGCAGCGCGGAGGTGATGGTGGAGACGGCCCCGGTCGCGCCCCCGTCGGGCAGGGGCAGCACGGCGTCGCCGTACGGGGCGTGGTTGTCCAGGACGACGTCGGCCAGGTCGATGAGCTTGCGGCCCGAGGGGTGCCGGGACGCGACGGCTTCGCAGTGGGCGCGGGAGGTGATCGCGATCAGGTCGTGACCGCGGTCCTTGACGAGGGTGGCGAGCTCGACGACCACGCCGTTCACGCCGGAGTTGGAGATGATGACGAACAGGTCGTGCTGCTGGACGGGGGCCAGGTCGAGGATGGTGTGCGCGATGGCGGGGTCACGTTCGAGGTCGTAGCGGTCCAGTTCGGAGCGGGGCGCGTCGCCGTACCTGACGATGTCTCTGAGGGCGAGGCGGTTGGTGGGGACGAGGCCGCCGGCGCGGCCGGCGATCTCCATCGCGACGGCCTCGGAGTGGCCGGAGCCGAACGCCTGGATGACGCCGCCCGCGGTCAGTGACTTGGTGAAGAGATCGGCGGCGCGCGTGATCTCCGGATCTTCCGGGATGATCTGTACGAGGTGCGCGACGCGTTCGGCGAACTCTTCCGGATTTACTGTCATGTATCCCCTTCTGGTAGACGGTGTCCGGCCACAGCGCGGACGGTGACGTCGAAGGCCTGTTTCGTACGTTCGTAGGTTTGTTGGGCGACCGACACGTACACGACGTCGAGCACCAGCAGTTGCGAGTGGATCGCGGCGAACCCCTCCGACCGGAAGCTCGTCGCGCGGCTCGCCGTCGTGAGCACCAGCTCGGCCACCTCGGCCAGCGGCGACCTCGGCTGCGAGGTGACGGCCACGGTGATCGCGCCGTGGCTGCCCGCCTCGGCGAGCACCTCGATGACCTCGCGCGTCCTGCCGCTGTGCGAGATCCCGATCGCCACGTCGCCCTGCCCGAGCAGCGCCGCGTCGGTCAGCGCGCTGTGGGCGTCGGACCTGCTCCAGGTCGGCACCCGCATGCGCTGCAACCGGTATTCCATCTCGCTCGCCACCGCCGCGCTGCTCGACACCCCGAACAACAACACCCGCCCCGCCCTGGCCACCGCCTGCGCGGCCTTCTCGACCACGGCCAGGTCGAGCTGGTCGCGGGTCTCCTGGATCAGGCGGATGTCGTTGCCGGACACGACGCCCAGCACCCGTTCGAGACTGTCGTCGGGCAGGATCTCCTGGCCGATGTCGGTCTCCCACGTCTGCTGCGCCACCCGGCCCGTCTCGGTGGCGATCGCCACGCGCAACTCCGCGTATCCGGCGAAACCGAGGGCGCGGCAGAAGCGGGTGATGGTGGCCGTGGACGTCCCGCTCCGCTCGGCCAGGTCGACGATGGTCAGCCTGGCGGCCTCGGCGGGGGCTTCGAGAATGGCGTCGGCCACCTTGCGCATGGCCTCGGGCATGTCGTGCCGCTCGGCTTCGACGCGGTTCAGGAGTTCCACGCTGGTGATAATTATGCCCAGACTATGGCGTCGTCAAGGCGTTTGGACAATAATTTTTGACATGCGACTGGTTCTCGGCGTCGACGCAGGAGGCACGTCCTCGCGTGCGGCGCTGTTCACGGTGGAGGGCTCTCTCGTACGGCGGGGGCACGCGGGCGGGGCCAATCCCGGGGCGCTCGGCCTGGAAGCGGCCGCCGCCAACCTGACCACCGCCGTGCTCGAAGCTCTGGACGGGATCTCTCTGTCACAGGTCAGTGGGGTGGTCGCCGGCCTGGCGGGCAATCCCGCGCTGTGCGCCGCGCTGACGGACCGCGTCTTCCGCGACATCCTGCCAGTACGCCGCGAACGCGGTCGCGACGTCCTGCCCGGGATCTCCGTCTCGACC